>NZ_JBEZXU010000001.1:0-142830 GCF_040638175.1 Actinoplanes sp. NPDC026670
CTCGCTCGCCCGCTCGCCCGCTCGCTCGCCCGCTCGCCCGCTCGCTCGCCCGCTCGCCCGCTCGCTCGCCCGCTCGCCCGTTCGGCTCGGTCGCGGCCGTGACCGCGAGCCGTCGCTGAACACCGGAATGCGGGCGGTTTTACCACGCTGGGCGACGGCCGGGGGCTTTCGGCCCGTTCCGCAGGACCTGCTGCTGCCGGTTGCGTGCGTCGCGGGTCGGCAAGGGCTGCCGGTAGCGTTGACCAGCGCACACACTGGCCGATCGTGTGCTCCGGTACTTGCCCCGGCGGTGACAAGAGCACGCGCACGGCCGATCGTGAGCGTTCAGCCACGCCAGGACCACTACACGAGCACACACAACGTCAACGTGTGCGCCCGTCACCGCTACGGAGCCTGTTGCCTTGGGCCGCGACCTGCGACCTTGGCGCACCGAACATGGATCGCCGAGGCGGGACGCCGACACGGCCTTTTCTGATCGCGGTGAGCGATGCCTCCAAACGGCAGGCCCTACGGCGAGGTCTGCCAGTCGCACTCGACATGCCAGGCGGCGGAAGGTCCGCAGAGCGGGACGCGGCTCCGACCGGCTGTGGCCTCGACCGGCTGTGGCCTCGACCGGCCGTCGTTCAGCGCGGTAAAGCCGCCCGCATTCCAGTGTTCAGCGACGGCTCGCGGTCTCGGGGCCGGCTGCGGACGATGTCTAGCTGAGGGTGGCGGCCTGCAGGTCGATGTTGCCGCAGGTGGGGTGGTAGACGGCGGTCGCTGTCCAGGTCACGGTCAGTTCGGTGCCGGCGGCCGCCCGGTAGTGGATGTCGAAACGGGCCGTGCTGATCGCGTTCCGGTTCTCCAGGGTCTGGGTGGCGGTCGCCGCGCCGGGGACGGTCACCGTCAAACGGCCCGCGGCCATCCACACGCCGGCGTAGACACGCAGCGTCCGGGTGGTCGGGGAAGCCGGGGCACGCAGAGTGAACGTCGCGCCCTGGCCGCACGTGTAGACGCCGGTCGGGGTGCGCGTGGCGGTGTTCGCCGGGCTGCCGCCGGTCCACGTGTACAGCTGCGGGTTGTTGTCGTAGCGGCCCCGGGGTGTGCCGCCCAGGTCCTTGATCGCGGAGGCGCCGCGGCGGCGGTTCACCGAGGTGGCGTCGGTGAGGCCCCAGTGCACCCAGTCCTGCACGCCTTCGGAGCTCAGGTCGACGACCGCGGGGACCGGCGCGGCGGTGACCGAGACCGTGGGGGTCACCGGTTTCGCCGGGGTCGTCGGCGTCCGGGACGGCTGGGCCGGCGGGACCTGGGTGGCGACCGGCACCGACGGGATCGCGGTGGGCACGGGCGGGGCCGGCTCGGCCGACGGCTGCGGGGCGATCGACACCGGCGGGGTCGGCACCGACCACGGGTCGCCGGTCCACAGCGGCAGTGACGTGCCGGGGGTGGCGCCCGGGTCGGAGTCGTCGGCGATCTGCACCGCGGCGATCACCCCGAGCACGACGGCGGCCGATGCGGCGGCCAGGCGCCACCAGCGGCGGACGGCGCGGTGCCGGCCGGTGTGCACGGTTCCGGTGGAGGCGGCGGTGCCGGCGGCGGCTGACGTGGGCCCGGCGGGCAGGGCCAGTGGCCGGGTCGGGCCGGTGAGGGCCCGGCTGTCGTCGATCGGCCGGGCGCCCGGTTCGAGCCATCCGCCGATTCGGAGCGGACTGGGCTCCTCGCCGTTACCGTGCACTGCGGCGACTCCCCACGTCGTCCGGCCAAAGCTGAGAACGCCGACTAACATACGGCCTGCGTTCGCATCTGTCGATCACGTGGGATTCGGTGACCAAAGGCTCCGGCCCGGCGCTCGCGCTATGGCCTTGACCTGGGAAAACGTCGCGTGGTAGGTGGGTGCCTGAGTAGCTCGTACAATTAAGGTTGTTTATCTTTTAGGTCTTCGATGTCGGTGACGATCGTGCGCAGAGACGCCGTGAGGTCCTTTTTCCGGCGTTCCGAGAGGCCGCTGACCACGCGCGATTCGATCGCGTTGAACCGCGGGAAGATCTCTTTCATCAGGTCGATGCCGGCCGGGGTGAGGCGCAGGTCGACGAGGCGCCGATCGTCCTGGCGCTGCTGTTTGGTGAGCAGGCCGCGGGTCTCCAGGGTCTTGACGACGCCGGTGAGGGTGCCCTTGGAGATGGCGGCGGCCTCGGCGGCGTGGCGCGTCTCCAGGCCGTCCCAGATCCAGACGACCCAGAGCACCACGAAACCCGTCCAGCTGAGGTCGACCGGGCGCAGGACCTCGTTGGTGACGTGCCCCCGGACGGCGTTCGCGGCCCGGTAGATGCTGGCGACGGCCTGCGCCGACTCGAAGTCGAGGGCCGGGTCGAGCTGCTCCATGTGGGCGCGCGCGGCCCGCTCGGTCGCCACGAGCGAGTACTGGTCCGTCATGTGGGCGATCGTACGGGTCAGAGGTGGTAGGAGTATTCGCGGAACTCCCAGTCGGTCACGTGCCGATGGAACCGTTCCAGCTCGTTGCGCTTGTAGTCGAGGAAGGTCTTGACGAATTGGGGACCGAGCAGCGTGCCGAAATCGGTGTCCGCCTCCAGCGCGTCGAGGGCGGTCCCGAGGTGCTGCGGCAGGAGTTCGGCCTTGGACCTGTCGTAGCCGTAACCGGCGAGCGGGGCCGGTGGGGCGAGCGCGTCGCGGATGCCGAGCAGCGCCGCGGCGAGCATGCCGGCGATGGCGAGGTACGGGTTCGCGGTCGCGTCGCCGAGCCGGAGTTCGAGCCGGGTCGCCCCGCCACGCTCGGGTGGGATCCGGATCATGGCGCTGCGGTTGTCCAGCCCCCAGTCGATCAGCCAGGGCGCGAGCGTGTCCGGCCCGAAGCGTTTGTACGAGTTGACAGTCGGGTTGTTCAGTGCGGCGAGCGCGGGCGCGTGCGCGATGATCCCGGCGATGGCCGACTCGGCGAGCTTGGACAGGCCGTCCGCACTGGCGAAGGCGTTCCCGCCCTGCTGATCCAGGGCCGAGAAGTGCAGGTGGAAACCCGACCCGCCCTCGTCGTTGAACGGCTTGGCCATGAACGTGGCGAGCCGGTCCTCCATCCGGGAGAGCTCCTTGACCGCGGTCTTGAACCGGAACGCCCGGTCGGCCGCGTCGAGCGCCGCCGAATGCCAGAGGTTGATCTCGAACTGGCCGCTGGAGAACTCGTGGTTGGCCGCGACCACGTCGAGCCCGTACCCGTCGAGCTGCCGCAGCTTGCGGATCAGGATGTTCTGCGGGTCGCCCTTGCGCCCGGTGACGTAGACGTTGCCGGTGGCCTCGCCGTACCGCCGCCAGCCGCCCGCCCCGTCCGGCTCCAGCACGTAGAACTCCAGCTCGGGTCCGACGACCGGGTTCAGGCCGAGAGCGTGGAACGCGTCGACCACCCGTTTCAGCACGTTGCGCGGGCTGGTCTCGCAGACGCTGCCGTCGGCGTCGTGGATGTCGGCGATCACGTGCGCGACACCCTCCTCCCACGGCACGTCGTGCAGCGTGTCCAGGTCGGGGACGGCGATGACGTCGGGCAGGCCGTCGCCGATGCCGCCGTCGATCGGGACGACGTCACCCATCGGGCTGGTCGCGAAGACCGACTTGCAGAACGCGACCCCGCCGGCCGCGGCCCGGGGGAGATGGGTGACGAGCAGGTCGCGGCCGCGTTCGGCGCCGGTCAGGTCGGCGTAGCCGACCCGGAGCACGTCGATGCCGCGCGCGGTGAGCTGTTCGGCCGTCTCGGCCAGGCGAGCGGGGTCGAGGAACACGGCGCCTCCCAGGGTCGTTTGGACCCGTACGATAGGAGTCGGAGGTCCCGTACACAAGGGTCGCCGGTAACAACCGCGAGAATTCGGCAAACCGTTGACATGGGCGAGTTCGGCGGCGCACTCTTCGGACCCAAACGTTCGTAGCCGAACGACCTGGAGCCCGAATGAGCGTCTCGACCGATCGACTGAAACCCAACGCGCTGGGCGTGGTGGGCATCCTCTTCTTCGTCTTCTCCGCGCAGGCCCCGCTGACCGGCATCGCCGGCGCCGCCCCGCTCGCCATCGTGCTCGGCAACGGCGCCGGGCTGCCGATGGCCTACCTGGCGGCCGGCCTGATCATCCTGCTGTTCTCCATCGGGTTCGTGGCCATGGGCCGGCACGTGGTGCACGCCGGCGCCTTCTACGCCTACATCGGCCGCGGCCTGGGGCAGATCACCGGCATCTCCTCAGCTGCAGTCGCTTTATTCGCATATAACGTGATCCAGGCAGCCATGTACGGCCTGTACGGCGTGATCGTCGAAGGCCTCTTCGGGTTCGGCCCGTGGTGGCTCTGGACGCTGCTCACCATGGCGATCGTCCAGGCCCTCGGCGCCCTCGGCATCGACATCGGCGCCCGGGTCCTGGCCGTCCTGGTTGCCGCCGAGTTCAGCCTGCTCGGCGCGTTCGCCCTGGTCACCCTCTTCACCGCGGACAACCTCGCAGCCGGCGAGGTGTTCTCCCTGGACACCGCGCTGGCCGGCGCGCCCGGCGTGGCCCTGATGTTCGCGATCGCGTCGATGTTCGGGTTCGAGTCCACCGCCATCTACGGCGAGGAGGCCCGCGACCCGCAGAAGACCGTGCCCCGCGCCACCTACCTCGCGGTCGTCATCGTGTCCGGCTTCTTCGCGTTCGTGACCTGGATGCTCGTCGCCTACTACGGCCCGCAGAACGTGGTGGGCGCGGCCGGCGCGGCCCTGGACGCCGGGGACGGCGCCGGGTTCGTCTTCGCCGCGGTCGGCGGCCAACTCGGCGACTGGACCGGCAAGGTCCTCGAGATCCTGCTCGCCACCTCGCTCTTCGCCGGCATCCTGGCCTTCCACAACTCGATCACCCGGTACCTCTACTCGCTCAGCCGCGACAAGGTGCTGCACCACTCGGTCGCCCGCCTCAACCGGCGGCACTCGCCCGGCCTGGCCGGTGCCATCCAGACCGCCTGCGTCCTGGTGCTGGTGCTGCCGTTCGCGATCCTCGGACAGGACCCGGTGCTCACCCTCTTCTCCTGGTTCAGCGGCGTCGCGGTGGTCGCCATGATGGTCAACTACTTCCTCACCAGCGTCTCGGTGATCGCCTTCTTCCGCCGCGAGGTCCCCGGCAGCCCGGTCCTCACCACCCTGATCGCCCCGCTGCTCGGCGCGATCGGCATCGCCCTCGCCGTCTGGGTGATCCTCGCCAACTTCACCACCCTGATCGGCGGCACCACGGCCACCGCGGCCTGGCTGATCGGCACGGTGCCGGCGGTCGCCCTGGCCGGCCTCGCCGTCGCGATCGCCCGCCGCGGCGTGATCAACCCGCACGTCGTCGACTAGCGGAAACCCACCGGGCCCCCGGCCCACCGGTCCATCGATACGGTGGGCCGGTGGGCAACCTACTGGCGCTGGCCGCCGCGGCGTTCTGCTACGTCGCCACCGAGACGATGCCTATCGGCATCCTGACCCTCGTCTCGGGAGACCTCGGCGTCCCACCCGAGGCGATCGGTCTTTTGATCACCGGGTACGCCGTGACGGTCGCCATCGTGACCATCCCCCTGACGTTCGCCACCCGGAACGTGCCCCGGCGCCGTCTCATGATCCTGCTGGTGGCCGTCCTGGTGCTGGCCAACCTGCTCTCCGCCGCCGCGCCGTCCTACCCGGTGCTGCTCGGCGCCCGCCTGCTGGCCGCCCTCTCCCAGGCGATCTTCTGGGCCGTGGTCTCCCCGGTGGTGGCGGCCATGTTCGACGTCACGGTCCGCGGCCGGGTCGGCGCCGTGGTCTTCGCCGGCGCGTCCCTCGGCCCGATGCTGGGCGTCCCGGCCGGCACCTGGATCGGCCAGCAGTACGGCTGGCGGGCCGCCTTCCTCGCCCTGTCCGCGCTGGCCTTCGCCGCCTTCCTGGCCCTGGTCGCCGGCATGCCCGCGGTTCAGGTTTCGGCCACCCACGCGGCCACCGGCACCAACCCCGACCGCCGGCGGTACGCGATCCTCGTCGCCGTCACCACCCTCGCCGTGGCCGGGCTGTACGCGTCGTTCACGTACACCGAGGTGTTCCTGACCCAGGTGACCGGATTCGCGGCCGCCGCCGTGGCGCCGCTGCTGCTCGCCCGGGGGATCGCCGACTTCGGCGGCATCGCGGCCGGCGGCTGGGCCAGCGACCGATGGCAGCGCGGCGCGGTGACCGGATCGGTGGCCCTGCTCGCCGCCGCCCTGATCACCATGTACCTCACCGCCGACGACCGGGCCGCCACCGTGCTGCTGCTGGCCGTCACCGGGTTCGCGATCGGCGCGCTCACCCCGGCACTACAGAACCGGGTGCTCGAAGTCGCGCCCGGCAGCACCGACATGGCCTCGGCCGGCAACTCGGTGGCCTTCAACATCGGCATCGCGGCCGGGTCGCTGCTCGGCGCGGCGGTCCTCGACGGCCCCGGCGCCCGGGCCACCACCCTGGCCGGTGGGGTGCTCGCCCTGGCCGCCCTGGCGCTCTTCCTGGCCGAACCGGTGCTCACCCGGCGTACCCCCGGGGTCATCCGCAGGTGATCGCCCTGGCAAGCTTCGGCAGGTGGAAGCACTGCGGCTGATTCTTCTCTTCATTCACCTGGTCGGTTTCGCCCTGTTGCTCGGCGGCGCCGTCACTCAGTTCGTGTCCGGAAAGTTCCGGATCAACCCGGCGGTCCTCTGGGGCGCGATCATCCAGCTCGCCAGCGGCATCGCCCTGTCGGCGCCGCTGCGCGGAGGCGGCGACGACGAGCCGAACCCGGTCAAGCTCGGTGTGAAGCTGCTTTTCGCCGTGCTGATCTTCATCATGGTGTTCATCCCGCGCAAGCGCGAAGAGGTCAACAAGGGGCACTTCATCGGGATCATCACGCTGACCCTGGTGAACGCCGCGGTCGCCGTCTTCTGGCACTGAGAACCTTACGGACAGTACTCTTCCGCGCCCGCCTGGAAGCCCCGGTCGAAGCCGAGGTCGAACCCGCGGGTGTAGTCGGTGGCCTCGTAGGTCTGCGCCCGGATCGGCTTGGCACAGTCGGTCCGGGCGGCAGCCATGCCTCTGTCGAAGCCGTCCTGATAGCCCTGCTTGAACTGGCGGCCGTCAGCCGGAGCGGCGACAGCGGGCGCCGGAGCGACCGGGCCCAGAACCGCCGTGACCAGCAGCAGCGCGATGCCGAATCGTCTCGCTTTCATGACCTTCAGAATCTACGCGGCCTGCTCGCCCCCTGTGCGGCGAACGGAAGAACCCGCGAATGAGTGTGATGCGGACGGCGTGGGCGTGCGCGGCGGGGCGGGCGCCGGTAGTCTCGGTCGGATTCTTGTGGGTAGGAGGCCCGCTCGATCACGCCCACGGCAGGGGCACCGGGCCGTTGCGTAGGATTTCTGGCCGCACGACCCAACCAAGGGAACCGAGGAGCACGATGCCGCTCACTCCAGCAGACATTCACAACGTGGCGTTCAAGAAGCCGCCGATCGGGAAGCGTGGATACGACGAGGAAGAGGTCGACGCCTTCCTCGACGAGGTCGAGTCCGAGCTGACCCGGCTCCTGGAGGAGAACGGCGCTCTCAAGGACCAGCTCCAGCGCGGTGGTGGCGGAGGCGGCGGCAACCCGGCCGCGACGATGGTCCTCAACAACGAGTTCGCCGACCTGGCCGCCCAGCTGGAGCGGCTCCAGGAGGCCCGGGCCCGGGCCGAGCAGAACGCCCGTAACGTGCAGGATCAGCTTCAGCGCGCCCGCAGCCAGGCGCCGTCGGGGGCGCTGCCGGCGCTCAACGCCGCCGACGACGACCGCAACTCGCGGGTGCTGATGATGGCCCAGCGGACCGCCGACGAGCACATGCGCGACGCGCAGCGCGAGTCCGAGACGCTGATCACCGGCGCTCAGGGCAAGGCCGACCAGCTCGTCAGCGAGGCCCAGATCAAGGCCGCCACGATCGAGTCGGACGCCCGGCGCAACCACACCGAGGCGATGGACAGCCTGGTCGAGAAGCGGTCGGCGGCGCTGGACGAGATCGAGCGGCTCGGCCAGCTCGCCACCAGCTACCAGGAGGCGCTGACCAACCACGTCCAGCAGCAGCTGATGGACCTGACCGCGGCGCCCGAGCCGGGCGGCCGCGACATCTGACGCCGTTGTACGGAGAAGGCCCGCCCCGATGGGGCGGGCCTTCCGCGTTTCAGCTGCTTACGCTTCCGGGTGGTGCGGCTCGTGGCCGCCGTCGCCGGTGTTGAACGTGCCCTGCGGACCGGCCGGGGCCGGCAGCTTGAACGGCTTGCCGGGGACCGGCTTGCCCTTCACGCCGTTCACCGGCTCGGTCGAGAAGGCGTAGGTGAGCTGCGCGAACGCGATCAGGTCGCTGTTCACCTCGAGGGCCTTGCGGTCCAGGTTGGTGATGTCGTCGCCGGCCGCGTGGTAGTTCGGGTCGAACGACGCGCCGGCCGTGCCGCCCCAGATCGTGGCCTGCTGCTCGGTCTTGACCACCTCGGCGCCGGTGAACAGGCCACCGGACGGGATGCCCGCCTCGATGAACGCCTGGTAGTCGCTGCGGCCGGAGAACTCCGCATCGTCGTACGGCAGCTTCTTCCACGTGTAGTACGACTCGAACAGGTCCTCGAGCGCGGTCGAACCCTCCGGCACCACGACCGGCGCCGGGAACGACGACTCGTCCGCGTCGTACACCTGGAAGATGTAGTTCGGCGAACCGACCATGTCGTAGTTCAGGTAGAGGGCGATCTTGTCCTTCTCCGCCTGGGACAGCTCCGCGACGTACGCCGCCGAACCGAGCAGACCCTCCTCCTCGGCGCCCCACCAGGCGAACCGGAGAGTGTTCTGCGGCTTGATCTTGGCCAGGGTCAGCGCCGTCTCCAGGATGGCGGCCGAACCGGAGCCGTTGTCGTTGATGCCCGCGCCGGCGGTCACGCTGTCCAGGTGCGAACCGGCCATCACCACGTTGTCCCGGTTCTTACCGGGCAGTTCGGCGATCACGTTGACGTCGGTCCGGGTCTCGGACGGCAGCACCCGTACGTGCGCCGTCGAACCGGCCACGGCCAGGGCGGCGCCGTCGGCGAAGCTGGCGCCCACCACCGGGATCGTGACGCCCGGGTCGTCACCGAGCGTGCCGACGATCAGGCCCTCACGGGTCGGGTCGTTGCCCTGGTTGAACAGGACCACGGCCTCGGCCCCGGCCGCCTGGGCCGCCTGCGCCTTCACGACGAAGTTGCAGGTGCCGCGCTGGATCAGGGCGATGTCGGCGGTCCCGCTGAAGTCCAGGCCGGTGAAGTCGGCGGCCTCGCAGCCGCTGCTGCTGGCCCGGTCGCCGGTCAGGTTGACGTCGACCGGGATGACCTTGCCGGTCACGTCACCGGACGGGCTGTTGGTGAAGGCGCCGGTCTCGTACGACGCGGCAGCCGGGGTGATCTGGTCCAGCACCGCCGGGAACACGAACTGGAACTCGAACGGGTCCAGAGTGACCTTGTATCCGGCCTTACGGAGCAGCCCGGACACGTACTTGACGCTGTCCGCGTAGCCCTTCGTGCCGGCCGCCCGGCTGTCCGGGTAGACCGGGTCGGTGCTGCGGTCGGCGATCTTCTGGAACTCCTTGAGGTGCTTCAGCACCCCGTCCACCGTCACGCATTTCAGCACTTCTGCATAGGTGTCGTTCACCTGCTTGGCGCACGGGTTGTATCCACCGTGCCCATGGTGGTGACCGCCGGCCGATGCGGCGGTGGCCGGGGCGACGGTCAGCACGGTGGCGATCGCCGCCGCACTCAGGACACGGACCGAACGGCGCCGGGTTGGCGCCACGTCGTCGTGACTCATCTACGGATTCTCCTGTCCATTTCGGAGCTCGCATCACCGTAAAAGAAGCGGGTGTCGATGGCCACCGGCTGAAATCGTCCCGTCCTGCGTGATATGCGGCGGACCGGGACTCGCCAGTCGCGGGTTTCGGCCGCCGTCACCGATTACGGGAGGTGTCTCGGGTTATCGGCTAATCATGACAAAGCGGTCATTACTCTCCGTATGGTGCCTTCTTCTGGTCTTTTTCGGTCATTCGGCGCGCTCGTCGCCGGGGTCGCCCTGGCTGCCCTGCCCTGGTCGCCGGCCGCCGCGCATCCCTACGACGAGATCGTGCAACAGGTCCAGCTCACCGCCGGAACCGCCGCGCTCGAAGTCGAACTCGTCGTCACACCCGGGCCGCTCGTCGCGCCGGCCTTCGCGCGGACCTTCGACGGCGACGGGGATTCCCAGCTCAGCGTGGTGGAAACGGGTGCGCTCGTGGCTCGGCTCACCGGGGCGCTCAACGTTCGGGTCGACGGGGCGGACGCGCCGCTCACCATCACCGGGAGCAGCCTGCCGCCCTTCGCCGACCTGGCCGCCGGTGGTGCGATCACCGTCAGCGGCACCGCGCCGATGCCCGCCGGCGCCGGCCGATTCGAGGTCACCCAGGCGTTCGATCCCGGACAACCGACCAGCGTCCAGACCAACGTCGTCCTCGACCGTTCGGCGGGCCGAGGCCCGGGAGAAATCACCCGCAGTGACGATGGGCGGGCGATCAGCGTCCGGCTTTCCCCAACCGGCGACGGTACGGGCCACCGCATGCTCGACGCCCTCCGCGAACCACTGTCGTCACCGTGGGCGCTGCTGCTCCTCATCGGCGTCTGCGTGGTCCTCGGCGGGTTGCACGCCCTCACCCCCGGCCACGGGAAGACCATGCTGGCCGCCTACCTCGTCGGCTCCCGGGGGACACCGGCGCAGGCGCTCGCCCTGGGCGGCGTCATCACCGTCACCCACACCGGCTCGGTGCTGCTGATCGGCGCCGTGGTCCTGCTGGCCGGCCACTACGTGGTCCCGGGCGTGCTGGCCCCACTCCTGCAAACCACCACCGGAGTGATCGTCCTGGTGCTGGGCCTGCGCCTCACCCACCGCCGCTGGTCCGACCGCCCCCACACGCCCGTAGCCGACCCGCAGGCCCCGGTTGCGGCTGCTGTTCCCGGCGCATCGTCCCATGATCATCGCAATGCTCCCTGGTCTCGCCACGGACACGGGTTCGGACATGGACACGGGCACGGGCATGGACAGGGGCATGGACACGGACATGGACAGGGGCATGGACACGGGCATGGGCATGGGCATGGGCATGGGTATGGGCCGGTGAACGGGCACACCGTGCAGGTCCTCGGCGCCGTCCCGGTGAAGGCCCGGATCCGCGAACTCGCCGCGATGGGCGCCGCCGGCGGAATCATCCCCTGCCCCGAGGCGCTCGGCGTGCTGATCCTGGCGGCCGGCCTGAACCGGACCGCCCTGGGCCTCGGCATGATCGTCGCCTTCAGCGCCGGCCTGGCCGCCGTCCTGGTAGCCCTCGGCCTGGCCCTGGTGACCGCCCGGGACCGGATCGCCGCCGCCCGCCCAGCCGCGAACAGCCCCCTGCTGACCCGCCTGCCCCTGCTCTCCGCAGCCCTGGTGACCATCCTCGGCATCACCATGACAGTCACCGGCCTGCTGAACCTCTGAAAACCAAGACCGCGAGCCGTCGCTCAGCACCGGAATACGGGCGGTTTCACCGTGCTGGGCGACGGCTGGGGCCGTGGGCCGTCGTTGAGCGTGGGAATGTGGGCGGTTTTACCGTGCTGGGCGACGGCTGGGGTCGTGAGCCGTCGTTGAGCGTGGGAATGTGGGCGGTTTTACCGTGCTGGGCGACGGCTGGCGGGGTTGCGGCCCGGGCCGGCGGGGTTGCGGCTCGGGTGGGTGTGGTGTGGAGCTGAGGGGCGGCTGAGGAATACCGCGGGTGCGGTATGGCGGAGGCCCGCGCTGGGAGGACGACGGGGGAGCGGACGGCGAGCAGGCTGAAGGCGTGACGTCGATCGTGGAGAGTGCCGCCCGCGGGATATCGCCGGCCGGGTGGCGGTGGCTGCGGGTAGGGCTGTTCCTGCCGGTCGGGGTGGTTGCCGTGGTCGCTCTGCGGGGGCGGCTGCCGGACGTGGCCGAGGTCGGGCGGATTCTGCTCGCGGCTGATCCCTGGTGGACCGCGGCGGCGGGTGGGGTGGCGCTGTTGTCGCAGATGGCGTTCGCGGCACAGCAGCGGCGGCTTCTCGCCGGGCTCGGCGTGGACCTGCCGCGCGGGCGGGCGGTCGCTCTGACCCTGAGCCGGTCGGCGATCAGCATGGCGGTTCCGGCCGGGTCGGCGGTGTCGGCGGCGTTCGCGTTCCGGGTCTATCAGCGGCACGGGGCCAGCAGCACCGTCGCGGCGATCGTCACGGCGGTGTCCGGGATCCTGTCGGCGGCGGCGCTCGGGCTGCTCTACGGGGCGGGCTGGCTGGTGGCCAATCCGGGGACGATCGGGCTTGTGATCGGGGGCGGTGCTCTGGCCGTACCGCTGACGGGTTTGCTCTGGAGTGGTCAGCGGGACCGGATCGCCCGCGTCGCCCGGCGGACCGGTCTGCGGTGGCCGGCCCTCGGGGCGGCCGCGCGGGGGCTGCGTGATCTGCCGCGGCACAGTTGGCTCGGTGCTCTGCGCGCGGCCCTGGTGAACTGGTCCCTGGACATGTTGTGCCTGGCCGCGGCGGCGGTGGCCTGCGGTGGGACGCTCGGGTGGGGGCGGCTCGCGTTGATCTACCTGGCGGTGCAGGTGGTCCGGCAGGTGCCGATCACGCCGGGCGGGGTCGGGCTGATCGAGGCGAGCATGCTTGCCGGTCTCATGGCGGCCGGGATGCCCGAGGCGACCGGGGCGGCGGTGGTGCTGTTGTACCGGCTCGCCTCGTTCTGGATGATGCTGCCGCTCGGCCTGCTCGGATGGTTCCGGCTGCGGGGCGAGCCGGTGCGAGGGCGGGGTCGGGCTGCGCGAGAGCCGGGGCGAGGGGAGGGTCGGGCTGTGCGAGAGCCGGGGCGAGGGCGGGGTCGGGCTGTGCGAGAGCCGGGGCCGGCGGCGGTTGCTGTTCGGGCTGGTGATCGATCATCATGATGCGTCATGGCGGACATGGACGGGATGGTCGGCTCCGGGCTGATCGCGGGGGTCTTCGGCGTTCTGTTGCTGAGCACGGTGCTGGGTGTGATCAGGCGGCGGCAGCTGCTCGAGGCGGTGGCCCGGGATCGCGCGAAGTTCTTCCGGAACAGCATTCTCACCATGGTCGGCCTCGTCGTGAACGGGCTGCTCGCTGTGGCGATCCATCCGGATCTGACGCTCGGTGACGTCGGCTGGCGGGCGCCCGAGGGGAACTGGCAGGACTACGTCTACACCGGGTACTTCCTGGTGCTGCTGCTGGCCGTCTATCTGCGTTCGCGGAAAGGACCGCTGGCCGCGTCGGTCGAGGTGCTGCTGCCCCGCACCGGCCGGGAGCGGTGGCTGGCCGGTGGGACGGCGGTCGCGTTCGGGATCGGTGAGGAGTTCCTGTACCGGGGGCTTCTGCTCGCGGTCGGCACCGAGCTGCTCGGGCTGCCGTTGTGGGTCGCGGCGGTCGGGAGCTGGGTGCTGTTCCTGGTGGCGCACGTCTATCAGGGCGGGCGTGCCCTGATCACCGTCGGGCTGCTCGGGCTGCTGTTCACGATGATCTACGTGAGCTCGATGAGCCTGGTGCTTCCGATGCTCGTGCACACCCTCTGGGACGCCGTCGTGTTCCTGCTGATCCGCCCACGGCCAACGGTCGAGACGCCGATGATCGAGACGCCGATGATCGAGACGCCGATGGTCGAGACGCTGGTGGTGGAAGAACCGGTGGAGACACCGCTCAGGCTACGCGCCGCCGCGCCGGACTGAATTCGATCGGGAAACCGGAACCGGAACGTCCGGAATGCTTTCTAGCATCGCCGGTATGGCTATCGCACGTTTCCCCACCACCGTCATCGACTGCCCGGACCCGGCCGCGCTCGCGAAGTTCTACGGCGAGATGCTCGACTGGAAGGCCGAGGTCTCCGAGGACTGGGTCGATCTCAAAGCCGACTACGGGCAGTGCATCTCGTTCCAGCAGGTCGAGAACTACCGGGCGCCGGTCTGGCCGGGCCAGGAGGCGCCGCAGCAGTTCCACCTCGACGTGGTCGTCGACGACCTCGACACGGCCGAGGCCGCGGTGCTCGCGCTCGGCGCCACCAAACACCCCCACCAGCCGGGGACCACGTTCCGGGTCTTCCTCGACCCGGCCGGGCACCCGTTCTGCCTCTGCCTGAACTGAAACGAACAAGCCTGAGCTGACAGAACGAGCGCCCGGAAAGCGGGTCAGTGCTTGCGGACGAGCGTGACCCGGTAGGTCGTCTGCGCCGAACCGTCCTCACTGGTGGTGACGACGGTGCGGACGCTGCCGGAGCCGGTGACCGCGACCGTCGCGTACGGGTCGGCGGTCACCGCGGTCACCTCGACGCAGGACAGGTCACGTACCGGCACCCGCCAGTTCGTGACGGCCGGGTCGAACCTCGTGATCGGCACGCCGTCGACCAGGATCGACGTGACCGAGGCGTCTGCGCTGCGGCCGGGCGCTGCGGCGTACACCTGAAGCTCGGAGACGGTCAGGTAGCCGTCCGGTGTCGGGGTGAGCTGGAGGCACAGCGGGCCCGGGGTGACCGGGATGTCGACGATCGTCGACGTGACCGCGATCGGTGACCCGCTGACCTGGCAGCCGCCGGAGGCGGTCGAAGTGCCGGCCTGGACGGTGGCGGCGATGCCGCCGCCGGACGAGTTGTCGCGGTAGAAGTGCAGCACCGCCCGGCTCGGCGAGGCGCCGGCCGGCAGGGTCGCGGTCAGTGTCTCGACCGGGTTGCGGCCGGACCCCTTCCAGTTCGACCAGGCCTTGTCGGTCAGGTTGCCGTTGGTGAGCCCGGCCGTCGAGTAGCCGGGCTCGGTGTAGGAGGCGCTCACGGTGACGCCGTCGAGCAGCCCCTCGGACGGCGCGGTGACCTGCACCCGTACGCTCGCCGGCAGGGTCTGTCCGGGAACGATCGTCGCGGTCCCGGCCACCGTCACCACACCGAGCCTGCTGTAGTCGCCGGCGCCCCAGGTGGCGGGGACGGTGGCCCGTCCGCCGTTCCGGCCGATCGCGGTCACCGTGGCGGGCATGGCCGGGAGGCCTCCGGCGAAGGTCTTGGCCCGGGTCGGTTCGGTCGACGTCCACACGTCCACGGTCACCTTGGCGGTCGCGGCGACCGCCTTGCCGAGCACGTCGGTCGCGGTTCCCTTGACCAGCACCACGCCCGGTTTGCGCCATTTCGACGCGGCGGGCAGGGTCCAGGTGACCGGCAGGGCGCGGCTTTCGCCGCTGGGCAGGACGGTGGTCACCGTCGCGGGGAGCGCGGGCGCCAGTCCGGGCACGGTGTGGGCCAGAGCGATTTCGGTACGGCCGACCGTCTCGTCCTTGAGCGTCCACCGCTGGTTCGCCCCGGAGGTGGGCAGATAGGTGCCGACCCGGGATCCGTCGGTGGTGGCCTCCCCGTTCACGTCGAGCAGGCGACGCGCGCCCACGTTGATCAGTGTGTAGGTGCCGTCCCCGGTGGTCGAGAAACGCCACAGTGCACCGTCGTCGACGGTCCCGGCCGTCTCGGCGACCGCGTTTCCGTCGCGGACCGCCAGCCGCTGCCCGGTGCCCGCGTTGATCAGCTGGTACTCCTCGTGCCCGGCGGCCGGCTGCACGGTCCACAGCTGGTCGGCGGCCGTGGTGTCGTTGGTGCGGATCACGATGCCGGTGCCGGACGGTGTCAGCGACCGCCGGCTGGGCACACCTTCGAGGCGGTAGGTGTGGCCGGCCGGCAGGTGCGCCGCGCCGGTGTCGGTGGCCGAGCTGACCAGGAAGGTCGTCACGGACTGGGCCGGGACGGTGAGGGTGGCCCGCTTGTCGCTGACCCGTACGGCGGCGCCCTTGACCAGCTTGCCGCTCGCGCTGGTGACGACCGGGGTGACCGTGGAGCGCTTGCCGATGCCGAGCTTCGACAGGTCGAGGGTCACGTTCTCGGCGGTGGCGGCCGGGTTGGCGTGGACCACGGTCAGGCTGTCGGCGGAGAGCGCCGCGACGCTCCGGGTTCCGTCGACCTTCACCAGGTGGTCGCCGGGGCGGATGTAGTGGGTGAAGTTCCGGATCGTGTCGAACTTGGTGTTCGCCTGGATCGGGCAGGTGGCCAGGGTGTCCGTGGCCGTGCAGTCGAACGGGATGTGGATGGCGCCCCACTGGAGGTTGCCCTCGGCGATCATGTTCTTGGCGTCCTCGACCGGCTGCCACAGCACCCAGGCCGACGGCTCCAGCTCACGCAGGTCGTCGATGATCCGCTGGGCCATGCCGAGGCCGGAGTCCATGCTGGTGAAGTCCTTGCCCCAGCTGCCCTCGACCTCGCTCATCCACAGCGGCTTCTGTTCGGCCTTGGCGATGTCGCGCACGCTGGTCCGGCGGCCGGTGCCGTAGGTGTGCACGTTGATCCGGTCGACCGCGGCCCGGGCGGCCGGGGTGAGGCCGTACCAGTCGGTGACCAGGGTCCCCGGGTTGGTCTCGTCCGGCGCCGCGATGGCACGGTCCGGCGCGGCGCGGTCCAGCGCCTCGATCACCGCGGCCTGCGAGGCGGGCCCGGCGTGGGCGCCTTCCTGGCGGCCCCCGGTGGGCTGGCCGTCCGAGCCCAGGGTGGTACGCCAGTAGTTCGTGTTCGGCTCGTTGAGCGGCTCGATGGTGTCGACCGTGATCTGGTGCGTCTTCTCCAGGAACTCGGTGACCCGGGTCAGGTAGGTCGCGAAGTCGTCGAGTGTCTCGGGCCGGATCTGGTCGGTGTTCGGGTCGAAACCGCCGCTCACGTACCCGCTGACGGTCTGGAACCAGGGCGGCGAGTTGCTGAACGTCTCCCAGTGGTCGACCCGGCTCTTGATCTTGTCGACCCACCAGCGCTGGTTGGCGTCGGCCTGCCAGTTCCAGTGCTCCGGATTGTCCGGGTCCCACCAGTCCTTGTCGGCCGGCGTGTACGTGGCCGGCGCCTTCCACCAGCCCGGCACGGCGCCGCCGGGCCGCAGGTAGGGCTTGACCGTGGGCGCGTTGCCGCCGCCGATGTTGTAGCGGGCGATGTTGAGGTTCAGCCCGTTCGCCCCGAAGAGCATGTCGGCGAGCTTGTTGCGGATCTCGTCGGGGTAGCCGCCGGTGACGTCGGCGAACCAGGCGAGGCTGGTGCCCCAGCCCTCCCACTCCGGCCCGTGGTAGCTCGGGTCGATGGTGATGGTGGTCGCGGCGGTGGCGGCCTCGGCGGCGTGGGCCGCCGGTGGTATGGCCAGAGGCGAGGCGGCCAGCACCGTGGCCGCGAGGAGCGCTCGAATTCTCATCGAAGTCCCTAGGTTCGTCGGCCGGCTTCCGGGGCTGTCCGGAGGACGCCGGAACAGCACGGGAGCCGGCCAGGTGGGATGTTTACGTAAACATTCGGCGATATGGATGTCAACGGGGAGCGGGCCGGGGATGCCCCCGACCCGCTCCCGCCGCGTCAGGAGACGATGCCGCCGCCGTCCAGGCCGGCGTCGCTCACCTCATGGACGACCTTTCCGGTACGGGTCTGCCAGACCCTGATGTGGATCCGGTCCTTCCGCCCGTCCACCGCCGTGACCAGCACGCTGTAGCCGGACACGCCGTTCCACGTCCCGCTGCCCAGCAGCAGCCCGGCCGGCCCGCAGACCAGTGCCGGAGTCAGGTTCGCCGACTCGAAGACACCCTTGGGCGCGCTGATCCACGCCTTCCCGGTGGTCTTGCCGGACCTGGCCACGAACGCGAAGTCCGTCGTCCCGCTCCAGCCGCTGCCCGCCAGGTAACCGGCCTTCGGCTGGTAGACCGCCACGAACGGCAGCACGCCACTCGCGGTGGCCCCGTCGTCGTCGCTGACCGTCACCGACGGCCGGTACAGACCGGCAGCCGTGTACTGGTGACGGACCGTGCAGACGCCCGCGGCCACCACTCCGGCCGACGTCGAACCGTCGCCCCAGGTGGCCGTACAGCTGAGGGTGTCGGCAACGCCCGCGTCGCGGACCGTGACCTTGCGGACGACCTCGGCCTTCGTGGCGACCGGCGCGTCCGGCGCCGGGTGACCGGCCGGAACCGTGACCGACGGGACCGCGTTGACCACCGTGATCGTCGCCGTGTCGCTGCTGCTCCCGGCGGTCAGCGTGACCGTGTAGGAACCGTTGTCGGCGCAGGTCAGCGTGGTCGCCGCAGCGTGCGGGTCGGCGAAGGCGCAGGCGGTCGAGTTCACCGTCCACGTCGGCCGGTTGGCGCTGTTGGAGACCGTGCCGGCCAGGGCGATGGCACTGCCCTCAGGCCCGCCGGTGTCCGGACCGGCGCCGGCGACGGTCACCGGAGCGATGCTCTCCAGCGTCGGCACGACCGGCTTGATCGCCCCGTCCGCCGTGAACTCCAGCCTGTCGATCGTGGTCTCCCGGTGCGTGCCGTCACCGCCCGGAATCGCGAACCGGTGATAGGCCGTGTACCAGTCGTCGGACCCCGGCACCCGGACCACCGAGTGGTGACCGGTGCCGAGGATGCCCAGCGACGTGTCCTTCGACAGGATCACACCGACCCGGTCGCTCCACGGCCCGAGCGGGGACGAACCGGTCGCGTACGCCACCCGGTAGTCGGCGCTGCGGGTGTCGTTCTCCGACCACATGAAGTAGTAGACGCCGCCCCGCTTGATGACGAAGCTGCCCTCGTTGTAGTTCGCAGGCTTGTACGTCTTCACCAGCGCGGGATCGAACGAGACCATGTCGTCGTTCAGCGGCACCTGGTACGAGTTGCCGTTGCCCCAGTACAGGTACGACTTCCCGTCGTCGTCGGTGAACACCGCCGGGTCGATCATCTGACCCGGGTAGGTGCCGCCCGCGACCAGCGGCTTGCCGAGCGCGTCGACGAACGGGCCGGCCGGTGAGTCGGCCACCGCCACACCCAGGTGCTTGGCCGTGTTGCCGGTGGCCAGACCGCCGGAGAAGTAGAAGTAGTACCTGCCGTTGTGCTGCGCGATCGTCGGCGCCCACGCGCTGTTGTCGGCCCACGACACGTCCGGCCCGAGGTCCAGGATCACCCCGTGGTCGGTCCAGTTCACCAGGTCCTTCGAGGACCAGGCGTGGAACTGGGTGCCCGACCAGCCGGCGAACCCGTCGGTCGTCGCGTGGATCCAGAAGGTGTCGCCGAAGACCGAGATGTTCGGGTCGGCGTTCAGCCCCGGGAGGATCGGCGACTTCATGACCAGGGCGCTGACCACCCATGACCGTTTTGTGCCTTTGCTATCGGTCACTTCATAGGTGACCGGGCTGGTGAAGTCCTGCGGTGCGGTGGGGCTGATGCTCGAGCCCGCCGCCAGCACGAACGACGGAGCCAGCCTCGTGACGTCGGTGCCCGGCTTGACCGGCAGCTTCACCGTGCCGTTCGTGTCGTCGATGATCGCGTCGGCCTTCAGCTCCGGCAGCGTGACCCCGCCGATGCTCGTGGTGCGGCCGGCCAGCTCCAGGATCTCCGAAGCCGGCAGCGCGACGTCGTAGATCCGGAAGTCGTCGACCTCACCGGCGTAGTACGGGTCGGCCGAGTAGAGCGAACGCCCGACGTAACCGCTGTAGTTCTTCGACGCGTCGTACAGGTCGGACGGCTTGACCGTGACCCCGGTGGCGCTCGCGACCTTCGTGCCGTTCAGGTACATCGCCGCGTTCGACCCGTCGATGGTGACCGCGAGATGCTGCCAGCTGCCGCCGGGCAGCGCGGCGCTGTACGACATCTGCTTCTCGGCCTGCCAGGACCCGGTGGTGATCGCCGAGAAGAGCACATTGCTGCCGTTACGCGGGCCGGTGAACAGGTACTTGTTGCTGTCCGGGCCGAGCGCGTAGATCCACTGGTTGATCGTGGTCGACGCGGTCCACTTCGCCCAGACCGACACCGTCGCCGCCTGCGCGCCCTTCAGCACACCGTTCGGGATCGTGACGTACGGCGAGCTCGAGCCGCCGGACATCTTGAACGAGCCGTCCTGGACACCGGTGCCCCACGCCGGAGTGCGCACGTAGGTGCCGTTGAAGTCGTTGCCGGAGGTGTCCCGGGCGACCGTGCCGCTGGTCTCGTCGAACTGGTAGCGCAGCCGCAGGCCGATCGACGGGGTGGGCGGCTCCTCGTACTTCGCCGAGATCCGGTCGTACTCGGCCTTCGTGACCGGCAGGATCGTGCCGTGCCGGGGCCGCGACGGCAGGCTGTACGTCGGCTCCGGCGTCCACACCCCCGAGTTCAGGTCGGTCGTCGAGAACGGGACGTAACCGCGGCCGCCGTACTCGTCGATGAACAGGTACCACTTGTCCTCGGTGTTCGACTTGAAGACCAGCGGGCCCTCGCCCTGGCTCAGCGCGCCCGAGCCGATGCATTCGGCCTGGAAGTCCCAGTTCGTGCTGAGCAGATCGGTCGACTTCTCCTGGATCAGGAACTTGCTGCACGGCGAGTTCGACGAGTTGTTCCGCTCGTCCTTGGTGATCCGGTGATAGACACCGTTGTGCTCGATCACCGTCGAGTCGATCACCGAGTAGCCGGGGTCCTTCCACACCTTCGGCTCACTGAACGTGCGGAAGTCACGCGTGGTCGCGTACATCATCTTGTTGTAGGTGCTGCCGGTGTGGTTCGGGTCGCTCTCGGCATACAGCTTCGACGCCCAGAAGACCACGTAGGCGCCGAGCTCCTTCGAGTAGAACGCCTCCGGAGCCCACGTGTTGCCGGCCGTGTCCGGGGAGACCTTCACCAGGCGCTGATCGGTCCAGTTGACCAGGTCGGTCGACTCCCAGACCATGATGGACTTGCTGCCGGTGCGCTGGGACGCGTCCCAGTCGCCGTTGCCGTAGATCTTCAGATCGGTGGCGATCTGGTAGAACTTGTCGCCCTCCGGCGAGCGGATGATGAACGGGTCCCGCAGGCCCTGCGTACCAAGCGTCGACGTCAGCACCGGGTTGCCGCTGTTGATCTCACGCCAGCTCAGCGGGTTGTTGCCGTTGCTCAGGGCGTTGTAGACCTGCTCGCCGTTCGAGTAGCCCTCGCCGGTGAAGTAGCTGAACAGGTAACCCTCGAACGCCTCTTGCGCCGGCAGCGCGGGAACCGTCGCGGTGAACTCACGGGACGCGGTGGCCGTTCCGACCGTGACCGTCGCCGTCAGCGTGACCGTTTTTGACTGCTCGCCGGTGGCGGGGCGGTGCACCACGCCGTCGGTTGCGATCGTCGCCGGGTCACTCGACGTCCAGGTCGCCGTCGTGGGGAGTGTCAGGTTTCCCCGTACATCATCGAGGTTGTGGATCGTCAAAGCCTTGACCGCGGCCTCCGCATTGGCCGCATCGTCGAAGGCGGCCTTGACCGTCACCTCGAAGGTCTTGGTGCCGGACCGGTTGCCGCGGCTCAACGCGGCGGTCAGCGTCGCGTGCGCGTCCGGCTCACCGGCCGGCGGGCGCACGATCTTCCCGGCGTCGCTGATCACGTCCCGGTTGCTGGAGGTCCAGGTGACCTTCGAGCCGTACGGGGCAGTCGACGGCAGATTCAGATCAGCGGTGAGGCCACTCGTGTCGCCCAGATCGAGTGCCGCGACATCGGCCGTGACCGCCTCGGTGTTCGCGCTTACGGCCAGAGTCTCCACCTCGCCCGCGTTCAGTGCCCGGTCGTAGACACGCACGTCCCGCAGACGGCCCTTGAGCAGCCGGTCGCCCGTGTAGTTCGACTTGCCGAAGTAGTTCGCCGTCGTCGTGCCGCCGCCGATCGCGCTCGGCAGCACACTGACCGCGGTGTTCGTGGCGACCGCGACGCCGTCCTCGTAGAGGGTGCCGGTCGTGCCGGTCTGTGTGTACGTGACCGTCTTCCACGTGCCGCGGGCCAGGTTGTGGCCGTCGGCGGGGCGGGTGTTCTGCTCGCCGGTCCAGTTGCTCAGCGAGATCGCGTTCCGGTAGCCGTTACCCGTCGCGAACAGGTAACCGTTGCCGTAGCCGGTGGACGTGTCGGTGTTGCCGAACCCGTAGAGGAAATACGGGGTGCTCTGCGTCGCGTCGATCTTCACGTCGAACGACACACTCACCGAATCGAGCGACTTCAAAAGATCATTAGGGGCTTTGATGTACGTGTCCGAGCCGTTCAGCCCCAGACCCTGCCCCGACTCCCAGGCGGGGGTGCCGACGACAGCGCCGTCCCGCCCGTTCCCGGACGAGTCGACAGCCACCGATCCGGCTGCTTCGTCCAGTTTGTACCAGAGGACCAGTCCGTCGGCGGCTTGCGCGGGCGACGGAACAGTAAAGGAACCGGCCACAACGGCCAGTGCGGTGAGGGGCGTTAACACAAAAGCTCTGCGGCGCCCGGAGCGCCTGCTCATCAGCATGTTTCTCCCAGCCGAGGACGACCGCGCCCACCAGCCGAGACTAGCGCGCGCGTAACGGGGGTGTTGCCAGAGTGTTAGCGCTCACAGCCGCCGCGTCAAGAACTTGTCACGCCATTTGTTTCTCCAATGTGTCCGCCCGCCCGCCGCCGCCCCGATGCACACCGACCAGCGGCGCACCCGAACAGCCGGCCCGGCCGGGACCGTGAGCCGTCGCTGAGCGCTGGAATGGGGACGGTTTGACCGTGCTGGGCGACGGCCGGGACCGTGAGCCGTCGTTGGATGCTGGAATGCGGGCGGTTTAGCCGTGCTGGGCGACGGCCGAGACCGTGCAATGCCACTTAGCTTAAGTTGATCAAGGCTGTGACCTGCAGGTTCTCGGCGATTACCGTCAGCGTCCGGCGCGGCCACAAATTCATGCCGCAGCCGCATGCGTGCAGATAAAGCCCCCCTGGAACCCGAAGTGCGCCCGCGCAAGATCAACTTAAGCTAAGTGGCATTGGAGACCGTGAGCCGTCGCTGAGCGCTGGAATGCGGGCGGCTTTACCGTGTTGGGCGACGGCCGGGCGGGATTTCGCGGGGCTGGTGCCGCCGGATTGCATGAATCGTGGGTCGGCAACGTCGATCAACGCACACGTTGGCCGATCGTGGGCTCCTGCCGTTGCCGCAGCGGGGACAAGCGCACACGCTGCGCTGATTGTGGGCGTTCATCCACGCCGGGGCGACGACACGAGCACACGCAACGTCAATGTGTGCGCTCGTCGTCGCTACGGCAACGCCGAGCCTTGCCGCCCGAGGGCCTGTCCGGTCCGCAGTGAATCTCGCTCGGCTGGTCGTGACCGCAGTCCTACGGGTTTCAGCTACTGCTGGCGCCTGAGGTGCTGGGCTCTGGGTGTAACGGCGAGGCCCTGGTTGCGAGAGTTCTCTAGCTGCCTACGCCGGTCCACTGGCGCCACTGCCGGATGGCGGGCAGAAGTTCCTCGTCGCGGGCGTCGGCCATCATCCGGACCCACATGGACTGGTAGGCCACGTCCAAGGTGGGGGCGGTCAGGTCCTCCTCGAACAGCATGCGCGTGGCGGAGGTGGCCTGACTCGCCATCGCCATGTCGCGGGCGCCCCGCTGTGCTCTCGGGTCGTCGGGACCGTCGAACGGGAACGTCACGATCAGCGCTATCAGCTCGTAGTAGTCGCCGAACGCGAGCATCCCGGTGGCGGTGGCCAGGTAGCGGACGTGGGTGGTCTCGGGGATGTTCGGTGGTTCGGCGCACATCACTCCGACGGCCCGGAGACGCATCCTGGCGGCGTGATGCAGTTGGCTGGCGCGCAACTGCCGGCCGGCCGTGGTGGTGGCGAGCCGCGTCGCGTCCGGACGGTCCACTGAGCGCAGTTGGAGCAGGTGCAGTTCGGCCAGGTCGTGGAGCAGCAGAGTGGCGATACGCGCGATCTCGGCGTCCGGCGGAGTGAGTGTCAGGGGGAGGGTGACCTCCCGGCCGGCGATCACGGTTTTCAGCTCGGCGAGCGCCTCGGCCCGGCCGTCCGGCCCCGCGTCTTCCAGCAGGGCTCGTAGGCTACGGCTCGTCCACGGCGCCATTTCCCAACGATACTGGCCAAAGCGTCCGCATTCGAGCGTCATCTATGTACCGATCGCGACGGCTATGCCCAGGCCGACCATGGTCGCTCCGGTGGCGGCCTGCAGCAGCCGCTGGGTGGTTGGTCGCTCCAGGCGTGATCGGGCCCGGTCGATGGTCCACACGTAGAGGCAGAACCAGGCGCCGGAGACCGCGGCCCAGAGTGCGCCGAGCGTGATCGACGACAGGAGCACCGGTCCGTCCGCGGTCACGAACTGCGGGATCAGCGACACCGCGACCACGCCGGCTTTCGGATTCCCCAGGCTGGTGGCCATCCCGGCGACAAAGTCCCGGCGACCACCGCTCACCGCCACCCTGCTGATGATCATGGAGGCGCCAGGCAGAGAAGTCGCAGGCAAGCCCCGCCCGCATGCGGGGCCGCTGGCCGAGAGGCCGCCGGGCGTGGAGAAGCCGGCCGAGGGATCGCCCGGCGAGGGGTCTGCGGGCGAGGGGTCGCCGGGTGTGGGGGAGCCGGCGGAGGAAGGGTCGGCCGCGGGATCGCCGGGTGTGGGGGAGCCGACGGAGGAAGGGTCGGCCGCGGGATCGTCGGACGTGGGGGAGCCAGCGGAGGAAGAGTCGCCCGAGGGGTCGCCGGGTGTGGGGGAGCTGGAGAAGGAAGGGTCGGGCGAGGGGTCGCCGGGTGTGGAGGAGCCGGGTGTGGAGGAGCTGGAGAAGGAAGGGCCGGCCGAGGGGCCGCCGGGTGTGGGAGAGCCGGCCGCGGGATCGCCGGGCGCGGGGAAACCGGGTGAGGGATCGCCGGGCGCGGGTGAGCCGGGTGGGAGGGCGCCGGAAAAGGACGCGCCGGCCGTGGGGATCGCGGCGGCGGATCGGGGCCGGCGCAGGGTCCGGAGGGTTTGCAGGCCCAGGAGGCACAGCACCGCCGCACCGCCCAACCGCAACGTCAGGTAGGCCCCCGGCCGGGTCAGCAGCACCGCGGACAACCCCACAGCCGCCGCCACCGACCAGATCAGGATGCCCGTGGAAGCGCCCGCGACGGCCAGCAGCCCGGCTCGGCGGCCGCCGGTCAGGGCCTGGCGGGTGATCGTCGCGTTGTTGGCGCCGGGCAGGATCGCGAGCAGGGCGATCGTGGTGACGAAGGCGGCCAGGTGGGTGGGCATGTGACCAGTCAACCCCGGCCCATCGATAGCCGGAAGGTCCGATCGCCACCCACATCGATAGCGCTACCATATCGATCGTGGAGGTCAGGCAGGCGCGCTATTTCCTTGCGGTGGCCGAGGAGCTGCACTTCGGCCGGGCCGCTCAGCGGCTGCACATGTCCCAGCCGCCGCTGTCGCAGGCGATTCAGGCGCTGGAGCGGGAGCTCGGGGTGCGGCTGCTGCATCGCACCAGCCGCCAGGTGACCCTGACCAAGGCCGGTGACGTGCTGCTCGGGCACTGCCGGGCGCTGGTGCGCGAGGCGGATCGGGCCCGGGCCGCGGTTCGCCACGCCCGGGACGGACTGCACGGGGAGCTGGTGATCGGGGCGGTGGCGTCGGCGTTCACCGACTTCCTGCCGCCCGTGCTTCGGCACTATCGAGCGGTTCGTCCGGACGTCCGGTTACGCCTGGTGGAGGTCGACACCGAGGCGGGTGCTCTGGCCGTACACAATCGGGAAATTGATCTTGCATTGGTGCGAAGGTCGGGCGGTGGACTCGAGGTGCGGGCGGTGGCCCTGCAGGCCGACGAATTCGTGGCGGCGCTGCCCGCCGATCATCCGAAGGCTGAGGGGCAGGGTGAATTAGGCCTGGCCGAGCTGGCCGGCGATCCATGGGTGTGGATCCCGCGGGAGATCGCGCCCGGCTATCACGACGAGGTGGTGGCGGCCTGCCGGCGGGCCGGGTTCAGTCCGGACGCCCGCCATCAGGCCAATTCGATCGCCACCCAGCTGGCCATGGTGTCGAGTGGCATCGGGGTGGCGATCGCGCCGGCTCTGACCACGCTCGACCGCGGCGATCTGGTGATCAGGCGGCTGCGGGAGCCACCGGCGATCGTGCTCTCGCTGCTGGCGCGGGCCGACGCCGATCCGCTGGCCGGGCATTTCGTGACCACCGCCGTCGAGTGGGCGACCCGGCCCGGCCTTATCCTCGACGGTTGTGGCGGTGAATGACAACTCGGCGAAGCTGGCGGTTCTGATCGACGCGGACAACGCGCAGGCGTCGATCGTCGACGGCCTGCTCGCCGAGGTGGCGAAATACGGGACGGCGCACGTCAAGCGGGCCTACGGCGACTGGACCGGCACCAGTCTGCGCGGCTGGAAGGATCAGCTGCTGGCCCAGTCGATCCAGCCGATCCAGCAGTTCTCGTACACGACAGGCAAGAACGCCACCGACGCCGCGATGATCATCGACGCGATGGATCTGCTGTACACCGGCCGGTTCGACGGGTTCTGCATTGTCTCCAGTGACAGCGACTTCACCCGGCTGGCGTCGCGGATCCGTGAGTCCGGCCTGACCGTGTACGGGTTCGGCGAACGTAAGACCCCGAAACCGTTCGTGGCCGCCTGTGACAAGTTCATCTACACCGAGAACCTGTCCGAGCCGGAGGACGTGCCGGTGCCCGCGCCGAGCCCGGTGTCGGCGTCGGCCCAGCTCCGCGGCGACACCAGCCTGATGAACCTGATCCGGTCCGCGGTCGAGGCCGCCTCCGGTGACGACGGCTGGGCGCCGCTGGCCGCGGTCGGGCACATCATCACCAAGCAGCGTTCCGACTTCGACCCGCGCAGCTACGGCTACCCGAAGCTGGGTGGGCTGGTCACCGCGATCGGCCTGTTCGAGATCGACAGGCGCGACTCCGGGGACGGCAAGCCGGCGATCATCTGGATCCGGGACAAGCGGCGGCCGGGGAAGAAGGCGGCCGAGTGACCCCGCGGGGGCGGCGGCGGGACGCCGAGGAGAACCGGGACCGGATCCTGCGGGCGGCGCGAGCCCTGCTGGCCCGGCAGCCGGCCGCGAGCATGGACGACCTGGCGCAGGCGGCCGGGGTGGTCCGGCGGACGGTCTACGCCCACTTCCCGAATCGTGACGAACTGCTCGCCGGGCTGGCCGACAAGTGCTCGGCGGATCTGCTGGCGGCGCTCGGGCGTACCGATCGATCAGGTCTTGATCCGGAAATCGCCCTTGCCGATTTCGCGCTCACCCTCTGGACCGCGGGCGAGCAGTATCGCCTGCTCATCTCGCTGGCCGAAAGCAATCTCGGGATGGCCGGCCTGCGTGAGCTGCTGCATCCGATCGCGGCGCAGAGTTTTGCGCTGCTGGAGCGGGCCCGGGACACCGGCCGGTTCGCCACCCATCTGCCGCTGCCGGTGCTGAGCGCCGCCCTGCAGGCGATGACCCTGGCGATGATGCAGGCGGCGAACGACGAGTTGTGGACCGACGACGGCACCCGGGCGGCCACCGCGGTCCTGGTGGCGGCGGGTCTGCCGGCCGCCGCCGCCGAGGAGGCGATCCGGCGAGCCATGTCACAGGATGTTGCACACGGGTGAGCATGAAAACTAGCCTGCTCGTGTGAACACCGTGCTGGCCGGCATCGTCATCGTCTTCTTCGGCGTCCAGGGCATCGCCCGGCTCACCGCCGCCCCCGAGGATCAGCGCGCCGCGGCGTACCACTTCGGGGTCTCGCTCTCCGAATACCGCAAGGTCGCCGGCCTGATGATCATCGGGTCGGCCGGGCTCGCAGCCGGTCTCGTCGTGCCGCCGCTCGGCGTCGCCGCGGCGATCGGCCTCATCGTCCTCATGCTGATCACCGCCGGGCTGCGGCTGCTCTGCCAGGACGGGGCGCTCCGGGTCGCGCTGCCACTCGTCGTCGCCGTCCTGACCGCGGGCTACCTCACCTGAGACAACTCTGTCCGGTTGTGGGCAGTACGCTCTCATGACGGTCGATTGAGGGGACCCTGGATCGTCATGGACGTACTTGTGGTGGGTGGTGGCATCGCGGGCCTCGCCCTGGCACGGGCGCTGCGCCGCCGGGACGTTCCGGTGACCGTCGCCGAACGCGGCGACGGCGACGGTGGCGGCCTCGCGATCAACCTGCCCGGCAACGCGGTCGCCGCCTTCGCCGCGCTCGGGCTCACCGACGGCCTCAACAAGATCGGCCGCCCGACCGAGCGCCGCGAATACCGCTCCAGCCGCGACCGGCTCCTCTTCCAGATCGACGAGGACGCCTTCTGGGGCCCCGAGGCCCGGCCCCGATGCGTGCGCCGCGCCGACCTCCTGACCCTGCTCGCGGACGGCCTCGACGCCACGATCCGCCGATCACTTCCGGTCGTCGCCGTGCAGCCGGTGACAGGTGGCGCGGACGTCGAGTTCGGCGACGACACCGGGCAGCGGTTCGGGTTCGTCGCCGGGGCGGACGGGGTGCGCTCGGTCGTCCGCTCCACCGCGATCGGCGCCACCGCCACCCGCGAAGCCCTCCTCAGCGCGGCCAGCTGGCGGTTCATGGCGCCCAACCCGGGAGTCGACTGCTGGACCCTGTGGACCGGGCCGGAGGGCGCGTTCCTGCTCATCCCGGTCGACGACCAGCAGGTCTACGGGTACGCCTCGGCCACCGGCGGCGGACCGGTGAGCGCCGAACCTGATTGGTTACGGACATCCTTCCGCGACTATCCGGCGCCCGTCCGCAGCGTCCTGGACGGCATGACCGACCTCTACCACTCACCGATCGAAGAAGTCCGTACCCCCTCCTGGTCCGCCGGCCGCTGCGTCCTCGTCGGTGACGCCGCCCACGCCACCGCACCGGTCTGGGCCCAGGGCGCCGCCCTCGCCGTCGAAGACGGCCTGGTCCTGGCCGACCTCCTCGCCACCACCGACTGGGACGACGCCGGATCCCACTACGAACGCCTCCGCCGCGACCGCGTCACCCACGTACAGGCCGCCACCGACCGCTTCTCCCGCGCCGCGGCCCTCCCGGCCTGGCTACGCCACACGCTGCTGCCGCTGATCGGCCCACGCTCCTACCGCGACACCTACAACCCGTTGCGTCACCCTTTCCCAACCCCCTGATCGGGTACGGCCACCCGCCCCGCCGAACCACCCCGCCCCGGACTACGACGCGACGCGGTCCCATCCCCGGACCGCGGCGCGCCCGCCGGGCTGAATCCCGGCGCAAGGTCAACCCGCCAGCCTGGTTGTCACTGTCGACCCTCGCCGCCCGTGGATCTTGCACGAGTTTCCACGCTCGCGCCGATCTTGCAGCCCTTTCCGCCTCCCAGCAGGAAGAAAGCTGCAAGGTCTCCCCGGCGCAGTAGACCTTGCACGACATACCGCACCCAGACGTGAAGAACCTTGCAAGATCGCTGGCAACGTGGAGAACCGTGCAAGATCTACAAGGCTGGCCGGGAACGAATCTCCCACGAATGCGACATTCCCGGCCTCGGGCCGGTGTCTCCGTCGCCTGCGTGATCGGTGCGATAGCCCGAAGGCTCAGCGGGCGAACGTCGCACAGCAGAGGGATCGGCCCCGGATTCGGCGAAAGCCTCGAAGAAGCTTCCCCAACGGGGAAACCCGTGCAAGGTCCACGCCAGGCTGTGGACCTTGCACGATGATCCACCCCGGGACGTGTCCGCCAGGACGTGAAGAACCGTGCAAGATCACGGGCCTTACCCCCGGAACTTGGACAAGTGTCCAAGATCAAGAGGGAAGGCCCCACTTCGGGCGGGGGAAATCTGCAAGATCCCGAAGCCCGTGAGGGAAACGCCGGAGCCTCGCGGCACCACCCGAACCCCTGAAAGCCACATAAACTGCCAAATCTGGCGCACCCTCGAAGCCGTCGCCCAAGGTCCGCCCCCGCAGATCTCGCAAATCCGGCTCTCACCGCCGGCTCGGAAATCCGGCTCTCACCGCTCTCACCGCTGGCTCATGTATGCCGAGGCGGGCAGCGGTGAGGGCTGCGGCTGGAGAGACGTGGGGCTGTCAGTTCGGGGTGAAGAGGCCCTGGATGCCGACGATGATCGCGATGACGCCGAAGACGGCCACCAGCAGCGCGGGGCCGGCGAGGTCGGCCGGGTTCGGGGCGGGAGCGGGTGTCGCCGCGGGCTCGGGAGATCCGGCGCCGGGGGCGGTGGCGGCCGGGACCGGGGTGACCGGGGCCAGCGGGCGGCGGCCGGTGAGCCGGTCCCAGGCGAGGATGACGCCGACGGCGATGCCGACCGCTTCGTAGTGGAACAGGTGCGGGCCGGAGATCAGGTGGATGATCAGGAAGTAGCCGCCGGCCACCAGCGCGACGATGCCGACCAGCCAGTGCCATGGGGCGATCCGGGCGGTCAGCCGGGCGATCACGGGGAAGCGGCCGAGCAGGGGAATGGCGAGCAGCAAGCCGCCGATGATGTTGGCGGCATCGAGCAGCAGGGCCATCAGCATGGGTGTCCGTCCTTCGGTCAGGCGTCCCGCCGCAAGAATAACTTGGAGCGCTCCCATCCGCATCGGTGTGAATACCCGCCCAGCAAAGGCCCTGGCAGAACCTGAACGACGTCGACGGCGGGAGACCACGAGCCGTCGCTGACGGCGGGAATGCGTGCGGTATTACCTGGTTCAGCGACGGCTGGCGGTCTGGGGTGGCGGCGGGAGGCCGCGAGCCGTCGCTCAGCGCGGGAATGCGTGCGGTATTACCTGGTTCAGCGACGGCTGGCGGTCTGGGACGGCGGCGGGAGGCCGTGAGCCGTCGCTCAGGACGGGAATGCGTGCGGTATTACCTGGTTCAGCGACGGCTGGCGGTCTGGAACGGGGGCGGGAGGCCGTGAGCCGTCGCTCAGCGCGGGAATGCGTGCGGTATTACCAGGCTCAGCGACGGCTGGCGGTCTGGGGTGGCGGCCGGCGAACGGGTGACAACGGGAGCCTGTCAGCGTTCGGGCGACGGCGGGGGCGGTGTGGGTGAGGGCGGCGGCAGGAGGGGGCGGGTCAGGTAGGTGGCGAGGAGGGCTACCAGGCATAGGGCGGCCAGGCTGAGGAAGCCCGCCCGGAAGGAGCCCGTCGCGTCCTTGACGGCGCCCAGGGCGTACACGAAGGCGAAGCTGCCCAGGTTGGCGCAGAAGTTGCCGAATCCGCTGATCAGGCCGGCGTTGCGGTCGCCGAGGACCTGTAGCGGGAGGGCGAACAGCGGCCCGAAGTAGACCTGGATGGCCAGCGAGATCAGCGCCACGACGCCCAGCACCCCGAGCATCCCGGGCACATGGGTGAGCAGGGTCAGTCCGAGGGTCAGCAGGGTGAGCGACCCGCCGATGACGAGCAGCGGACGGTTGAGCCGGTCGGAGAGGTAACCACCGAGGTAGTTGACCGGCGCGCTGATCGCGGCCGCGACCGCCGCGACGAGGCCGGCGGTGGCCAGGGACTGTCCGCGGTCGACGACGAGGTAGGTCGGCAGCCAGAACGTGAAGCCCTGGGCGACGGCCAGCCGGGTGAACTGGATCACCCCGGTGAGCTGCACGATCCGTTGTCGGACGAGGTTGGGCAGTTCGGTGAACCGTACCGCTGAGGATGGTTTTCGAAGGGGCGCCGGACCGGCCAGGAACCGGTAGAGGACCAGCGACAGCAACCCGAATCCGGCGAACAGCAGGAACAGCGTCCGCCAGCCGAGCGGGCCGACCAGTAGCGGCCCGATCGCGCTGAGCAGGATGTTCGACGAGAAGCCGCCGACCACGTAGAGGCCCATCGCGGTGGCGCGGCGGCCCGGCGGGAACAAACCGGTCATCAGCAGCATGCCGGGGGTGAAGACCAGGGCCCGGAAGAACCCGGCGAGCGCCTGATCGATCAGGAGCAGGGGGTACGAGTCGAGCACCGCGAACAGCATGGCCAGCAGGTTCATGCCGAGGAGCCCGATCATGAACAGCCGTCGTGGGGTGAACCGGTCGGCGAGGTAACCGGACGGGACCTGCATGAGCGCGTACGTGAGATTGCTCGCCGCGGCGAGGGTGCCGGCCTGGGTGAAGCTGAGGCCCAGGTCGGTGCGGATGAGCGGCAGGAACAGCCCGATCCCGCCGAAGATCAGGCCGATGCTGCTCTGGCAGACGACCAGAACGGTGATGACCGGCCGCCTGGACCGGGTGTCGCTGATCGTCACCCATGGATCGTATGCGGCTAGCGTGTGCGCATGCCCGACGCCATCGACGTACCCGCCTATCTCGCCCGTCTCGGCCTGCCCGAACTGGCCGGTCACGTGCCGTCCGTGCCGGCGCTGAAGGCGCTGCACCGGGCGCATGCCGAGCGGGTGCCCTACGAGTGCCTGGAGATCCACCTGGACCGGCCGACGACGGTCTGCCCGGCTGAGTCGGCGCGGCGGATCATTTTCGGTCGTGGCGGTTACTGCTTCCATCTGAACGGCGCGTTCTCGGCGCTGCTGCGGACGCTCGGCTATTGCGTCACCAGGCATGTCGGCGGTGTGCAGGGCAACGCCGATCCGGTGGCCGGGGCCAGCGGAAACCACCTGGTGGTCACGGTTTCCGGGTTGCCTTCGGCCGAGTCGCCCGAGGGCGACTGGCTGGTAGATCTCGGCATGGGCGACGGCCTGCACGGTCCGCTTCCGCTTGTCGAGGGTCAACATCAGGACGGGCCTTTTCGGTACGGGCTACGCGCGTCTGTGGTCGAGCCGGGTGGGTGGCGGTTCGACCATGATCCGCGGGGCAGCTTCCTCGGGATGGATTTCCGGGCCGAGCCCGCGCGGATGTCGGACTTCCGGGCGAAGCACGAGGAGCTGTCCACCTCGCCGGAGTCGGGTTTCGTCCGGGTGGCGACGGCGGCGCGCCGGGACGCGACGGGCGCCGACGTGCTCCGGGGCTTGATGCTGACCCGGATCGGCGCCGATCCGTCGCGGACTGTGCTGTCCGATGAAGTCGCCTATTTCAATGCCCTCGCCGACGTTTTCGGCATTGTTCTGCCGGGTCCGGATCGGGCCGTTCTGTGGCCGCGGGTCCGGGACGCGCACCGCCGCTGGGAGCAGGAGCAGGCGGATTTGCCAAGATGAATGACCCTCTGGTTAGGTAAGGCTTACCTTATCAAGTTAACGGAGGTTCAGGCGTGGGGGCACGCATGATTCGAAATGTCTAAAAACATCAGTGAAGTCGTCCTTGCCGAGAAGGTTGACATCGATGAACTTGCCAGGGTGTATCGACGGGTCCACGCCGCCGATCTACATCTGATCGACCACAGCGAACCGTCGGCTGAGGACCGTCTCCGCTGGACCGCCGAGGCCGCGGGTTTCCAGGCCGCACTCGGCTACGTGGACGGTGAGCTGGTCGGAGCCGTGCTGGGCTGTCCACTCCCGCCGGACACTCTCTGGTGGCGGGACATGACCGATGTGCACGATCCCGGCCTGGTCGCCGAGTGGGACAATCGCACCTTCGCCATCTGCGAGGCGTTCGTCGACCCGGCCCACCAGCGGCACCGCCTCGGCATCCGGATGGTGGCCGACCTGCTGGGCCAGCGCACGGAGGAACGCGTCTCGCTCGCCGTCGCCGAGAGCAACACGCGGGTGTGGCACGCCCTCCAGCGCCTGAGGTTCGAGCACGCCGGGGACCTGATCCCGTTCCCCGGCTGGCGCCCGCACCGGATGCTGGTGCGAGCACTCCCGCTCAGCTCGTCACGCTGAGCCGTTCGCGGTCTCCGGCCGGGTCGTCCCCTCCGGAGGCCGCCGCGGGCGGGTCCCCGGGCCGGGGCGGGGCTGGATCTCCCGGCGCTTCTCGATCAGGTGCCCGTCGGCGCACGTGACGGCCAGGTGCAACTCGGCGCCGCAGTCGCGGTGGGCGTACTCGATGGGCGGTCCCTCGGGGTCGGCCAGGTAGCGGTTGCCCCACTCGGACAGCGCGATCATCACCGGGTAGAGGTCGAAGCCCTTGTCGGTGAGCCGGTACTCGTGGCGGACCCGGGAGCCCGGTTCGCGGTACGGCTCACGCCGCAGGATTCCGTGCTCGACCAGGTTGTTCAGGCGGTTGGTGAGCACCTGCCGGGGGATGTGGGTGCGGACCCGCATGTCGTCGAAGCGCCGGATGCCGGAGAACACCTCACGCAGCACGACGAGCGACCACTTCTCGCCGAGGATGCCCATCGCGCGTTCGATCGTGCAGTTGTCGACGGACCAGTTCAGGGCGGGGGGAGTGGCCATGTGAGGAAGGCTAAGTCTCGTTGACAGACTCATCAAGTCTCTGCAAGCCTGCATCCATGACGCAGACCCAGGAAGACATGCGTACCCGGACGTTCGGCTGGACCGACCCGGCCGAGCACGCGAGCCAGATCGGCCGGCGCGGCGGGCTGGAGCTCCTCCAGGCGATGTCGGCCGGCGACTTCCCGGCGCCGCCGATCATGCACCTCATCGACATCGTCGGCATGCGGGTCGAGGAGGGCAGCGTCACCATCGAGCTCGACCCGCAGGAGTTCCACTACAACCCGCTCGGCTCCGTGCACGGCGGGGTCCTCTCCACCCTGCTCGACACCGCGGCCGCCTGCTCGGTGCACAGCACCCTGCCGGCCGGGGTCGGCTACACGAGCATGGACCTCAACGTGAAGTTCCTGCGCCCGGCCACCATCGCCTCCGGCCGGCTCACCTGCACCGGCGGCGTGCTCCAGCGCGGCCGGCGGACCGCGCTCGCCGAGGCCCGGATCACCGACTCGGCCGGCCGTCTGATCGCGCACGCCACCTCCAGCTGCATGATCTTCGAGATCCCCGGGGCCTGACCTTTCGGCGGCTCGCGTCGCCCGGCCTACTCCGGTGGGTCCTCACCGGTCAGGCCTGTTCCTGGTCCGGTGGGTCCTCGCCGGTCAGGCCGTCGATCGACTCACGGATCAGGTCGGCGTGACCGGCGTGCCGGGCATACTCCTCGATCATGTCGATCATCATTCGGCGCAGGCTCGGCGTACGCCCGTCCGGCCAGGTGAAATCGGCAGGCGTGTCCAGGCCGCCGGCGCTGATCGCCGCGGTGATGCCGGCGCGGGAGCGGTCCACGCACTCCTGCCACAGCCCGTAGAGGAACTCCGGGCTGTCACCGGCCGCGCTCCGCCACTCCCAGTCGGTCTCGTTGTCCCAGTCGACGTCGCGCCACAGCGCCGCCGGTTGCCGCCCGAGCCGGATCGAGAAGTACAGGTCCTCGCAGAGCGCCAGGTGTTTGAGCAGCCCGCCGAGCGTGATTGTGCTGGCCGCGGTGGTCGCGTTCAGGCCGTCTTTGTCGAGCCCGCCGGCCTTCCAGGCGAAGATGCGCCGCTGCCGCTCCAGCGAACCGACAAGGGTCTCCACCTCAGTGCCCGCCGCGGGCGGTCCCATCGGAATCATGCCCGCACGCTAACCCCGATTCCGGACGATAGACTTCCGGAATCAGCCAGGCCTTCGGTAGGGGGCGGACCTTGGAGAGCCCGACCGCGCGTGCCCTGATGGCGTTCGAAGCCGTGCAGGGCAGCCCCGGCATCACCGCCGACCGGCTCGCCGACCGGCTCGGCGGCATCTCCGAACGGGCCGCCCGCCGCTACATCGCCATCCTCCGCGAAGCGGGCATCCCGATCGAATCGGTCCGCGGCCCGTACGGCGGCTACCGCGTCGGCCGGGGCGCCCGTCCCGCGCCGCTGATCTTCACGCAGGCCGAAGCGCTGGGCCTGGTGATGGCGGTGCTCGACGGCCACCACGCGGCCGGGGACAGCACCGATCCGGTCGGCAGCGCCCTCGGCAAGATCGTCCGAGTCCTCCCGGAGGCCTTGGGCGCCCAGGTCGAGGCGGTCCGCCGCACCGCGGCGCCCGCGCCCGACCGGGCGGCGGCACGGCCCGACCCCGAGATCACGTCCCGATTGGTGCAGGCTTGCGCACAGAATCAGGTGGTACGGGTGAGCTACCGCTCAGAAGCAGGAAACGACTCGACAACCGACGCCGACCCGTGGGCGATCGTGGTCCGGCACGGCCGGTGGTACCTGCTCTGCCACGCACACCGCCCCGCGGCCCGCCGCGCCTACCGGATCGACCGGGTCACCCGAGCCGACATCCTGCCCGAGATGTTCGTGCCACCGTCCGGACTGGACCCGATCGCAGTCCTCGACGAACACCTGGCCGCCGGCTGGGAGTACCACGCCGAGATCCTGATCGACGCCGAACCCGACCAGGTGGCCGAAAGCGCCGGAACCGCACTGGGCACCCTGGCTCCCGGCCCTCACCCGGGAACCACCCTGCTGACCGGCACCACGAGCGCCCCCTACTGGTACGCCCGCCAGTTGACCGCGATCCCGGTCCCGTACCGGATCCTGGGCGGCCCGGAGATCCGAACCGCTGCCCGGAACATAGCCACCCGGCTGCTGAGCGCCACCACCTCACCCACATAGCCGGTGGCCATCGGGCTCGGTGGAAATGTCGTAGGTGGCGGGTAGCGTCCGTGGCATGACTGATCCCGAGAAGGGCCGAGACACCGGGCCGGTCATCGAGCTGGCGCGCTTTCGTGTCGCCGAGGGTTCCGAGGGGCAACTGGTCGAGGAGCGGGCGACCATGTTGGCGGCGCTGCGACGGCGTTTCCCAGGTTGCCTGGCGGCCTATCTGACCAGGGAGGACGACGGCGGCTGGCTGGATGTTCTGATCTGGCGGACCCGTGCCGAGGCGGAGGCCGCGGCTCGGGAGGTCGGGTCTGTTCCCGAGTGCGCCGCGTGGTTCCGTCACATCACCGAGTCCGGCGGCCTGCGCCACACCGAGATCGTCTCCGCCTGGCCACCCCTCGCCTGACCGCCCTCGACGACGCTGTGGGGGCTGGCGCTGATCAGGTCCGGGCCGGACTGCGTTGGCGTGCGGGCGAGGCTGCAGTAAAGGGCGGGCTGGGGACGGGCGGGGGCGGCGCCGGTGGGTAGGCCAGTAGCTGGTTGAGGGTGGTGGTGGCCGGGGCGTGGCTTCGGCGGCCGGAGGGGTGTGGGGAGTCGGCGACGGGGGCGCCCGGGGCGGCCAACCGGCCACTGAACCAAGCGCTGAACGCGGCCGCGACCAGGCCGGTCAGTTCGAGGGACAGGAGGGTGGCGGAGGCGGTTCGGTGTGGGTCGCGGACCCGGGTCAGGGTCAGGACGGCGTAGACGATCAGGATGCCGACGTCCAGGAGCAGGGCCAGGACGAAGGTGCGCACGCCGGCCGGACCGGTCGCCGACACCGCGTCGGCGATCGCGGCCACCGTGGCCAGCAGGCCGCCGCCCAGGCCGGCCACCAGGTTCCAGAAGGCGACCGTGCCCAGCAGGGTGGGTGCGCCCAGCAGGGTGGCCAGGTCGAGGACGAACGCCATCCAGAAGAGGCCGAGCGGGAACATCAGCAGCAACGGCTGCATCCCGTGGCCCGCGAGGCGGAGCCGGCTCTGCATGCGACGGTCCCCCCTGCCGGGTGCTCGGTCCTACCCAGCCTCGGCGGAAACGTCCGGAAACGGATGGTCTCGTGCGGGTGATTCGCTGTGCGTCCGGGTGATTCCCCCTGACGCGGGTGGGGGTGGGTCAGGGAAAACCTCAAGGGCGGTATGGCTTCGCCGATGTTGGCGGGGTCCAGCTCAGCCAGGGAGGTGCCGTGTCGTGAAGCGCGATTCCCTCGGCACGGTCCAGCGGTCGCGCCGGCAGTCGTTGCGGTCCTCGGCTGCCTACGGCGCGGTGCCGGCGGTGCTGGGGGCGGCGTATTCGATCGGCACCTGGGATCGGCCCGACCGGCTGCCGATGCTGCTGGTCGCGGCGTTGATGGTCGGGTTCGCGGTGCTCGGCTGGGTGGCGGCGGGACGGATCGCGCGGACCCGGTGGTGGATCTGGATCCAGCTGAGCGCGGCCGCGCTGAACCTGGCCGGGTCGGCGGTCCTGGGGATTCTCGACAGTGGCGTGGCCGGGCCGCTCGGCACGTTCATCCCCCTGTCGGTGGTGCTGCTGGCGATTGTCACGCCGCCCCGGGCATTCCTGGTGACGGCCGGGTTGGGGCTTTTCGCGTACACCTCGGTGATGGTTTTGGGTGACACCCCGCCGGCCGGATATCCGCTGGTGCACGGCCTGGCCTTCGCCTGCGTCGCATATCTGTGCCTGCGTCATTCGGCGGTGCTGGCGTCGCTGCGGCGGCGATTGGCGGACAGCTCGCGCACCGACCCGTTGACCGGCTGCCTGAACCGGCGCGGGTTCGACGAGCGGATGGCGGCCGAGCTGGCCGACGCCGAGCGGGGCGGCAGCCCGGTGACGCTGGTGCTGCTCGACCTGGACCATTTCAAGGAGGTCAACGACACGCACGGCCACCGGGCCGGTGACGAGCTGCTGGCCTGGACCGGTCAGGAGCTGCGGGCCGATCTGCGCGCGCACGACGCGGTGGGCCGGCAGGGTGGCGACGAGTTCGCGATGCTGCTGCCGGGCACCGACGCGGCGGACGCGGAGGGTGTGGTCGAGCGGCTGCGGGAGCGGTTGCGGGTGTGTTCGCCGGCCAGTCTGGGTTCGGCGACGTTCCCGGACGACGCGAGCGACCTGGCGGGGCTGCTGCTCGTCGCCGACCAGCGGTTGTACCGGGACAAGGCAGCCCGGGTGCGGCACGCGCCGAGCGCGGAGGCGGTGGCCGGGGCGCGGGACGGTGTGCGGCCGTCGGGTCCGGTGGCTGCGGTGGAGGCGCGGGAGCGGCGGCGGCACTCGATCGCCGACCCGGGCTGGGTGTCGGTGACCCAGACGGTGGTGGCGCTGGTCTACGTCCTGCTGGTGGCCAACGATCACGTGCACCGGGCCAGCATGATCGCGATCTCGGTGTGGGGTTTCGCCACCGGTCTCGCGGTGGTGCTGGGCGCCGACTGGCTGAGCCGGTCGCGGCTGGCCCGGCCGCTGATGCTGGCGTTCGCGTTCAGCGCGTTCGTGAGCTGCGCGGCGATCGCCACTCTGGACGGTGGCGCCGATCAGCCGTTGGGTATCGGCGTGCTGATCGGGATTCCGTTGCTGATGCTGGGCATGCGACCGGAGGTCGCCGCGCCGGTGGCGCTGGGCGCGGGCGGGTTGTATCTGCTGGTGGGGCTACGTGTCGGCGATGTCAGCGGGTGGTACCTGACGGTTCACCTGCTGGGCACGGCGGCCGCGGCGACGGCGTGCGCGTTGCAGGGCCGGGCGTCGGCCCGGCAGCGCCGGATGCTGACCCGGCTGTCGCGGGTGGACGTGCTGACCGATGTGCTGAACCGGCGGGGTTTCGCGGAGCGGTTCGCGGCCGAGGTCGCGGACAGCCGGCGGACCGGCCGGGGCGCCGCCCTGCTGGTGCTCGACCTGGACGGGTTCAAGCTGCTCAACGACGCGCAGGGGCATGCCGCCGGCGACGAGCTGCTGAAGTGGGTGGCGGTGACGCTGCGGTCCGAGGTGCATCCGCACGACATCGTGGGGCGGCTCGGCGGTGACGAGTTCGTGGTCCTGCTGACCGACGGTGACGCCTTCGACGTGGCCGACAACCTGCGGACGGTGCTGGGCGCGCGGATCGGGGCGAGCGTCGGCGTCGCGGTTCTCGGCACGGACGGCGACGACTTCGACGGGCTCTACGCGGTCGCGGACGCCCGGCTCTACCAGCAGAAGAAGCCGACGCCGCGGTACGTCCGGAGCTGACTTCCGGGGCAACCGGTTCGCAACCGGCGGCCACCCGGGACGGCACCTGAGCCGATCACAGAATGGGGCCTCCCTTCGATCGATCGGACCCCCGTATGAAGCGCGTACTGCTCCTGCTCGCCGCGGTGTCGACGCTGGTGGCGGCTCAGCCCGGAGTGGCCCTGGCGGCCGCCGGAAGCGCGAAGGCCTACGCCTTCATGAGCCAGTCGCACGGCAATGCGCTGATCGCCCGCTGGAACCCGTGCGGCGGCGCCATCGACTACCGGGTCAACCTGGACCGTGCGCCGAAGGATTCGCTGGCCGAGGTGAAGACGACGTTCAGCCGGATCTCCGCGGCCACCGGCCTGACGTTCCGCTATGCCGGGACGACCGATGTGATCCCGCAGGCGAAGTCCGGTTACCAGGGCGCGTACCCGGCGGGCACCGAGATCGTGATCGCCTGGGCGACGCCCGGCAAGCACAGCAAGTGGCTGCCGAAGGGCACCCGGGTGCTGGGCATGGGCGGCGGCTCGTGGCAGACCGCGTACGCGGCGGACGGCGCCGACGCGCTGATGATGCTGACCGGCGCGGTGGTGCTGAACGCGTCGTCGGTGAAGTCGCTGGACCGTGGGTTCGGGGCGTCCGGGCACGGCACGACGGGCGCGGTGCTGATGCACGAGATCGGACATGCGATCGGCCTGGCCCACCCGGAGCAGAACGACCAGAACCAGATCATGTACCACACGATCACCGCGAAGAAGGCCGTGTGGGGCGCCGGCGACCTGACCGGGCTGCGCAAACTGGGGAAGTCGGCGGGTTGTCTGTATACGCAGCGCCCGGCATAGCCGGTGGCAGATTGTGAACAAGTGATTACCGTCAATACATGCGGGCCTTCTTCCTGGCACTTCTGCTGGTGGTAGCGGGGATCGTGGCGCCGGCTCAGCCGGCCGTCGCCGCGATGCCCACCGATGCCCATGGTCGCGAGATCGTCCTGCGCGGCTTCAACGTCTCCGGCAGCACCAAGCTGTACGAGAACGGACTCCTCCCCTTCCGCAGCACCGCCGACGCGGCGGCCGCGGCCACCCAGATGCGCGAGCTCACCGGCGCCAACGCGATCCGCTTCCTGATCAGCTGGGAGGGGGTGCAGCCGGCCCGCGACCGGATCGACACCGCCTACCTGGACCGGGCCGCCGACCAGATCCGCCAGTTCACCGACCGGGGCATCCGGGTGCTCCTCGACTGGCACCAGGACCTGTACTCGTCGCATCTGTTCGACCCGGACAGCTGGTACACCGGCGACGGCGCCCCGAAGTGGGTGATCGACGCCGCCACCTATCCCGACGAGTCGTGCGGCATCTGCCTGCTGTGGGGGCAGAACATGATGAACAACGGCGCGGTCCGGGCCGCGATGTACGACTTCTGGCGCAACCGGTACGGCGTGCAGGACGCCTACCTCGCGCAGGCCCGAGCCGCCCTCACCCACCTGCGCACCCGGGTCGACTACTCGATGATGCTGGGCGTCGACCCGTTCAACGAGCCGTTCGACGGCGGGCTGGACGGCGCTTCCGGCACCACCTGGGAGACCACCTGGCTGCTGCCGTTCTACCAGCGGTTCCGGGCCGTGATGGACGCCACCGGCTGGTCGTCGCGGCCGCTCTACGCCGAGCCGCTGGTCTTCTGGAACACCGGGTTCTTCGAGCAGGGCGGTCTCGGCACGGCCGGTCAGCTGGGCTCCCGGTACGTGTTCAACAGCCACTACTACGACGGCAGCCGGATGACCCTGGACCCGTCGGCGGCCGGGGACGGCACGTACAACTCGGCGATGAACCGGATCCGGGACCGGGCCACCGCACTCGGCACCTCGGCGTTCGTCTCCGAGTTCGGCAACGCCATGTCCGGCACGAGCAGCAGCGCCCGTACGCCGTGGATGGTCCGTTCGATGTATCAGAGCCTCGACTCCCGGGTGTCCGGCGGCTCGTTCTGGAACAACGCGGCGAGCTCCGGGCAGGTGCTGTCGTCGACCCAGTGGCACTGGGACGTCTACAGCGGGAAGCACAGCGAGCTGATGAACTTCAACCCGGACAAGGTGCAGACCACCGGGGACGCCTGGAACGGCGAGGACCACTCGGTGATCGCGAACGGGGCGCTGCGGCTGGACCGGCGGGTGCTGGACCGGCTGTTCCCGAGCGCGGTGTCCGGGACCACGGTCGCCTTCGCCTACGAGGACCTGGCCCGGGACGGGTTCGCCGGGGCCGGCCGGCAGCAGGCGTGGCTGACCGTCCCGTCCCGCCTGCCGTCGATCGCCGGGCTGGTCGCCGGCCGGCAGTACGGCGTGCTGGTCTGGCGGGAGCCGGCCGCCCCACTGGGTGCGCCGACCGAGCTCCACCTGCCCGGGTCGTTCCCGTCCGCGCGTACCGTCGTGGTGTCCGATCTGGGGGTGGTCTCCGGGGTGCCGGCGACCGGACCGGTCGCGGTGGCCACCGAGGCGGGGGCGACGACGGCTCGGCGTCTGCTGCTGGACGCGACCGGGTCGGCGGCCGGGAAGGTGCACGTGGCACTGGTGGTGAACGCGTCCGATGTGGCCTCGGTGCCGGCCGCCACCCTGACCGCGGCCCGCACCGAACTGCTGAACTGGGCGGCCGGATTGTGATCAGTCCTCACCTATGACATGACTTCTGCGACTGTGAGAGCACCCGGGGCGGCTGAGATCCTGGTTCGATGAACGTCCAGGTCCTGCCGATCACGTCCGCGGACGTGTCCCGGGTCGCTCATTTCCTGAACGCCCATCTGAATCCCCGGCTCAGCGCCGACCTGTGGGCCCGTGCGCTCACCCCGCCCTGGAAGGCCGCCGCGCCGAACCACGGCTTCATGCTCCTGGCGGCGGGCGTGGTCGTCGGCGTCTACCTGGCCTTCTACGCCGAACGCACGATCGGCGGGACACGGCAGCGGTTCTGCAATCTGGGCGGCTGGTGTGTGCTTCCGCAATACCGGCTGCTGAGTGTGAAACTGCTGCGGGCCCTGCTGAGACAGGAGGGTTACCACTTCACCGATCTGACCCCGAGCGGCAGCGTCATCGCGATGAACGAGCGGCTCGGATTCCGTCATCTGGACAGCGAATTGGTGGCCGTACCCAATCTGCCCTGTCCGCCGTTGCCCGGGCGGGTGGTCACGTCGGATCCGCGCCGCATCGAGGACCTGCTCGCCGGCGACGACCTGCAGCTCTATCTGGATCATCGGGAAGCGCTGGCGGCCCGGCACGTGGTGCTCGCCGACCGGGCTGGTGTCTGTCATGTGGTGTTCCGGCACGATCGTCCGCGGAATCTGCCCTGGTTCGCCTCGTTGGTGCACGTCAGCGATCCGGTGGTGTTCCGCCGGATGTTCCGGTCGTTCGCCGGCCACCTGCTGACCCGGCACCGGCTGCCGGCGATCCTGCTGGAGCCGCGGGTCGCCGGGTTCCGTCCGCGCGGCGCGATCCGGGTGCCCACCGACCGGCGCCGGATGTTCCGCAGCGACACCCTGGAACCGGACCGGATCGATCTTCTTTACAGTGAGCTGGTCTGCGTGCCGTTCTGAGGTTCACCATTGTTGGCTCGGTCACCGTGTCATCGGGATTTCGGCTTCCGGACACATTTCGCGAGTACGACTTCAGGTATGACCGACCCGTCTTACGAGATCGACCGTACGAACCACCGTACGGGTTCCACAGTCCACCTTCACCTCATCGGCGCCTTCGACCGGGACGCCCACCGAGTCCTGCGGGCCGCGATGCGGGACGCGTTCGCCTCCGGCCGGCGTGGCCACGGTGTGATCGTCGACATGGCGCAGGTGGAGACGATCGGCAGCGAATGCATCGAGTTGCTGCTGATCGGCTACACCCGCGCCATGCGGGGCGGTCACGGCTACGACATCGTCAACGCGGCCGGCCACGTGCGGCAGGCCCTGGCCCTGACCGGCCTCTGTGCGGCGGAGACCTTCTACAGCACCGTGACCGTGCCGGTGTCCAGGTCGTAACGGGCGCCGACCACCTGCGCGCCACTGTGCGCGACGATCTCACTGCGGGTGACCAGAGCCGAGACCTGGGCCCGGATGTTGGCCCGGACCGCCTTCTCGACGCCGTCCGGGTCGTCGACGAACGGCTCGACGATCGGCGTCAATGCCTCCACGATGGCCGCGATGTGGCCGGGGACCTCGGCGCCGGTCTTGACGGCGTTGATGGTCGCCGACACAGCGCCGCAGCGCTCGTGACCGAGGACGATGATCAGCGGCGGGGCGAACTCCTCGACCGCGTACTCGATGCTGCCGAGCAGCAGGTCGTCGACGATGTTGCCGGCCACCCGGTTGTCGAAGAGGTCACCGACGCCCTGGTCGAAGAGGATCTCCGGGGCGACCCGGGAGTCCGCGCAGCCGAGGATGATCGCGAACGGGTGCTGACCGGCGGCGATCTCCCGGATCCGGGCCGGCGACTGGTGCGGGTGCCGGCCGTGGCCGGCGACGAACCGGCGGTTGCCGGCCAGGAGCTGCTCCAGAGGGGTGCCCACGGGGTGGGTGGCATGGGCGGCCGGAGCGAGTGCCATCGATCCGGCGAGGGCGCCGCCGACAGCGAAGAGTGACCGCCGGCGAACAGTTGAGTCCAGCATCTTTTGCTCCAAAGAGAGAGGGACGCGGACCATCATGCACCCGTCGATCAAGGACGCCCAGTGACTATGGCGATCAAGACATCCAGATGCCGCAATGGCGGCAAATCGGGCGCATGACGCATTTCTCGGAACATCCGGAGGTCATTCCCCCGGACGCGTGACGCGAGAAAGAGCCGACGTGTCTTATCTTCTTTCAGCGGGCTTCCCGGCCCGTTGCCCGGTCGCACGCCGAAGCTTGCGCCGGGTCATTTTTCGTCCCGACGGACGATTGATGTAATGCGTTTCGAGAGAAACATATTCGAAACAACTCACCGGAAAGCGGGAATCGGCGAGATCGACTTGAATATGCCGCCGCCGATCGCGATATGGTCGGCGCGCTCCATTTCTGGTGGCGTAATTCCCTCATTTCTGAAAGGCGACGACCTTGGCTGCCGCCGTCATGATTCTGATTTCCGTCGTGCTGGCCACATTTGCGGCGGTGACCCTCTGGTGGACCATGCACGCGTGGCGCACCCCCGAGACGCTCGCCGCGACCCGCTTCGCGGAGCCGGACGGTGACCACCGGCTGACGTTCTCCCTGCTGCTGCCGGCCCGGCACGAGCAGGCCGTGCTGGAACACACCATCCAGCGCCTGCTCCGCTCCACCCACCAGGGCTACGAGATCATCGTGATCGTCGGCCACGACGACCCGGACACGGCGGAGGTGGCCCACGCCGCGGCCGAGCGGGCGCCGGGCCGGGTGCTGGTCGTCACCGACCACAACGAGGTGAAGAACAAGCCGCGGGCCCTGAACACCGCACTGCCGTTCGTCCGCGGCGACGTGGTCGGAGTCTTCGACGCCGAGGATCAGGTGCACCCGGACCTGCTGGAACACGTCGACCACGCGTTCCGGTCGACGGGCGCGGACGTCGTGCAGGGCGGCGTGCAACTGATCAACTTCCACTCCAGCTGGTACAGCCTGCACAACTGCCTGGAGTACTTCTTCTGGTTCCGCAGCCGGCTGCACCTGCACGCCGACAAGGGCTTCATCCCGCTCGGCGGCAACACCGTCTTCGTCCGCTCCGACGTGCTGCGCACCGCCAACGGCTGGGACGGCACCTGCCTGGCCGAGGACTGCGACCTCGGCGTGCGGCTGTCCAGCCGGGGCGCCAAGGTGACCGTCGCCTACGAGGCGTCCCTGGTCACCCGGGAGGAGACCCCGGACACCATCGGCAGCCTGCTCAAGCAGCGCACCCGCTGGAACCAGGGTTTCCTCCAGGTGCTGCGCAAGGGGGAGTGGCGTCGGCTGCCGACCTTCGGGCAGCGGCTGCTGGCCCGGTACACCCTGCTCGGCCCGTTCTTCCAGGCGTTCTCCGGCCTCGCGATCCCGATCGGCATCGCCGCCGCGATCTTCGCCGACTTCCCGATCGGCATCGCGCTGGCCACCTTCGTGCCGGTGGTGCCGATGGCCGCCAACATCGTCTTCCAGACGGTCGGCCTGCGCGACTTCGGCCAGCAGTACGACCTCAAGATCAAACCGGTCCACTATGCCCGGCTGATCCTCGGCGCCTTCCCGTACGCCCTGGTCCTCAGCGTCGCCGCGCTGCGGGCCGTGTGGCGCGAATACACCGGCCGCCGCAACTGGGAGCTGACCGCGCACGTCGGCGCTCACCTCAACGCCGGCGCCGAGGTGGGCGCCGCATGACCACCACCAGCACCGCTCTCATTCCCAAGGCGCGAGGCGCGCAGCCCGAGACGCCGCCGGCGCGGGCCCTGGTCCAGATTCCCAAACCCCCGGGTGGGGTACGGCGACGCGAGCTCACCGGCGGCGAGGGCCTGCTCGCCGGTCTGCTGACCACGCTGGTGATCGTCATCCTGACGGTGAACATCAGCGGCTTCCCGATGGCCAGTGACGACGAGGGCACCTACCTCGCACAGGCCTGGGCGGTCGCCACCGGCAAGGGCCTGGCCCACTACACCTACTGGTACGACCACCCGCCCCTGGCCTGGATCCAGCTGGCCGCGCTGTCCTGGATCCCCGACCTCTTCGGGGTCACCGGTCCCGCGGTCACCGCCGGCCGGGTCGCCATGATCCCGGTCGTCGCGGCCTGCCTGCTGCTGGTCTACCTGATCTGCCGCCGGCTCGGCATGGGCATCCGTGCCTCCGCGATCGGCCTGCTGATCTTCGGCCTGTCCCCGCTGACCATCACCATGTACCGCGAGATCTACCTGGACAGTTTCGCCGTCGCCTGGATGCTCGGCGCGCTGGCCCTGGTGCTGTCCCCGCGCCGCAACCTGTGGCACTACACCGCGGCCGGGGCGGCCACCGCGATCGCCGTGCTGAGCAAGGAGACCATGCTGGTCACCCTGCCCGCGGTGTGCGTGGCCCTGTGGCAGAACGCGGCCCGCAGCTCGACCCGGCCCTGGGCGGTCGGCGGCTACCTGAGCGGACTTGTGCTGGTCGGCGTCTTCTACCCGCTCTACGCGGTGCTGCGCGGCGAGCTGTTCCCCGGCCCGGGGCACGTGTCGCTGATCGGCGCGTGGCAGTTCCAGCTGGCCAACCGGTCCGGCACGGGCAGCGTCTTCACCCCCGGCTCCGGGTCGTACGAGCTGGTCCAGTCGTGGCTGTTCTACGACCCGGTGATCCTGGTCGCCGGTCTGGTGGCGACGGCGCCCGCGCTGTTCGTCCGGCGGCTGCGCCCGGCCGCCATCGCCGCGCTGATCCTGGTGCTGGTCGCGGTCCGCCCCGGCGGCTACCTGCCGGCCATGTACGTGGTCCAGCTGCTGCCGTTCTTCGCCATCGTCACGGCCGGGATGCTGGACGTCGCGGCCCGCGCCGTGCCCCGCAACCGCCGCTGGTGGCGGCCCGCGCTGGCGGCCGTGGCGGTGCTGCTCGCCGCGACGCTGGTCGGCCCGCGCTGGGTGGCCGGCCAGCACCGCAACCTGACCGCCGACGACAACGCCGGGTACGCGGCCGCAGCCGAGTATCTGCGCACGTCGGTCCCGGACCGGACGAACACCACGGTGGTCGTCGACGACGTGCTCTGGCTCGACTGCGTCGAGGCGGGTTTCCCGGAGGAGCAGGTCATCTGGTTCTACAAGCTCGACCTCGACCCGGCCGTGCAGGCCCGTCTGCCGAACGGCTGGCGCGACGTCGACTACCTGATCTCGACACCCGCGCTGCGCCAGGACCCGAGCTCGCTGCCACTGGTCACCGCCCTGCTGACGAACTCGACGCTGGAGGCCTCGTTCGGCCCGGCCGACGCCCGCATCGAGATCCGCCGCATCGACAAGGAGAATCCATGACCACCCAGGCACACGGCCGGGCGGCGGTCGGGCTGCCGCACCAGGCGACCGTCACCCCCGGCGAGAAGACGCTGTCGCTGAAGGCGTTCCGTCAGACCGGCCGCACCCGGGCGGTGCTGCCCGGCGAGATCGGCGTCCGCCCCGGGCCGGCCACGCTGCGGCAGAGCATCATCGTGCCGACCTACAACGAGCGCGACAACGTGCCCGCGCTGCTGGCCCGGCTGGCCGCCGCCCTGCCGCACGACGACACCGAGATCGTGTTCGTCGACGACAGCACCGACGGCACCCCCGAGGTCATCGAGGAGGCGGCCCGGGACTACCCGATCGCGATCACCGTGCACCACCGTGACGAGGGCGCCGGCGGTCTGGGCGGCGCGGTGGTCGAGGGCATGCGGATCGCCCGCGGCGAGTGGATCGTCGTGATGGACGCCGACCTCCAGCACCCGCCGGAGATCGTGCCCGACCTGATCGCGGCCGGCCTGCGTGACGGCGCCGACCTGGTCGTCGGCAGCCGCTACGCGAACGGCGGCAACACCGGGGGGCTGGCCGACGGGTACCGCAAGCTGGTGTCGCGCGGGTCGACGCTGCTGGTCAAGACGCTGTTCCGGAACAGTCTGCTGGCCGTCAGCGACCCGATGAGCGGGCTGTTCGCGATCCGGGCCAGCTCCCTGGACGCGGCTGCGCTCCGGCCGCTCGGCTACAAGATCCTGCTGGAGCTGATCGTCCGCAACCGGCCCGGCCGGATCGTCGAGGTGCCGTACGGCTTCCAGGCCCGGCACGCCGGCGAGTCGAAGTCGACAGCGGCCGAGGGCCTCCGGTTCCTCAAGCACGTCGGCGGGCTGCGGTTCGGGGCGGCCCGGCTGCGGATGCTGGCGTTCGCGCTGATCGGGCTCTCCGGGCTGCTGCCCAACCAGGCCGTGCTGTGGGCGCTGCTGCACCTCACCGACGTGCACTACACGGCGGCCGCGGTGGCCGCCAACGTGGTCGCGGTCGGCTGGAACTTCGCGCTGACCGACACGCTGCTCTACCGCAACCACCGGCGGCGCGGCCCGGCCAGCCGGTTCGCCAGGTTCTTCCTGATGGGCAACGCCGACCTGCTGTTGCGCATCCCGCTGCTGGCCGTGCTGGTCAGCGGCCTGCACCTGGGCGTGCTAGCCGGCAACCTGCTGACCCTCGTCGCGTCCTTCGTCATCCGATTCCTGATCTCCGACAGGCTGATCTACCGAGCGGGAAAGAAACCATGAACCGATCACGTCCGCTGATGAGCCGCAGCAACCGGCTCCGCATAGCCCAATTCCTGGTGCTCGCGCTCGTACTCTTCCTGGCTCTTCCGGAACGCCCGGCGTCAGCCGGCGCCAACCTGATCGCCAACCCGGGCCTGGAGTCGCTGGCCGCCGACGGGTTCCCGGTCTGCTGGGAGCAGTCCGGCTGGGGCGCCAACGGCCACACGTTCGCGCTGAGCACCGATGCGCACAGCGGCGCCCGGTCGATGTCGGTCACCCTGACCGCGGCCGGCCAGGGCGACCGCAAGGCGATGATGCTCGAGGACACCTCGTGCGCGCCGAACGTCACGCCGGGCCACCAGTACGACCTGTCCGCCTGGTACAAGACGACCACTCCGAACACGGTGATGACCGTCTTCCGGCACGACGTCGCGCAGGGCTGGGTGTACTGGACCGACCTGGCCACGCTGCCGGTCACCGACGTGTGGACCAAACGGACCGTGCGCACCCCGCAGATCCCGGCGAACACCGACCAGATCGTCTGGGGCGTCACCATCTACGGCAACGGCACCCTGAAGACCGACGACTACAGCATGGTCGACGCGACCCAGACGGTGCCCGACGAGTCGTGCAGCGCCGGTGACAAGTGCGTCAAGGGCGACTGGCAGGTCATGCCGTTCGAGTCGTCGGTGCGGGCCATCCACGCCGTGGTGCTGCGCAACGGCAACGTGCTGCTGATCGCCGGCTCCGGCAACGACCCGGCCGCGTTCGCCGCCAAGACCTTCACCACCGCCATCTACAAGCCGGGCACCGGGCAGTTCACCGCGGTGCCGACGCCCGAGGACCTGTTCTGCTCCGGGCACGTGCAGCTCAAGGACGGCCGGGTGCTGGTCATGGGCGGCAACAAGGACTACCCGGCGGCGGACGGCAGCCACGGCTACAAAGGGCTGAAGAACTCGTACATCTTCGACCCGGCGACCGGCGCCTACACCCGGGTCAACGACATGACCGCGGGCTCCTGGTACCCGTCGGCGACGGCCCTCGGCAACGGTGACGTGATCTCGCTCGGCGGCCTCGGCGAGGACTCGCACGGCATGGTCGCCACCCAGTACTTCAACTCGGCCCAGCAGCGCTGGCTCGGCATCAACGAGGCCAACCAGACCTGGAACTTCTGGGGCCTCTACCCGTCGATGATCCTGATGCAGGACGGCCGCCTCTTCTACACCGGCAGCCACGTCTTCGGCAACGGCACCCCGGGCACCGGCTCGTCCATCTACGACTACGGGACCAGCACCATCACACCGGTGCCCGGCCTGCGCAAGAAGGACGAGCGCGACCAGTCGATGAGCGTGCTGCTGCCGCCGGCCCAGGACCAGAAGGTGCTGACCCTGGGCGGCGGCAACATCGAGACCAACCCGGACGCGCACCGGCTCACCGACCTCATCGACCTGAAGCAGGCGGCCCCGGCCTACACCGCCGGGCCGCCGATCCCGCAGGGCACCATGACCGGCGGCGTCCCGCAGACCGGCGACCAGGGCAAGATGTACGTGTCCGCGGTCCTGCTCCCGGACGGCAAGGTCTTCGAGACCGGTGGTGCGCTGCACAACCGGGCCGACCCCGTCTACGAGGCGTCCATGTACGACCCGGCCACCAACACGTTCACCGCCGGGATGGCCACCGACCCGGTGCCGCGCGGCTACCACTCGTCGGCGTTCCTGCTGCCCGACGGCCGGGTCATGTCGGTCGGCGACAACCCGGGCAACGGCACGTTCGACAAGCGGGTGTCGGTCTACTCACCGCCCTACCTGTTCAAGGGCGCCCGGCCGCAGATCACCGGCCTGTCCACGCCGAACTGGGCGTACGGCAGCTCGAACACGATCACCGTGGACGGCCCGATCCTGAAGGCCGAGCTGATCCGCCCGGCCGCCGTGACCCACTCCAGCGACCCGAACCAGCGGTTCGTCGACCTGCCGATGACGGTCAACGGCAACTCGATCAGCCTCAACCTGACCAGCAATCCCAACCTGGCGCCGCCCGGCTGGTACATGCTGTTCGTGGTGGGCACCAACGGCGTCCCGTCGGTTGCGAAGTGGGTGAAGGTCGGATGACCAGGACACGTATCGCCGCGCTGGCGCTGACCGCGGTCGCCCTGGTGAGCGGCACGACCTGGGCGGTCACCAGGGCGCCGGAGCCCGGCGCCGCCTTCGTCGCGGCCACTGAGGTCGCCGCGCAGCAGACGTTGCCGGTCAGTCCTTCGCCTTCGGCTATGTCTTCGTCTTCGGTGGGCTCGGCCCCGGCCCCGGCCCGGGCCCAGGGCTCGGCCACGACTGCGCCCGCCAAACCTGGAAAGCATGCCGCCCCGGCGCCGTTCGTGCAGACCTTCGCCGCCCAGCCGGGCGTCACCAGGCAGAAGGCGAAACGCAAACCGACGGCGCCGGTCAAGGTGGCCCCGGCGGTCGACGGATGCGACCGCAATTACGGTACGGTCGCGCACTGCATCCCGATCCGGTTCCCGGAGGGCGTCACCGACAAGTGCGCCTGGCTGCGTGATCACGGGTACCGGAACGTCAAGGTGGCGGCCAGGGACCGGCAAGGCCTCGACCCCGACCGCAACGGCGTCATCTGCGACAAGTGAGCCGGGTGCGGGGCACGCCCATCGTGCCCCGCATCCCCATCACCGTTCGGCGTCCTCCGCCGGACCCACCCCGACCAGCTCGGCGCCGTCCAGGTGGACGAGCCGGTCGTGGCCCGCGATGAACGCCGGTTCCGGCCCGGTCCAGCGAACCCCGTGCCAACGGCTCCACAGCGTCAGCCCGTCACCGGACCGCAGCAGCCAGAGGCCCAGATCGGGCTCGAACACCCCCGGCCGGCCGTCCGACGGCGGAGGCACCTGCGCGGCCGGGGCCTCGCGATCGGCCAGGTCGCGATAGCCGGCGCCGGGCGTCCAGGTGATCCGGTCGGCGACCAGCGTCTCGCCCGCGCCGAGCGGGACCGTGCGGTTGGCGCCGGTGTAGGTGTCGACCAGCTCGACCCCGCCCGCGACCGGGATGGCCAGCTCGTCGCCCGGCACCGGCCCGGTGACGTCGCACGCCGTCTTGATCTCCCGCGTCCAGTGGGTCTGGCCGAGATCGGTGCCGCGCAGGACCACGGCGCAGCCCGGCCGGGCCGGTGGGGAGAAGAGAATCAGCCGGTACAGCGCCGGGATCAGGCGGGTCACCCCGCGCGGCCGCGCCATGCTCCACGGGACCCGGCCGGTCTCGAGAACGACCTCGCTGACGGTCCGCTCGCCGAGCAGGAACACACACCCGCACTGGTACGGCCCGGAGTGCACCGGCTCGACCCGCTCACCGGTCTTCCGGGTCCACCGGCGCTTGCCGTTGTAGAGATCCCAGGCCGACAGCTCGCAGCCCGTGTCGCGGCACTCGGCGAGGAACAGCCCGTCGGCGTCGGCCACCACCGTGCCGGTCGACTCGTGCTGCCACAGAACCGTGCCGTCACCCGCGTTCACCACGCGGAACCCGCTCTGCCCGCGGATCACCACCGCGCCGGCCGCCGTGGACACCGAGTCGCGAGTGATCCGGTAGCCGTCCGGCAGGTCGAGCGACCAGCGCAGCGTGCCGGACGCCGGATCCACCGAGACCAGCCGCCGGTCCTGGCCGATCAGGCCGAACTCCCGGTCGGTGAAGTCGAGGCCGGCCACCGGCGACGGGATCCGCCAGCGCTCGACCAGGTCGGAGCCGTCGCCGAGATCTGGCAGGTCCGGCTGGGTGCAGCCGGCGAGCAGCAGGACGGCCGTCAGGAGCAGCGACGTGAGCGGGCGGCGTGACATGCCATTCAGCATGGCCGATGGGTGCGACAAATCCCGTCGCGTGGCCGGCGGTGCTGTGTGATCGTGGGCGGATGCCGCAACCTGTCCTGCACACCGAGCGGATGATCATGGTCCCGCTCGCCGACGAGCACCTGGAGCTGGAGGTCGGGCTGGACGCCGACCCCGAGGTGCTGCGTTATCTCGACGGCCGGGCGCGGACCCGCGAGGAGGTCGCCGATTACCACGTGAAGCGAATGGACCTGGGCCGCCGGATCGACGGGCTCGGGTACTGGGTGGCGTTCGGGCCGGGCGACGACTTCATCGGCGTGATGATGCTGCCGCCGGCCGCGGACGAGTCGGTGGCCGAGCTCGGTTACCGGCTGGCCCGGCGGCACTGGCGGCAGGGCTACGCCGCCGAGGCGTCCCGGGAGTTGCTGCGGCACGGCTTCGAGACGGCCGGGCAGAGCCGGGTCATCGCGCAGACCATGACCGTCAACGCCGGCTCCCGGGCGGTGATGGCCAAGGTCGGGTTGCGGTACCAGCGCACCTTCTTCCCGGACTATCCGCCCATCCCGGGGTCCGAGGAGGGCGAGGTCGAGTATGCGATCACCCGTGACGAATGGCTCGCTCTCACCCGTACGCCCGAGGCCGGCGGGGTCTGATCTTCTGGGACACTACGTTCCCGTGTGAACGGGCGAGTACTGGTACGGGGTGGCGATGGCAGCGGTCAAGGTGTACTTCGATCTGCCGCGTGACGGTGACGACTGGCCGCCGGTCGAGGTGGAGAGTCTGTGGGCCGACACGGTCGGCGACGGCGTCGTGCGTCTGACCAATGTGCCCTGGTTCGTCCGTGGGGTGGCCAGCGGCGACCTGGTCCGGGTCGAGGCCGATGCGGACGGTGTGCTCTGGGCCGCCGAGCATCTGGAGTGGTCCGGCAACTGCACGATCCGGGTCGTCCCGTTCCGTAGCGGCCCGCTGCACGGCTCCCGCCAGCGGGTGCTCGACGCGTTCGAGCCGTTCGGCGTGACCGGCGAGGACATCCAGCAGTACGGCCTGGTCGCCCTGGAGGTGCCGCCGGGCGCCGACCTGGCCGGCGTCCAGCGGGTGCTCCGGGCCGGCGCGCGCGACGGCTGGTGGGACTACGAGGAGGGCTGCGTCAGCGACGAGTGGACCGCCGCCGCACGCAGCCGCTAGCCCGGCCTGCCGCGATCTCGTTCGTGTACAGAACCGGTTCAGTGATCCGGTGTAGGGCGGCCGCATCGCGGGCATCCATGTACGCATGTCGATTGATCGCGAGGACCCGGTGAACTGCCCCGCCCGTGTCACGCTCGACGCGGCACAGCTGGCCTTCTTCGACGCGCTCCCGGCCGAGGCGCCGAGCGTGCAGTCGGAGCTGGGCTGCGAGCTCGAATTGGGTCACGAAGGCTCACACGCCGCTCTCGGCCAGCAGGTCGACGTGACGATGTGGTGGATCCAGTGGACGCTCAGCGCTTCGGAGGTCAACCCGTACACCTGGTGTCCGGGCCGTCAGGTCGCTCCCGTGGTGGACCGTGACGAGCTGGACTGCGCGCTGTTCCTGGGCCATCCCGGTGAGCACTCGCCGGCCCGGCGCTCCGGACAGGCCAGCCACGCCTCCTGAAGCGATTCAGCACGATCTTGTGGAGTTCGGCGGCACTCGAGTTTCGCCATTTGGGCAGTGACCTTGCCGATCAGGGCCGCGGCCGAAGTGAATCTTGCATTCGCCCTGGTCAGGGTTATCCCCAACGAACTCCGCAAGATCATCGTGAGGTTCTATGACCTTGGGTGGCCGTCCGGAGGCGGTGCCGGGAGCGGACCGCCGAGGGCGGGCCCGCCGGCCGGAGCGGTGGTCAGCGCACACGTTCGCCGATCGTGTGCTGCTGCTTCGCTCTGACGGGGACAGGCGCACACGTTGTGCCGTCCGTGTGCGCCTGTCGTCGTCCCGGCGAGGGTGAAGTCGCACGTTGCCGCATTGTGTGCGCTGGTCGTCGCACGCCGGCCGAACACCGCCGACCGCGTCTGGCCGCCCGCCGGCGACCACGCCGGACCAAGCGCCGCCGACCGCGCCTCGCGGAAGGCCGCCGACCGCGTGTGGCCGAGCGCCACCGACCGCGTCTCGCGGAAGGCCGCCGACCGCGTGTGGCCGAGCGTCGCCGACCGCGTCTCGCGGAAGGCCGCCGACCGCGTGTGGCCGAGCGCCACCGACCGCGCCTCGCGGAAGGCCGCCGACCAAAGGCTTGCGACGACGGACGCCGGTGCGCCATCACCCAGACGATCCCCGAAAATGGCGAAACTCGAGGGCGGCAGGTGTGGCGGAACTCCACAAGATCGCGGGTGGCGGCGGGTGGGTGGTCAGCGCCTGGCGAAGAACTCGGCGAACGGCTCGACGATCTTCGGGGTGGCCCGGGCCAGGCCGTCGTGGGTGCTGCCCGGGATCTCCAGGGTGCGTGCGCCGGGAATCACCGCGGCCAGCGCCCCGTGGATCCTCGGGTAGTAGGGTGGCCCGCTCGCGCCGCAGACCAGCAGCACCTCGGCGGTGATGCCGGCCCAGCGTGAGGCCGGCCCGACGAGCTCGCTGATCGCGGCCGACTCGTCCAGCGTCATGGCCACCAGGTCGCCCATCATCCGCCCGATCGGCGTGCGCAGGAACATCCTGGTGATCGCCACCTGCACGCCGACCGGCAGCTTGCCGGCCGCCGACTGGGTGTTGAGCCCCGCGCCGACCAGCGCCAGGGCGCGGGCCGTGTCGCCGGCCTGTGCGGCCGCCCGCGCGGCCGGCAGCCAGTCGGCCGGGAACAGGCCGTCGACCGGGAGCGGCACGTCGTAGACCGCGAGCCGTCGCATCGGCACCTGCTGCCGGGCCGCCTCGATCGCGACGACCGCGCCGCCGCTGTGACCGAGCACGTCGACCGCCCCGGTGTGCGCCAGGATCTGGGCCAGGTCGTCGACATCCTCCTGGATCGAGTAGGGCACGCTGCGCGGCGGCGCGTCGGCCCGGCCCCGGCGGTTGTAGAGGTGGACGGTGAAGCGGCCGGCGAGCCGGGCGGCCAGCCGCCGGTAGATCTCGATGGTCACTCCGCCGCCGTGCACCACCACGAGGTCGGGCCCGCTGCCCGTGGTGTGCAGGGGAATCCTCGCCCCGTCTCTCATCTCGATCATCTCGGTGCCTCCCGTGCGTAAACCGCGAACGACGTTCGCAGTTTACAGTAGTGCACGTGAGTGACGCACCTCCGATCTGGTCGAGACCCGAACGCGGCAGCCGCGGACCGCAGCCGGGGCACAGCCGGGACGAGATCGTGGCGGCCGCCGTCGCGCTGGCCGACGCCGACGGGCTGGCCGCGGTCTCGATGCGGGCGGTCGCCGGGGCGCTCGGCACCGGTGCGGGCAGCCTCTACCGCTACCTGTCGTCGCGTGACGATCTGCTCGACCTGATGACCGACCGGGTGATCGGCGAGCTACGGCCGTTCCCGGAGATCGGGCCCGATCCGATGACGGCGCTGCTCGGGCTGGCCGGCCGGCAGCTCGACCTCTACCGGCGGCACCCGTGGCTGATCGACCTGCTCGCCCGGCCCAGCGGTCTCGGGCCCGAGGGGCTGGCGTGGTTCGACCACTGCCTGCACGTCCTCGAGCCGGTGCGCTGCGGCAGCGCCGCCAAATTCGAGGCGCTGGCCATGATGACCGGGGTGGTGACGCTCTTCGCACGTCAGGAACGGGCCGCGCCGCCTCCGGCTTTCACCGGGTTCGACCTCACGGCGTACCCCCATCTGATCGCCGCCTTCGCCGACCCGGGCGCGCCTCGCGAAGATCTCTTCGAACGGACCCTGCGGGGTCTGCTCGGCGCTCTGCTCAGCTGATCTTGTGGACCTCGCGGGAGGTGGAGGTCAGGCGGCGCGTTTCCACTCGCCGCAACCGGCCGAGAGGAAGAACGCGTCGCTGGAACGCACGGTGATCGTGGCCTTGGCGCCGGGCGCGACGAACTTGCTCTCCAGGGCCTTGCCGGAGCTGGACTGCCGCTCCCAGTAGCAGCCCTCCTGGTCGACCGTGGTGTACGTGCCGGCCTTGACGAGCCTGCCGACCTGGTGCGGCCCGTCGCCGACCGCGCCGCCGGCCGTGGCCGGACGGTCCTCGCGCTGGATGAGCTGGCGCCACTTGGTGGACAGCGGCTGGTCCGGGCAGAGCACGAGGGCGCCGGTCAGTTCGCTGACCTGCTCGGTGGTCATCGCGTAGCCGGGTTTCAGGTAGTCCTCGGCCGGGTTCACGTCGGCGCAGATCGAGAACAGGCTGGCGATGTCGTCGTCGGCGTACTCGCTGGCCCGCAGCGCGGTCTGTTCGCGGTCGCTGACCGGGTTGACGATCTCCAGCTGGCTGCCGCCGACCTCGAAGACGTCGCAGAAGTAGCCCTCGGCCTTCCAGGTGGGACTGAAGTCGTGCCGGCCGGTGCGGTCCGGCTTGATGGTGAAGTTCTCCCGGGGGCCGACGTTGCTGGCCAGGAAGCAGCTGACGCCCACGGTGTTGCCGGACTCGTCGTCGGCCGCGGTGGTGATCCGGCCGGCCGGGGTGGAGACCACCAGCGGGGCTGCCGGGACGGTGGTGTCCGGCTCCGGCAGTGCGGCGGCCGGCTTCGCGTCGTCGCCGCCGGTCATCAAGAAGAAGACGGTGCCACCGACGGCCAGCAGAGCGGCGGTCAGGGCGACCGGGAAGAGCCAGGAGGTGGAGCGGTGTGCCGACAAGTGCGGTCTCCCCGGGGGCCTTGGGATCGATGCATCAGCATGTATGTCTATGTCCCTGCGGGGCCAGCGTTGCGGCATGATCGTCGGCGGAAAAGATCCGTTCGGCCGACCTGCCCGGGGGTGCAGATCATCGGAAATGGGGCCGGTAGGTTGATCCCATGAGCGATCCAGCGGACGGGCCGGTCACCGCGGCACGTGTGGAGTGGACCGGCGCGCGATACCGGGTTCATCTGGTGCGCGGCAGCGGCGGCGGGATCAGCGTGGTCGACGGCGGGGCGCGGCCGGCTGAGGCGATGGCGGCGCTGACCGCCCGCGGGGTGCCGCCCGAGGACGCGGAGCACTGCGTCCGCGAGGTCGAGCCGGGCTTCCGCGCCACCGGGCCGGCCTCGTAGGAGACCGGCCCGCCAGCCGTCGCTCACCGCGGTATTGCGGGCTGCGAAAGCGCTGTCTGCGACGGCTGGGCCCGCCGGCCGTCGCTCACCCCGGGAATCCGGGTCGCGAGACCGCGGTGAGCGACGGCCGGCGGGCTGCCGGTCAGGAGTCGAAGGAGAACCCGAAGGCGTTGGCCGCCTTCAGGATGAAGCCGTCCCGGCCGCCGTTGCGGTCCGAGCGGGCGATCGCGTTACGGATCACCTGCACGGCCGGATAGAGCACCGGCTCCGGCGGGATCGGCAGCGGCTTCCGTTTGGCCATCTTCACCCGGGTACGGACGGTGTCCCTGCCGTCCAGCAGATCCAGCATCACCGTCGCCCCGTAGCGGGTGGCGGCGACGCCCAGCCCGGTGAACCCGCTGCTGTAGGCGACCTTGCCACCCATCGCGCGGCCCTGGAACGCGGCCAGCTGGGTGCACATGTCGATCATGCCGCCCCAGGCGTGGCTGAACTTCACGTCACCGAGCTGCGGGAACGTCCGCATGAAGTGGTCGGCGAGCCGGGTGAACGTCTCCGGGTTCTGGTCGTGCTCGGGCCGGATCGCCCCACCCTTGTGGTAGACCGCGTCGTAGCCGCCCCACAGGATCCGGTTGTCCGAGGTCATCCGGTAGTAGTGGAACTGCCGCGAGGTGTCCGAGATACCGAACCGCCTGGTCCAGCCGATCTCCTCGACCTGCGCGGCGGTCAGCGGCTCGGTCATCAGCACGTAGTCGTAGATCGGGACGGTCAGCAGCCGGTTGCGCTTGAGCAGCGACGGGAAGCCGTTCGTGGCCAGCGCCACCTTGCGGGCACGCACGCTGCCGGCCCAGGTCGCCGCCCGTACCGTAGCGCCCTGGTCCTTGATGTCGGTGACCGGCGTGTTCTCGAAGATCCGCACGCCCAGGCGCAGGCAGGCCGCCTTGAGACCCCAGGCCAGCTTGGCCGGGTGCACCAGCGCGGCGCCCTCGTGCTGCATCAGGCCGGCCCGGTAGAGCGGCGACTTCACCAGCGCGCCCAGCTCGTCACCGGAGTAGAAGGTGGTGCTGTCGGTGACCGCCTCGCGCAGCTCGTCGACCTGGTGCGGCTCGGTGGCGACGGCGAGGACGCCCTCCTTCTGGAACTCGGCGTCGATGCCGTGCCGGGTCAGGGTGGCCTCGAAACCGGCGAAGTTCTCGGCGGCCAGCGCGTCCAGGATCGGCAGCTCGTCGGCGAAGTGCCGGCGGCCGTTCTCGGTGCCGTGGGTGAGGCTGGCCTCGACGAAACCGCCGTTGCGCCCGCTGGCGGCCCAGGCGATCTCGTTGCCCTCGACCAGCACCACGTCCAGCGACGGGTCGGACTCCTTGGCGATCAGCGCCGTCCACAGCCCGCAGTAGCCGCCGCCGACGACCAGCAGGTCGGCGTCGGTGGAGCCGTTCAGCGCCGGCTGGGGGGCCGGCCGACCCGGGTCCTCCAGCCAGAACGGGGTGCGAGCGGCGCCGGCCAGGGCCTTGCGGATGCGCTGCTCGTCGGTGCGGATCGCCAGATCGTAAGCGGGGGGTGTGACCGCCATGGTGAGTCCCTTCAACTCTCTCGAGACCTCCCGGGTGTCGGCCGATTGGAGATCTCGTGAACAGATGAAACCGTCCCCCGCATGCTTATGTCAATGCGTTGACATAAGAAGCGCCTAAGGTGGTGACGTGCCTGGAACAGAACGTGTGCGCAGCGTGGGGGCCCGACGCCGGAAGACCCGCACGGGTGTGGTGCTGACCGCCGACATGATCGTCGACACAGCTCTGCGGCTGATCGACGCGCCCGGCGGCGACAAACTGAGCGTCCGGCGGCTCGGCGCCGAGCTGGGCGCCGACCCGACCGCGGTGTACCGCTACTTCCGCGACATGGACGCGCTGCTGCTGGCCCTCGCCGACCGGCTGATCGGTGACGCGTTCGCCGAGTTCGTCCCCCGCGAGCACTGGGCCGACTCACTGCGCGACCTGGCCGCCTCGCTGCGCCGGTCGATGCGGCTGCACCCGCGCCTGGCCCACCTGCGGGCCATCCGGGTCACCGCCGGCCCGCACGAGATGCGGGTCGTCGACACCGGCATCGGCATCATGCTGAGCGCCGGGTTCGCCCCGGCCGACGCGGTCCGCCACTACCGCGACTTCGTCGACACCGTGCTCGCGGTGGCCGCCGTCGACGCGGCCGAGCTCACCGAGGAGCAGGAGGCGGCCGAGCAGAAGGCGTGGTCCCGGGTCTACACCTCGCTGCCGGCCGACGGTTACCCCAACGTGCACCTGGTCCGCGAGCATCTGCCGTCGATGTACAACTCGGCCTTCCCCGGCACCATCGACAAGCTGATCGACGCCCTGGTTCAGGCGGCGCCGGAATCCGCGTAGGCGGCGACCGCCTCCGCGAGCCGCCCGCTCCTCGACTGGATCACTGGTAGCCGAACATCTTCGCCGCCAGGTCCACCATGATCTCGGTGGCGCCGGCCCCGATGCCCAGGATCCGGGAGTCCCGGTAGTTGCGCTCGACCTCCGACTCGCGCATGTAGCCCATCCCGCCGTGCAGCTGGACCGCCTCGTCGACGACGTGCTTGCAGGCCTCCACCGCGGCGTTCTTGGCCAGGCAGACCTCACCGATCATCGCCTCGCCGGCGGCGTGCCGCTCGGCCACCCAGCGGGTGTACTGACGGGAGTGGTCGATCCGCATCCGCATGTCGATCAGCTTGTGCCGGACCACCTGGCGGCTGATCAGCGGACGCCCGAACGTCTCCCGGTCACGCACATACGCCAGGGTGAGGTCGAGCGAGCGCTGCGCCACCGAGTAGGCGTGCACCGCCGCGATGATCCGCTCCGACACGAACGCCTGGCCGATCAGCGCGAACCCGAAGTTCTCCGGCCCGACCAGGTTCGCCACCGGCACCCGGCAGCCGTCGAACGACAGCTCCGCGGTGTCCGAGCAGAGCCAGCCCATCTTGTCGAGCTTGCGGGACACCGTGAAACCGGGTGTGCCCTTCTCGATCACCAGCATGCTGATGCCCGACGCGCCGGGGCCGCCGGTACGCACCGCGGCGGTCACGAAGTCGGCCCGGACCCCGGAGGTGATGAACATCTTGGCGCCGTTCACCACGTAGACGTCGCCGTCGCGGACCGCCGTGGTGCGCAGCGAGCCCACGTCCGACCCTGCCTCCGGCTCGGTGATGCCGAGCGCGCCGATCATCTCCCCGGCCAGGGTCGGCCGGACGAACCTGTCGATCAGGCTCTCGTCACCCGAGGCGATGATGTGCGGCAGCGCGATCCCGTGGGTGAAGAGCGAGGCGTGCGCGCCCGACGAGCCGCCCGCCTCCAGGAACGCCTCGGTCGCGACGACCGTGTCGACGCTGTCACCGCCGTCGCCGCCGTGCTCCTCGGCGAACCCGATCCCGTAGAGGCCCGCCTTCGCCAGCTTGGCGTGCACGTCACGGGGGATCTCGCCGGACCGCTCCCAGTCCGGCAGGTACGGGTGGATCTCGCGGGACACGAACTGCTTCATCGAGCCGGCGAGGGTGACGCGTTCCGGGGTCAGGGTCATCAGCTCTCCTTTGAGCGGGCACGTTCGACGAGGGTGGACGGGTCACGGCGGCCCAGCAGGATCGCGGCCGCCCGTTTCCAGCGACGGATGAGCAGCTCACGACGGCCCAGGTCGCCGCTGACGATGCCGGTCATGGCCAGGCCGGTCAGCACCTCGTAGCTGAACTCGACCACGGTCGGCACCCGGGGATCGCCTGGCGAGCTCTCGCTGAGCAGCGTACGGGCCCGGTCGTGCAGAACGGCGAAGATCTCCTTCTCCACCGGCAGCAGGGCGGTCCGCACCTCGGCGTCGGTCCGGGCCGCGTTCCACAACTCGAGCGCCGCCCAGAACAGCGGGGACGAGAAGTGCCGCCAGATGATGTCGATCAGCGCGTCGAGCCGGTCGGTGCCGGCCGGGATCGCCGCGAGCTCCGCGGTCAGCGCCTCGACGCGCCGCCCGGCGATGTGGTGCACCGCGCCGACCAGCAGATCCGCCTTGGTCGGGAAGTGGTGCAGCAGCGTGCCCCGGGGCACGTCGGCGCGGGCCAGGACCTCGGCGGTGGTGGTCTCCGCGTAGCCACGCTCGACCAGGCACTGCAACGTCGCCTCCAGGATCTTGCCCCGGGTGGCCCCGCTGCGTTCGGCCTGCGTTCGTTTCACGACGTTTACCGTACGACTTGACGGTTAGTTGCGTCCATACAGGTTGTTCTCAGAGATCGCCGGGCTCTTGCCGTGACCCAGGTCACCCCCTTACCGTCACGTCAGACTGTTAGGGGAGCGTCGATGCCCGCTGTTGTCCCACCCCGGCTGCGTGCCGGGCTCGCTGTCGTGCGCGCCGCGGCCGGGAGCCTGCTGAGCCGGGCCCGCCCGGAACCGGCCGCACCGCCGGCGGCGATCGAACCGCCCCGCCGGTTCACGCACCCGTGCAGCGTGCAGGTGACCGCCGCGGCCGGGGCGGAGCGGGTGTTCGCGGTGCTCGCCGACCCGGCGCGGATGCCGCAGTGGGTGCTCCAGCACGCCGGATGGATCGACGGCCCGCCGGGTTCATCCCCCTCGTCCGCCTCGCCCGCCTCGCCGGGTTTGTCCCCCTCGCCTGCCTCGTTTGTCGAGGGGGAACGGTTCCGGCAGCGGATCAAGCTGATGGGAGTGCCGAGCGAGGTCCGCTGGACAGTCACCGGGGTGGTGCCGGGCCGGGCCGTCTGGTTCGAGGGCACGGCGCCGATGGGCATCTCGGTCGGGTTCTACCTGTCGGTCACGCCGGCCGGCGACGGATCGGTGATCAGGTTCGACGGCGGAGTCGAAGGCGGGTCGGCGGACGGTCCGCTGGGGGCGATGCTCGCGCGCAATCTCGCGGACGCCATGCGCAAGTCACTGAACGAACTCGGTGCGGTTGCCGCAGCTTCCGGTCGTACCGCCGCGGGGTCCTCGCCGACGTCTCACCCCGGCTCCGGTTCCTCTTCGGCCGGCGCGGCTCGCCCCGGAGCCCCTTCCGCGGCGCCTTCTCTCCCGCAGCCCGGGCCCAAGCCCGCGCCGATCGTTTTCGGTCGCACCGGTGCGGAGATCGATGCCTGGACGCCGGTGATCGTCGGGGTCGGGCAGGTCTCCGACAGGTCCACCGAGCCCGCCGGCGCCGACCCGGTCTCCCTGGCCGTGCGGGCGCTGCGGCTCGCCGCCGACGACAGCAAGAAACCGGAGATCCTTCAAAAAGCAGACCTTGTGGGGTACGTCGCCAGCGTCTCGTGGCTATATCCGGACGGCGGTGCGCTGATCGGAAGTGCGGTAGGCGCGACCCCGGCGCAGACCCTGCAGACCACCACGTTCGGTGGCGACGGCTCGCTCCGGCTGCTCAACGATGTGGCCGCCGTGATCGCTTCCGGTCACGCCTCGATCGCTCTGCTCGGTGGCGCCGAGGCCGCCTCGACCGCTGCGGCCGCCGACCGGTCCGGCGGCGACCTCGACTGGCCCCGGCAGCCGGACGGCACGGCGCCGACCCGGATCGTCGGCGGCGACGCCCCGGCCAACAACGATCCGGAGACCGCGGCCGGTCTGGTCGCGCCGATCCACCTCTACGCGCTGATCGAATCGGCGGTCCGCGCGCGGCTCGGGCTCAGCCCGGCCGAGCATCAGGAGCGGATCACCCGGCTCTGGGCCGGTTACTCGGAGATCGCCGCCGCCAACCCGCACGCGTGGCAGCCGGCCGTGCACACCGCCGCGGAACTGGCCGAGCCGACCGCCGCCAACCGGATGATCGCCGCCCCCTACCCGAAGCTGCTCACCGCGAACGTGCAGGTGAACCAGGGCACCGGCATCATCGTGTGCAGTGCCGCGGCGGCGCAGGAAGCCGGGATCGACCAGGACCGGTGGGTCTTCGTGCACGCCGGGGCGCACGCCACCGACGAGTGGTACGTCACCGAGCGCGCCGATCTCGCCTCGTCGCCCGCGATCAGGGCGATCGGCGACGCTGTTCTCGGACATGCCGGGATCGGCATCGGCGACGTCGAACACCTCGACCTGTACGCCTGCTTCCCATCGGCCGTGCAGATCGCCGCCCTCGAACTCGGCCTGCCGATCGACGACCCGGCGCGGCCGCTGACCGTGACCGGCGGCCTGACCTTCGCCGGCGGTCCGGGCAACAACTACGCCAGCCACGCGATCGCCAACCTGGTGCCGCTGCTGCGATCAGATCCGGACAGCTACGGCCTGGCGACCGCCCTCGGCTGGTACCTCACCAAACACGCCGCGACCGTCCTGTCCGGCCGGCCGCCCCGCTCGGAATACCGCGACATCGACGCCGGCCACCGGCTACGGCGGCCACCGGCGCGCCGGGCGCTCAGTTCGTGGACCGGCCCGGCGGTCCTGGAGGCCTGTACCGTCCCGTACGGCCGCGACGGTACCCCCGAGGCGACGATCATCACCGCGATCACCCCGGACGGCGACCGGGTGGTCCTCCGCCTCACCGGCGTCCCGGACATCTCCGACCTGATGGGCCGGTGGGTGGATGTGGTCGGTACCGCTTTCACCGTCGACGGTGGAGCACGGGCCGAGCTGCCGGCGCCGCCCGAGCCGCCGCTGATCGTGGAGTGGCATGGGGCGGTGACCGTGTTCCGGCTCAACCGGCCCCGGGTTCGCAACGCGATCGATCTGGCCACCGCCCGCGCGCTGGAGAAGGCGATCGACGAGTTCGAGGCCGACCCGGACGCCCGGGTGGCGATCCTGACCGGCTCGGACACCGTGTTCAGCGCCGGCATGGACCTGAAAGCCGCCGCCCGTGGCGAATACCCGGTGACCGAGGGCCGTGGCCTGCTCGGCATCACCGCCCGGCCGCCCGCCAAACCGCTGATCGCCGCCGTCGAGGGCGCCGCCCTGGCCGGCGGATGCGAGCTGGCGCTGGCCGCCGACCTGATCGTCGCCGCCGAGGATGCCGCCTTCGGCATCCCGGAGGTGAAGCGCGGCCTCGTCGCCGCGGCCGGCGGGGTGCTCCGGCTCGCGCAGAGCCTGCCCCGCAGCACCGCCCTGGAACTGGCCCTGACCGGTGAGCCGATGCCCGCGCGCCGGCTGCACGAACTCGGGCTGATCAACCGCGTCACGTCACCGGGCGCAGCGTTCGGCACCGCGCTGCAACTGGCCCAGGACATCGCCGCGAACGCGCCCCTCGCTGTACTGCTCTCGAAACGCATCGTCGACGAACACCGCGACTGGGGCGCCGCGGAGGCCTTCGACCGTCTCTCCGACATCGCCAGCGAGGTGATCGGCTCCGCGGACGCCCAGGAGGGCATCCGCGCGTACGCCGAGAACCGGACCCCCATATGGAAGGGCTGATCGTGAGCGCTCTCGAACATCTGCACGCGGTTCTGCGGATGCATCAGATAGGCATCGTCAACCTCCTGCGCCCGGACCGGCTGATCAAAGCGGCCGGGAACAACGCGAAACTCGGCCCCCAGGCGGCCCTCACCGAGAAGGCCGCCAACGAGCACCCGAACCTGCCCGCCCTCACCGACGAACGTGGCACCTGGACGTACCGTCAGTTCTTCGAGCGTTCGAACGCCCTCGCGCACGCGCTGCGCAAGGTGGACCTGCCGCCGAAATCGGTGATCGGCGTGCTGGCCCGGGACCATCGCGGCCTGGCCCTGGCCATCACCGGCACGGCCCGCGCCGGCCTGCGCCTGGCGATGCTCAACACCGGGCTCGCCGCGTCCCAGCTGGCCGAGGTGATCAAGCGGGAGAACGTCCGGTTCCTGATGTACGACAGCGAGTTCGCCCCCGCCGTCGACCTGTTGCCGGCCGACATCCCGCGCTACCTGAGCTGGGCCGACGACGACTACGAGCGGCCTGCCGGGGTGCTCACCGTCGAGGAGCTGATCGCGGCCGAGCCGACGACCGTGCCGCTGCCGGTCCCGGAGAAGCCCGGTGGTTTCATCATCCTCACCAGCGGCACCACCGGCCTGCCCAAGGGCGCGCCCCGGACCAAGGTGTCGCCGCTGGCCAGCGCCCTGATCGCGGACCGGGTCGACTTCCCCCGGCAGGGCGCCGCGGTGATCGCGTCGCCGCTGTTCCACAGCACCGGCTTCGGCGCCTGGACGGTCGGCCTGTCGCTCTCGAACCACGCGGTGCTGCTGCGGCGCATCACGGCGGAGGGGATCCTCGCCGCGATCGCCGAGCACCGGGCGCACATGCTGGTGGCCGTGCCGACCATGCTGAACCGGATCCTCGCGCTCGGCCCGGACGTCATCGCCAAGTACGACACGTCGTCGCTGAAGACCGTGTTCCTGGCCGGTTCGGCGCTCGCGCCCGAGCTGAGCACCCGTTTCCAGGACGTGTTCGGTGACGTGCTGTACAACGTGTACGGCTCCACCGAGGTGGCCGTCGCGTCCGTGGCCCAGCCGCACGAGCTGCGCAAATCACCGGGAACCGTGGGAAAGCCGCCGGTCACCGTGCATGTGGCGCTCTACGACGCCGAGGACAAGCCGGTCACCACGGTGGGGGAGAAGGGGCGGATCTTCGTCCGTACCGGCATCCCGTTCGAGGGGTACACCGACGGCCGGCACAAGCAGGTCATCGACGGTCACATGGCCACCGGCGACCAGGGGCACTTCGACGAGGACGGCCTGCTCTACATCGACGGCCGCGACGACGACATGATCATCTCCGGCGGTGAGAACGTCTACCCGCTCGAAGTGGAGAACCTGCTCGCCGAGCGGCCGGACGTGATGGACGCCGCGGTCATCGGGGTCGACGACGCCGACTTCGGCACCCGGCTGCGCGCCTTCATCGTGCCCAGCGAGGACTCCGCCCGGGATCCGCAGGAGATCCGTGACTTCGTCCGGGCCAACCTGGCCCGTTACAAGGTGCCGCGGGACGTGGTGTTCGTCGACGATCTGCCGCGCAACCCGACCGGCAAGCTGGTGCGGCGGGAGCTGCCGACCGGCCCGCTCGACGAGGCCTGACACCGGTGTCGTTGCGACCCGCCCGTGCGGGTCGCAACGGCGCACGGATCGCGATTTCGGGAACAGGCCTTCCAACTATCACTTAACGGGCGGTTGGCTAGCCGTACAAATATCAATTAAACGGTCTTATCTCCTTGTCTGCACGACGCAGATAGCTATGCGCTGACGGGAAGGCGTCGAGTGCCTGTTGCTGACAGCTGAATCCCTGCTCACGATAGGTGGCAGGGAAGGTGGTCACCATGGCACTCAGGCCGGAGATCTGGGTCATCGTCTACTACCGCGGTCCGGGCATCGTCGTCACCAGTCACTACATCGAGACCGGGGAGGCACGGCACCGCATCCGCGACCTCCGGGCGATCCGCCGGGCCGAAGCCGCCGAACGGTACGCCCACCTGCTGGCGCTCGGCTTCGGGGTGGTGGAGGTCGGCGTGTCCGCCGGTCTCGCCGTCGCCTACGGTTCGGCGCTCGTCATCGTGGCCGGACTGATCGCCGCGGCGGCCACGGCGGCCGCCCTGATCCTCCGTGAGCGGCGTGACGCCCGGTGGGCGACCCTGGAGGCGACGAGCGGCAACCGCCGGGTCGTCCTCTACCGCTCTCGGAGCACCCGGGAGTTCCAGCGGGTCCGTCGCGCGGTGATCCGGGCGGTCGAGGCCGATCGTGACCCCCGCCCGTGACCCTCTCGCCGGGCCGGACGAGACCCGGCCCGGCGAACTGGTGAGGCTCAGGCGCCGGGCAGGGCGGCCCGCCTCGCCCGAATCACCTCCAGCGCGTCCTCGCCGGTCAGCCCGTACCGGAGAAGGTCCTGGAAGATCGTGTTGAAGAGGCCGGTCTGCTCCTCGTCGGTGGTCAGCGAGTCGGTGCCGGCCGCGGTCTCCACGAACAGCACGTCGCCGTGCTCGGAGCCGGCGAACTGCAGCAACTCGAAGATGCCGCCCACCCCGGAGTGATGTGCCAGGTTCAGCGGGGTCACCCCGAAGGTGTAGGTGTCGCTCTGCGCCGCCAGCGCCAGTAGGTGGTCGAGCTGCCGGCGCAGCACATCCGGGCCACCGAGGGGCCGGTGCAGAACCGACTCGTCGATCACCGCCACGATCCGTGGCGCGCCCGGCTGGCCGAGACGCTCCTGGAACGCCCGCTGCCGGTCCATCCGGAGTTTCACCTTGGCCAGCACGTCCTTGTCGCCCGGACTCCGGCGCATGGACAGCGCGGTGACCGCCGCGGCGTACTCCTCCGTCTGGAGCATGCCCGGCACGAACAGGGCCTGCCAGATGTTGATGACCGCGGCCTCGTGCTCGAATGCCACGAATCGCTGGAAGTCGCCGGCCAGCCGATACCTGCTGTACCACTGACGCGTGCGGGACGCCTGCGAGAGCCGTGCCAGCGTGTCGACGAGGCTCTTGTCCTCGACGCCGTAGAAGCGCAGCAGGGCCCGCACCTCCAGCGGCTGCACGGTCACGTCGCCGCTCTCGATCCGGTTCAGTTTCGACAGCGACCAGCCGGTCAGCTCGGCCACGGTCGCCGGGGACAGCTCGCTCGCCTCCCGCAACTCCCGCAGCCGTTGCCGGACCAGGTGCCGGGCGATCGTGGGGCCCACTTCCACCGGGGGGTCAGCCGACGTGGCCACGACCGGTCCTCCCGGAATCTGCAAGATGCAGGTGGCGATTTTCCATCCGCGAAACCCTATCGTACGGACCGGTCTGTGCCTGATTGTGCGAGTCATCCACAGGTCTGGATTTCCGGTACTGTGTGTGGTTGATCGGCTCCACTGAGGTGCTTGATCTACGGGAGGCGTCATGACTGACCCGGATCTGCTCACGTGGCGAACGAGTCGTAGAAGCAGTGGTGGCAACTGTGTCGAGGTCGCGGACCATGGCGGGTCGGTCTTCGTACGGGACTCCAAGAACCCCTCCGGACCGATCCTGGCCTTCGACGTCGCGGCCTTCCGGATCTTCCTCGCCGACCTCCGGCAGCGCCCGTGAGGCCGGCCTCATAGCTCGTCGCTGATCTTCTCCAGCAACTGCCGGGCCTCGGAACCCGTCACCGACGACGCGGCGAGGCCCTCCACCAGGGTCCGGTGGGCCAGCGCGCGCTCCTGATCGGACACGACCAGCTCGTCGCCGGCGGCGCCCTCGAAGAAGAGCGCGGCCTGGCCGTCGGCGGCCCCGTGCACCTCGAACGAGCCGGTCTGGCCCGGGTAGGCGCCCGCGCCGAAGGGGACGATCGCCAGCTGAACGGTCTCGCGCCGGGAGAGCTCGATCAGGTGGGCGATCTGGTCACGCATCACCGCGGCGCCACCGACCCGGCGGCGGATCACCGACTCGTCGATCACGGCCACCAGTCGCGGCGGGTTGGGCCCGTCGAGCCGCTCGGCGAAGGTGGCGGCGCGGCGCATTCGCACGTTCACCCGCTCGGTCAGCTCCGGGTCGTCTTTCGGCAGGCCGGTGATCCCGCCGAGGATCTCGGCGGCGTAGTCCCGGCTCTGGAGCAGCCCGGGAAGGTGCAGAGGCTGATTGAGGAAGATCTGGGCGGCCTCCCGTTCCAGCTCGATGAGCTGGCTGAAGGCTTCCGGGCCGCGGGTGTCGTGCGCCTTTGCCGAATCCCCGGCACTCATCATCGTCAGTCTCCTCGTTTGTCCGGCCCGGTCGAGTCTAGGCCGACGGCGCTCAGCAGGTAGCGGAACGCAGGTTACAAGATATGCCCGATTCTGTGGCATCGGCCTGAGGACGAGCGCGGGTCAGGCGTCCGGAGGGACCGTCCCGCTAGAGTCTGCGGTCATGGCCAGGTGGATGCTTCCCGGACTGCTCGTCGTGGGTCAGCTCCTCTACTGGCCGTTGCTGCCGCTGATCGGTGGCGACCCGGTCGGGCCGCTGGCTGCGTTCGTCGTCGCCGGGGCGTGTCTGCTCGCCGGGGGCGGGCTCGTGCAGCGCCGGGAGAAACCACTGCCGGCCCTGGTCGCGGTGCTGGCCGGCAACGTCATCGCGGTTCTCGGCGCGCCCGTCGACGCGCAGTGGATCGAGGTCGGCGACGCCCTGATGATCCTCGCGATCACCCCGTACGTCGCGCTGTTCAGCGTCGCCGTGCACGCCCCGGGCCGCCTGCTGCCGGCCGCGTTCGCCGCCGCCGTCGCCGAGCAGGCGCTCGCCTCCGTGGTCCAGGACGGGGAGCCCGGCGTCGACTGGACCTACCAGGCGCAGATGCTCGCGCTCGGAGTGCTGCTCTACGGGCTGGTCGTCCTGTTCGGACGCCGCCGCCGGCGGTTCCACGCCGAGCGCGCCGAGGCGGCCCGCCGGCTGGACGCCGCACGGCAGGCCGGGCTCGGCGCCGCCGACACCGAGCGCCGCCGTCTCGCCCGTGAGCTGCACGACGTCACCGCGCACCACCTGACCTCGATCGTGGTCAACTCGTCGGCCGCCGAGATGCTCGGTGACCAGCGGCCCGAGCTGCGGGCCGAGGCGCTGGACTTCGCGGCCCGCACCGGGCGGGAGACGCTCGACGCGCTACGCCGGCTGGTCGCGATCCTGCCGGCGACCGTGGGACGCGACGACACCCCGTCGCTCGGTGACCTCGCCGACGGCTTCCGGGCGCTCGGGCAGCGGATCACCGTCGAGCTTCCGGACGGCGATCCGCCGCCGGAGCGGGCCGCGGCGGTCTACGGCATCGTCCGGGAGGCGCTGACCAACACCCTGCGGTACGCCCCAGGCGGTCACGTGCTGGTCCGCTACACCACGACCGAGCTGCTGGTCGAGGACGACGGCGGCGCCGCGCAGGTCACCGGGCTCGGCGGCGGGCGCGGGGTGAGCGGGATGCGGGAGCGGGCCCAGTCGCTCGGCGGGGACTGCACGGCCGGGCCCCGCGCGGGCGGCGGCTGGCGGGTGCACGTCGTCCTGCCGGGCGAAGGCGGTGCCGTACGTACGGCGTACCCCTGGCTGCGGGGTCAGGTTGCGGCCTCGGCCGCTCTCGTCTTCCTGTTGATCCTGGTGCAGGCCGGCATCATGACCGTCGCCGGCGAGGACGGCCTGCCCCGGACGGCGGCCGCGCTGATCCTGCTGGCCCAGGTGGTGCACGCCGTCCCGTTGCTGTGGCGGCGGCGGAGCGCGTGGTGGGCGTTCGCCGCGGTGGTGCTCACCGGCCTGCTCGGGCCGCTGCTGGTGGTGCCCGGCCCGGTCCCCGCCGAGTACGGCTACCTGCTGCTGTTCGGCTGTGCCGTCGACTTCGCGGCGATTCACGCGGTGGCCGCCCGTGGCGCCCGCCCCGGCCTGAGCTGGCTCACGGTGCCGGCCGGCGCCGGGGCGCTCGCGTTCGTGATGGCCGTGCTCCTGGCCGTCGACGACTCCGACAAGGAGGTCGCGCTGAGCGGGGCGGGCGAGCGGGTGGCGTTCGTGACGGTGATGACGCCGCTGATCGCGATCCTGTTCGCGATTCCGGCCGCCGCCTGCTGGGGTCTCGGTTTCGCCGGTCGCCGGCGCCGGGACCGGCTGCGCGAGCGGGAGGCCGACGGGCTGGCCACCGAGCTGGAACAGGCCGCTTTCCAGGCCCTGCTGGAGCGCAACCGGATCGCCAACGGCCTGCACGAGGACGTGCTGCGGCACGCCGCCGAGGTGCCCGGCGCGGCCGAGCGCGGCGATCTGACAGGTGTGCTGGCCGCCGCCCGCCGGGCGCTGACCGCGATGCGGTCGTTGCTGGACGGGCTGGGTGGCCGGGCCGAGACAGCCCCGACACCCGCTCCGGCGCCGGTCTCCGGCCCGGCATCCGCTCCCACGGAGGTGACGTCATCGCGGTCCGAGTGATGGTCGTGGACGACCAGGTGATGGTCCGGGCCGGGCTGGCCGCCATCGTCGGCTCACAGCCCGGCCTGGAGGTGGTCGGCGAGGCGGGCGACGGGGCGGCCGCGGTCGAGATGGCCGGCGCGCTGCGACCCGACGTGATCCTGATGGACATCCGGATGCCCGGTGTCGACGGGCTCACCGCGACCGCCCGGCTCACCTCCGGGCCGAACCCGCCCCGGGTGCTGGTGCTCACCACGTTCCACCATGACGCCTACGTCTTCCAGGCGCTCCGGGCCGGCGCGTCCGGGTTCCTGCTGAAGGACTCCGAGCCGGCCGAGCTGGTGGCCGCGGTCCGTACCGTCGCCGCCGGTGACGCCATGCTCAGCCCGGCGGTGACCCGCAGCCTGATCGACGCGTTCGCCTCGGGCGCGGTGTCCGCCGCGCCGGAGGCGGACCCGCGCATCGAGGCGCTCACCCCACGCGAACGGGACGTGCTGATCGCCGTCGCACGGGGACTGTCCAACGCTGAGATCGGCGTGCAGCTCGGCATCACCACGGGCACGGTGAAGGTGCACGTCAACGCCCTGCTCGGCAAGATCGGGGTGCGGGACCGGGTGCAGGCGACGATCGTGGCCTACGACACCGGTCTGGTCAGCCCCGGTCCCCGACACCCGGGCGGCGGCCCCGGCGTTTGACCGGGTGTGAGGTTCTGCCGTCAGCTCCTGGTGATCGCCCTGCTGCTCACCGTCGCGGTGCTCGCGCGCCGGCCGGTCCCGCCGCCCGTGGTGACGATCGCCGGGTACGGCTTCGAGGGCGCCCAGCCGTGGGGCGACCTCACCCCGTTCACCGGTAATCAGGCCCGGATCCGGTTCGTCGCGCACGACGCCGGGCAGGCGGTGCAGTTTCCGCCGCCGTGCCGCCGGGAGCCCTGCCCGCGGCTGATCCTGCGGGTGCTGAGCCGGCCGGCGCTGAACCCGGGGCGGGACCTGTTCAGCTTCGGCGCGACCGTGCGCCTGTCCCCGCGGCACACCACGGACGGGCAGAACGTGCTGCAGAAGGGTTACGCGGCCGAGGGCAGCCAGTACAAGCTCCAGATCGACGGCACGGCCGGGCAGCCCAGCTGTGTGCTGGTCGGCGAGGACTCCCGGGCCATCCACGTGGCCCTCGCCGACGTGGGGGTGGCCGACGACGGCTGGCACACTCTCGCCTGCCGGCGTGGCCCGGACACGCTGACCATCCTGGTCGACGGGGCGCCGCGGGCGGCCGCCCCGATCCCGCCGGCGCTGCGTGTCGACAACGCCATGTCACTCAACCTGGGCGGCAAGAGCGCGCACGCCGACAACGACCAGTTCCACGGCGCGGTCGACGACGTCTGGATCACCAAACCCTGATCAGGGCCGCTTGAGCAGCGCGTCGATCAGGGCCGCTTGGGCATCACGTCGATCAGGGCCGCTTGAGCAGCGCGTCGATCAGGTCGCGCAGCGGCGGCACGAGATCCTCGGCGGTGGCCGAGGCCAACGGCTCCAATCCCGATTTGGTACGCAGGAGCGCGATCCCGGTCGCAGCGGCCAGCACGATCTGGGCGCGCAGCAGCATCTCCTCGTCGTCCTCGGGCCAGCCGGCGGCGACGGACAGCCGCTGGCCGTAGGACCGGAGCAGGTCGAGCCGGATCCGGTCGGCGGACTCGTCACCCGAGGAACGCAGCAGCAGCACGAGGTGGTGCGGCAGGCCCTCGGTGCACGGGCCGGCGATCTGCCGGGCGATGGCCTCCGGGGTGCGGCTCAGCGGTGTGTCGCCGTTGGTCCGGCGGACCTCGTCGACGCTGCTGGTCAGGCACGCCTCGAAGAGACCCTCCTTGGATTTGAAGTACCGCGAGATCAGGGCCACGTTGACGCCCGCGTCGTCGGCGATGTCGCGCACCGTGGTGGCGGCATAGCCGTCCCTGGTGAACCGTTGCAGGGCCGCTTCCAGCAACAACTGCCGGGTCTTGGTGGCGTCTCGGCGGCGCGGTGAAGTCGCTGCCACAGCCCTCCTTCCATTCTGTTGTGCCAGCTTATCCGGCGTGTTGATGTGACGTAAACGTCTGTTGACCAACTATGCCGTACGCCGGTACGGTTTTTAAGTCAACATCTGTTTACCAAGTACGGGACCGCGCATGACCACCCTCGTGGAGAAGGCGCCACCACGACGGATGCCCCGGATGCCCTGGGCCGTCGCGGTGGTCGTCGCCGCCGTCCTCGGCGCCGAACTGGCCCTCGGCTGGCGTTCCCTGGCCGACGCCGTCGCCCACCTGCGTACACCGCATCTCGGCTGGCTGGCCGCCGCGCTGCTCGCCGAGACCGCCGCCATGCAGGCCTACGCCCGGATGCAGCGGCACCTGCTGCGCTCGGCCGGAGTCCGGGTGTCGATGCTGCGGCACATGGCGCTCGCCTACGCCGCCCACTCGCTCAGCGTCACCCTGCCCGGCGGGCCGGCGTTCTCCACCGCGCTGAACTACCGGCAGATGCGCCGGTTCGGGGCCTCGCCCGCGGTCGCGTCCTGGTGCATCGCGCTCTCCGGGATCCTGTCCGCGGCCGCGCTCGCCGTCATCACCGCGTTCAGCGCCGTCACCACGAACGGCGCCCCGGACTGGCACACCTTCGCCGCCCTGGCCGTCGCCACCCTGCTCGCCACCATCGGGGTCCGGCGGCTGGCCCGGCACCCGGAGAGCCTGACCACCGTCACCCGGCCGGTCCTGATCCTGGTCAACCGGCTGCGGCGCCGGCCCGCCGATCACGGGCAGGACCGGATCCTGGGCTTCTTCGACCAGCTGCGGGCGGCCCGGCTCACTCCCGGGCACGGGGCCGGCGCGGTCACCTTCGCCCTGCTGAACTGGCTGCTCGACGCGGCCTGCCTGTGGTTCTGCTGCATCGCCGTCGGGGGCGGCACGATCAGCGCCGGGCAGCTGCTGCTCGCCTTCTGCGCGGGGATGGCCGCCGGGACGATCACCATCGTTCCCGGCGGCCTCGGCATCATCGACGGCGCCCTGATCCTCGGCCTGATCGCCGGTGGCATCGGGACCGAGATCGCGATCGCGGTGGTCGTCCTCTACCGGCTGATCACGCTCGGCTTCATCATCGGCATCGGCTGGCTCTCCTACCTGGCGATCCGCCCGTCCCGCTGACCCCGGTCAGGCGAAGTCGCGGTACTTCAGCTTGGCCCGGCGGCCGTCCGGGTGGTGCCAGACGATGCCCTCCTGCTTCGGGTGCGCGAGCAGCCAGGCACGGAGTCCGGCCAGGTCCCGAGGGACTTCGAGATGCTCCGCCTCAGCGTGAGCGACGAGCGCGTGTCCCCGTACGTCCTCGGGATTGCCGTTGATCTTCTCCCCGATGAGCTCGTAGGTGCCGGGCTGCCTCGCCTGCGGCGACCCGGCGACCGCCTCGGCGTGACAGCGGGCATAGCTGGACTGTGCGATCGGTTCCCAGCCGACGGTCTTGCCGGTGTTCTCGTCGGTCATCACCGGCCGGTAGCCGGGCGGCCGGGTGCGCCCCGGCCGGACCTCGCGCCGCGCCCACCAGATACCGTCCTCGTCGAGGAGCACGCAGGTTCCGTCGTATTTACGGGTGGCGATCCCCTCGCCGTCGAGAACCCACTGGCAGACGGGGTTGGCCTCGGGCAGCACGCGCTTCCGGTCCTCCGGGTCGCGCTGGAACAGCGTGGGAATCTTCTCCATGAACGTCATCTTCTCAGCGAGACAAAACGGATTTCAGGTTCCGTTCATCTATGATCATCGATAATGTGGCGCATGCGAACCCTCTCCCTCCGCCTTGTGGTGACCACCGTCGCCGCGGCCCTGGTCACCGGTGTGGCCGCCACCCCGGCGCACGCCGCGGCCCTGCCGTCCCGGGCCGTCTGGCTGGCCGACGTCCAGGCCGTCACCGACCAGGCCGCCGCCTACCTCGACGGGCGGCTCCCGGACTCCGGCATCCGCGCGGCGATCGTCCTCGACATCGACAACACCGCGCTGCAGAGCAAGTACAAGCCGTACGACGCGACGCCCGGTGTGCTCGCGCTCGCCCGGCAGGCCCGCGCCGACGGGGCGGCCGTGTTCTTCGTCACCGCCCGCCCGGAGATCATCGAGGCGGCCACCGAACTCAACCTGAGCATCGTCGGATACCAGTGGACCGACATCTACACCCGGCCCACCTTCGACTTCTCCGACAACCAGACCCTGAAGACCAAGGCCCGCACCGACATCGAGAAGCGCGGCTACACGATCGTCGCCAACGTCGGCAACAGCGCCACCGACCTGGGCGGCGGCCACGCCGAACGCACCTTCAAGCTGCCCGACTACGACGGCCAACTGGACTAACCCTCGGCTCGGGCCCGGCGGAGGTCCCCCGCCGGGCCCGAGCGCTCCCCGCTATCGTTCGCTGGTGACCGCTACCGAGGGCCAGACACTCCGGCAGCTCGGGCCCACCGTCTACCTGCCGTCCGCGGTCTTCTCCACCGGCATCGGCGCGGTCGCCCCGGTCATCGTGCTCACCGCCACCGGTCTCGGCGCGTCCCCGGCAGTCGCCGCGGTCGTCGCCGGGCTGCTCGGGCTCGGCCAGATCAGCGGCTCCCTCCCGGCCGGAGTGCTGATCTCCCGGGCCGGCGAGCGGCGCACCATGCTCTTCGCGTCCGCGTTCGCCGTACCCGCCCTGCTGGCCTGCATGTTCGCCTCGAACGTGCTGCTTCTCGGCACGGCCGTGGCCCTCCTCGGCGTGTGCGGCTCGGCGTGGGCGCTGTCCCGGCACGCCTACCTCACCGAGGCGGTCCGCCCCGAACTCCGTGCCCGCGCCATGTCCACCCTCGGCGGCGTGGGCCGGATCGGCACGTTCACCGGCCCGTTCCTCGGCGCCGGCGCCATGCACCTGGCCGGACTCGACGGCGCCTACCTGGTGGCGATCGCCGGCGTCAGCCTGGCCACCGTGGTCCTCGTCGTGCTGCCACCCGTCCCGCACGACCGCGCGACCCCGCCCGGCGCCGAACGCCCCACCCTGTGGGCGGTCATCCGCACCCACCAGCACACCCTGCGAACCCTCGGCTCCGGCGTCCTCCTGGTCGGCGCCCTGCGCGCGTCCCGGCAGACCATCCTGCCGCTGTGGGGTGTCTCACTCGGCCTGTCACCGGCCACCATCGGCCTGATCTACGGCGTGTCCGGCGGCATCGACATGCTGCTGTTCTACCCGGCCGGCAAACTCATGGACCGCTACGGCCGCCGCGCCGCCGCCGTCCCCGCGATGACCATTCTCGGACTCGCGCACCTGCTGCTGCCGTTCGCCGGCGGCGCGGCCGGCCTGACCCTCGTCGGCGTGCTGATGGGCCTCGGCAACGGCCTGAGCGCCGGCCTCGTCATGACCCTCGGCGCGGACGCGTCACCGTCATCCGGCCGAGCCGAGTTCCTCGGCGCGTGGCGCCTGTGCTCCGACATCGGTCAGGGCGGCGGCCCCCTCCTGATCGGCGCCATCACCGCGGCGGCGACCCTCGCGACAGCGGCCATCACCGTGGGTGGTTCCGGTCTCCTGGCCGCCTACCTGCTGAATCGGTGGATAAAACCCCCGCGGCCGTACGCCTGAAACCACCCCCAACCGCACCATCCCGTCCCGCGGTTCCCACGCGACGCAGGCCAACCGTCCCGGCCGACAAGCGACCGCCGGGCCGAATGCGCCCCTCACCGCCACCTGCCTGCTGCCCCGTCGCTGCCCGTAGATCTTGCACGAATGTGCACCCTCGCGCCGATCTTGCAGCTCTTTCCATACCCCAGCGGGAAAAGTGCCGCAAGGTCTCCGAGGTGTAGTCGACCTTGCACGACAAACCACACCCAGACGTGAAGAAACGTGCAAGATCGCCGCCAGCGTGGACTCGACTTTCGTACTTTTGGTTCCCCTTCGCCGCACGCGGTGTTCCGGCGTCGGCGAGGCCCGTCATCCCGCATCTCATCCACCGGCTGGGGCGGGCCTGAACCGCGCACCGCAAGATCTACTTTCGCGTGGGTGCCGTACCGGGTGCGGTCTCCTTGGGGTTGCGCGGCCGGGCTCGTGGAGGTTGCTGCGACGACGGGAGCACACGTTGGCGTTACGTGTGCCGGCGTCTTCGCTGGGGCGTGGATGAACGCACGCGATCGGCCCAGCGCGTGCGCCTACCTTTGTCGGGGCGACGATGAGCGATCACGATCGGCCAACGTGTGCGCTGACCACCGCCATCGCCATCGCCATCGCCGGAACAGGGAACGCGGACGAGTCCTTACCGGCGGATCCTGCCGCAGCGATGGATCTTGCGTCACTGTCGGCCGGCATGCAGTCGCAATACTGCCGGGGCTGAAGTCCGCGACCGGTGTGATCTGCGGAGGCGGGGCCGGGCAGCGGTTCACAAAGTGCGAAAGTCGAGCGTGGAGAATCGTGCAAGATTCACAAGACAACGTCGATGCCGAAAAACTCGCAGACACGATATTTAGCCCAAATCGGCACCCCGGTTTCAAGCTGACGGGTGCAACAGCCCGAAGCGGAACGGGAAACTGCCGCACGGCGGATGGCTTGACCGCGGACCCGGCGAAAGTCATGGAGACGGTTCCCTGGCGGGGATGAGCGCTCACGGTCGGAAGCGGCTGATTCCCACGTGGAAACGCAATGCCGCACGGTTAGGACGTTCTGTCCCCCGCGGACCGCAGTGACTCGCGTGGTGACATACGGCGCGATTCGGACCGCAGGTGTCCACGCGGTTCGCGGGGGTTCAGCAGTGTGGAGACGTATGGCTCGCTTTGGACCGTAGGTGTCCACGCGGTTCGCGGGGTTCAGCAGTGTGGTGACATGTGGCGTGTTTCGGGCCGTAGGTGTCCACGCGGTTCGTGGGGTCGGCCTGTGCACGGTGGGGGTCGGGCTTTGGCGGGTGGCGGGGGTGGGGCAGACTGCCGCGGGTGGCTGAGGAACTCGGGTCGCACGCGGACCGGATGCGGGCGCGGTTTCTGGCGGCGGCGGAGACCGGGGCGCCTGAACCGTGGGGCGATCGTGTCGTGGTGGCCGTCGGCGGGCTGCTTGGAGTGGGGTTCGCGAGTGACCCGGACAGTGGGCGTGACCTGCTGCTGGTGGGTTCCGGTAGTGGGCTTGGGCTGCTCGATGCGAAGGGTGTCCGGGTGGCTCGGGAGTACGACGACGAGCAGGGCTGGCCGGATGGTGAACTGACCTGTCCGGGGATCGGGCCGCTGTCCGGGGTGCGGGTTCGGATGGCCGGGCTGCACGGTGGCGGGCTGCATGCCGTGACTTCGGACGGCTGGGGCGTGGAGGTGGTCGGGCCGGACTGGCCGCACCACCGGGTGCTGCTGTCCGCGCCGTGGCAGAGCCCCTGGAAGGGTGAACACAGGGAGACCTGGTGGCACGTCTACCACTCGAAGCACATGCCGTTGCGGGCGGCCGGATTCTCGCCGACCGGCCGCACCCTCGCGATCGCGGTGGGCAGCGACGTCACCTTGTGGAGCCGCCCCTGACCCCGCCGGGTCAGGGGGTGATCAGCAGGCCTTCGCCGATCAGCTGGACGTCGGGGACGAGGTCGTTCGGGGTGTAGGGGACGATGGTCAGGGCACGTTCGCCGTTGATGCGGAGCTGCTGGCCCGGGCTGAGGACGTGGCCCTCGGCGAGCATCCCGGCCAGGTGGTTGAGGATCTGGGCGGCGTCGCCGATCCCGTCCTGCGGCACGCCCATGACCAGGTCCGGGCGACCGAATTTGAGCATGCCCCGGGTGTGCACCGCATGCCCGAAACCGGGGGTCTCCTCGCTTTCGGCGACCACACTGATCTCCCGCAGAACCGTGAACGGGCGGTGCGGGTCCAGCGCGGCGATCGACGACGCGAGCGACCAGTCGTGGGCGATCACGTCGAGCACCGCGGTGGCGCCGGCCCGGGACGCGGCCGCGGCGACTGCCCAGGCGAGTTGCAGGTGGGTCAGGTCGGCCGGGTCCGGCCTCCGCACCTGGATCGAGTAGCAGCAGGTCGCGTCGTCGATCAGCCGCAGATCGGGGAGTTCCCGCGCGGCCAGATCACGCAACGGCCCGCTACGGAACCCGTCGACCCACTCCGGGTTCTCCGAGTGCCGGTGCAGGCGTACGTCGAGCGCGTCGACAGGCGCCCCGGCCGGAACCACACCGGTGAGGTCGAGGCCGGTCAGCACCTCGTCGTCGGCGCAGACGACCAGCAGCACCGCGGCTTCCCGATTGGAAGGGCCGGACGGGCGATGAGCGGGCCGCGACCAGGGCTCGACACGAGAATCCACCCGCCCATCCTGTCACCTACCCGGTGAGTCCGGTCGCCTCGGCGAATCGGATGACCCCGTCCCGGCCCAGGCGGATGGTCCGGTCCCAGTAGACGTCCAGGATCCGGCCGTCGCCGAGGTCGACCCGCATCTCGCCGCCGTCCCGGTTCTTCCGGTAGCGCCCGCTCAATCCACCGACGATGACCGGCTCGGCGTCCGGGAGCGGCTGGAGCCGGTCCGGTGACCTGGGCAGATAGGCGCAGATCCCGGACGGCGGGACGGCCGCGGCCGCGGCTTCCGGCGACGCCAGGCACATCATCCACGGGCTCTGCTGCTGGAGGGTGAGGCCGGGCGGCACCTCGGCGAAATCGAACGGAGCCGGCGACGACACGGACCCGGGCCGCAGCCCGCGGGCGAACTCCAGGATCTCGTCCTCGGTCGTGTTGCCGTCGACCATCAGCCAGCGGCTGTCGGTGAGCTGCCAGACCACGCCCACGGAGTTCGGCGCGGTGCGCACGGTCGCCGGCCGCCCGCCGACGTCGGCCGGATGCTCCTCGACGAGGTCGATGCTCCATTTCGGGCTCTGCCCGGCCACCGTCACGCTGATCATCCGGCCACCGGCCGAGAATTCCGCAGTCATCTGCGGGCCGCTGACGAAGATCTGCGGCTCGCCGGCCGGTTCGGACGGCTCGAACGGGAACACCGGCGCCGCCCAGCCCGGCGGATCCCACCGGGGTGGCGGCTCGTCGCGCAGCAGCCGCGGCACGAACACGAGCAGGCCGACCACCACCGCGATCGCCCCACCGGCGGCCAGCAGCCGGCGCAACCGGATCTCACCCGGCGTCAGGTCGCTGTGCTGCTCCTCGTCGGCCGGTTGCACGGCGTCGCCGAGCTCGGCATAGCTGCCCACGGTTCCTCCCCGGTCAGGGCTCGCTGACCCACGGGCTGATCGCGACCTTGCCGGTGTTGCCGGCGTCGACATGCAGGGCGAGCAGGTGCTCGGGCAGCCCGTCGGCCGCGGCGACACGCAGGAACTCACCGATCGCCACCGTCTCGCTGTCGGTCGTCAGGTTGCGCCACACCAGCAGCGCGGTCGCCGACGCGCCGGGCGCGATCGTCACCTGTTTCGGCTCCACCTGCCACGGCGGCAGGACGGTGACCTCGCCGACACCGTGCAGGACACGCAGTTCGAGCGGCTTGCGATCCTCATCGAGGACCTTCAAAACCGGATAACCCTTGATCTGGTACGGCTTCCCGCCGCAGTTGCGCAGTTCGATACCGACGGCGCGCAGCCCGGACGCGGCGTCCTGACCGCCGATGGAGATCATCAGCCCGTCGATGCATCGGGCCACCGGATCGGCGGTGCGGGTCACGGACTGCGACGGCGCGGGCCGGGCCGGGGTGGACCGGCCGGTCTCGGGGCTGGTGCCGGGCGCCGCGCACCCACTGAGCAGCAGTCCGGCGAGCAGGGGCAGCGGGGCGATACGACGGATATTCATTGGTACCGCGCAGGATAGCCGGATTACGGTGTCCGCCGTGGTCCCGTTCATCGAGGTGTGTGCCGGTTGAGTCAGCAGCGCGTCTACTACCTGCTGACCGCGGTGTCGGGTTTCCTGTGGACGTTCGCGTTCACGCTGCTGCTCGTCTTCCACGTACGGGTGGCGGAACTGTCACCGGTCCAGCTGGTGCTCGTCGGCACCGTCATGGAGATCACCTGCTTCCTCGGCGAGGTGCCGACCGGGGTGCTCGCCGACGCACGGTCGCGGACTCTGTCCGTACAGCTGGGACTGATTTTGATCGGTCTTTCCCTGCTCTTGCAGGGTGGTCTTCCGGTGTTCGGCTGGATTCTCGCGGCGCAGGTCGTGTGGGGGATCGGGTACACGTTCACGTCCGGGGCGATCGAGGCGTGGATCGCCGACGAGGTGGGGGAGGCGCAGCTCACGCACGTTTTCCTACGCGGCGAGCGGCTCGAGTTGGGTGCGATGGTCCTCGGTTCGGTGGCGGCCGGCGCGGTCGGCGTGTTCGACCTGCGGCTGCCGATGCTGCTCGCCGGCGGCGGCTACCTTGTGCTCGCGTTCGTCCTGGTGGCGCTCATGCGGGAACCGCACTTCACCCCGGCCGCCGCGGACGAACGGCTCACCTTCGGGCTGATGCGGACCACCCTGGCGGCCGGGCTGCGGCAGGCCCGGGAACGGCCGCTGGTTCGTTCGTTCCTGCTGTTCAGCCTGTTGGTGGGGTTGTCCGGTGAGGCGTTCGACAGGTTGTGGACGGCGCACCTGTTGCCGTCGCTGCCGGACGTGTGGCCGGCGGCGGTCTGGTTCGCCGGGCTCGCCATCGTCGGCCAGCTGATCGGGCTGGCCGCGAACTACGCCGCCGAACGAGCCGGCCTGACCCAGAACGATCACCCGGCCCGGCTGCTCGCGGTGCTGACTGTCGTGCAGGTCGCCGGGATGGCCGCGTTCGCTCTCGCCGGGACGCTGTGGGTGGCGGTCGGCGCGCTGTGGGCCCGCAACGCGGCGGGCGCGCTGTCCGGGCCACTGCAATCCGCCTGGCTCAACCGGGGGATCGACTCGTCGTCGCGGGCCACCGTGCTCTCCGTCAACAGCCAGTTCGACGCGATCGGGCAGGTGGTGGGCGGGCCGCCGCTCGGCGCGCTGGCCGGGCGTACCTCGATCCCGGTCTCGTTGCTGGTGTCGGCCGGGCTGCTGGCGCCGGCCGCGTGGATCTTCGCCCGGCTGGAACGGCGTTATCCCGGCCTTAACGTTCACACAGCGCGCCCATAGCGATCTTCCCGCGATTGTTCTCCCTGTCCGGAACACCGGACGGACGAACCACCCGAGGGGGAGAACGATGAAGGTCAAGAAGAACGTCGCCGCCGTGATGATGACTGCCGGCCTGCTGGCGGCGCTGGGATTCGGGGGCGCGGCCCTCGCTTCCGCCGACGACAGCCGTCCCTCCGCCGCCGCCTCCCCATCACCGTCGGACGACTCGGCGAGCCCTTCAGTGTCAGCCGGCGCTGACGATTCGGCGAGCCCGTCCGATTCGCCGAGCCCGTCTGATTCGGCCAGCCCGTCCGCGTCGGCCGGTTCGGGCGACTCGGCGCGTCCGTCGTCCTCGGCCGGCGCCGCGGTGACCGCCGAGCAGGCCAGGGGGATCGCGATCCGGGCGGCCGGCGGCGGCCGGGTCGAGTCGATCGAGCGGGAGACCGAACACGGCCGTCTCGTCTGGGACGTCGACGTGATCGTCAACGGCGTCGAGCACGACGTCGACGTCGACGCCGCCACCGGCCAGGTGACCCGCCACCGCACCGACGACGACCGGGGTCGCGGCCGGGGCAGCGACGACAAGAGCAGCAGCACCCACCGCAGCAGCGCCACCGACGACAAGGGCGGCCAGCGGTCCCGAAGCAGCGACGACAAGGGTGGCCGTGGCCGGGGCGGCGACGACAAGGGCGGCGATGACAAGGGTGGCCGGGGTCGGGGCAGCGATGACAACGGCGCGGACGGCCGCGGTCGCGGGAGCGACGACAAAGGCGGTGACGACAAAGGCGGCCGAGGCGGCGATGACAAGGGCAGTGACGACCGCGGTCGCGGGAGCGACGACAAGGGCGGCGATGACAATCGCGGCCGGGGCAGCGACGACTGACTTCTGAATCCGGCTACCCCGATCCGGCCCCGCATCCAAGCGGGGCCGGTGGGAACCCCGTGACCAGACGGCCTCGTGACCCTCGGATGCCTTATGGAGTCTTCTGCGCAGCCACCTCCGCTTGAGAAGGACAGCCCTCAGGCGGAAGACGTCTCCTCGGCCGGCAACTGTTCCCCGGCAAACTGCTCGTCGCCCGGGGATCTTGTACGAATCTTCACCCTCGCGCCGATCTTGCAGCCTTTTCCGCGCCCCGACAGGAAGAAAGCTGCAAGGTCTCCCCGGCGTAGAAGACCTTGCACGACAAATCACGCCCACACTTGATCAATCGTGCAAGATCGCTGCGCAGGTGGAGAACCGTGCAAGATCTACAAGGCTGACGGGGGCCTACTCCTCTGTGAAAAGGACATCTCCGGCTTTGGCCCGGCGCCTCAGTCGCATGCGGGACGGTTCGGTAGTCCGAAGGCTGGTCGGGAAGACATCGCATAGCAGAGGGATCGAACCCGGATACGGCGAAAGTCCTGAAGACTCTTCCCCGCCAGGCGAAACCTCACGAGATCTGTGGGGAGGGACACCGCGCCCCGTCACAGATCGGGTGCGGGTGGGTCAGGTGGGCGGCGTACCGGGGAGGGTCAGGTGGATGGACGCGCCGCCGGCGCCGGGGGGACTGGTCTCGAAAGTCGTGGCTATCTGGCGGGCTATGTCCAGGCCCAGGCCGGTCGAGTCGCCGCCGGAGGTGCCCCGGGCCGTGGGGAAGGCGGCCGGGAAACCCGGACCCTCGTCGGCGACCGTGAGGGACGCGCCGCCGCCCGGGTGGGCGGCCAGGCGAACCGACAGCGCCGTCCCGTCCGGGGTGTGCGCGAACACGTTGCCGAGCAGGGCGTCCAGTGCCGCCGCGAGGTCGTCGGCGGCGACCGCGACCGGGGCCGGGCCGGACGGTAGTTCCTGGTGCAGGGCGCGGCCGGTGTCCTCGGCGAGGACCGCCCAGAACGCGACCCGTGCCGCCACGACCGCAGTCGCGTCGCAGCCGGCCGCCGCGGCGGCCGCGGCAGTTGCGGCGGTGGGCGAGTCGGCGCGGCGGGTCTGCTGGATTACCGCGGTCACCGCCCGGGCCAGCTGGTCGGCGGCGGCCGCGACCCGGGCCGACTCGTCGGGGTCGCGCAGGGACTCGGCCTCCAGCCGGAGGGCGGTGAGCGGGGTGCGCAGGCGGTGGGACAGGTCGGCGACGCGTTCCCGTTCGGCGGCGAGCAGGTCCTGGATGCGGCCCGCGAGATGGTTGAGCGCGCCGGCGACCTCGCGCAGTTCGGGTGGCCCGGCCGGGTCGGCGCGGGCGGTGAGTTCGGCGCCGGCGAGGCGGTGCGAGACGGCGGAGAGCTCGGTGATCGGGCGGATGATGGTGCGGGCCAGCCGGTCGGCGACGAACAGGCCGAGCAGCACGAGCGTCACCCCGAGCCCGGCGAGGGTGGCCCAGGCCCGGGTGACGCCGCGGGTCAGTTCGGCGTCGGTGACCAGGGTGCGGATCACCACGGTGGCGCCGGTCGCGCCGACGACGGGCACCACCAGTTCCTGGCCGGCGGTGGTGGTGACGGTCAGCGACCCGTGTTCGGCGGCGGCGAGGAGCACGGCCGGGGTGGGCGCGGCGGGTGTGCCGAGGACGGTTCCGTCGGGCAGGAAGACCGTCACCGGCACGGTCTGCGCCTCCACGGTGAGCCGGAGCGCCCCGACGTCACCGGTGGCGGCCAGCGGAACGATCGACTGGACCACGTCGTCGGCCCGTCCGAGCGCCCGGTCCTGGGCGACCTGCCGGACCAGCACCGCGAGCGGCACCAGGAAGGCCAGCAGCACGAGCACCGTGGTCGCCGCGACCAGCAGCGTCAGCCGGGCTCTCACGCCGGCTCGCTGAGTTTGACGCCGACCCCGCGGACGGTGTGCAGGTAGCGGGGTTCCTGCGCGGTCTCGCCGAGTTTGCGGCGCAACCAGGACAGGTGCACGTCGACGGTCTTGTCGGCGCCGCCGTACGGCACCTGCCACACCTCACTGAGCAACTCCCGTTTGGTGACCACCTGCCCGGCCCGCAGCGCCAGGTGGTGCAGCAGGTCGAATTCGCGCGGGGTGAGTTCGACGGTTGTCCCGTCCAGGGTGACGGTGCGGGCGGCCGGGTCGATGCGCAGCCCGCCGACGTCGAGCACCGGGCTGGTCTCGGTGCTGCCGCCGCGCCGCAGCACCGCCCGGATCCGGGCGTCGAGCTGGGCGGCGGTGAACGGTTTGACCACGTAGTCGTCGGCGCCCGCGTCGAGCAGCCGGACCATCTCGGTCTCCTCGTCGCGGGCGGTCGCCACGATCACCGGGATGCGGCTGACCGCCCGCAGCATGCGCAGCAGCTCACGCCCGTCGAGGTCGGGCAGCCCCAGGTCGAGGACGATCAGGTCGGGCCGTTCGGCGAGGGCGGTCTGCAACCCCTCCATCGCCGCGGCGGCGGCGGCCACCGCGTGCCCGCGTTCGCGCAGGGCCCGGAGCAGGGTGGTACGGATCGCCGGGTCGTCCTCGATGAGCAGGAGTCTCGCCACGGCTGCACGGTAGCCGCTGGACCGTACCGAAATGCCGTTCTTAACCTTCCCTTAGCGGTGTCCGGTGCCCGCCTTAGCGTCCGGCGGCGGATAGTGACCGGGTGCGTCTCCTCGACCGGCTGGGCCGGCTTCCCCTGGTCATCGTCCTCGGCTGGATCGTCGCGGCGTTCCTCGCGGTGATGGTCGGTGTGGTCGGGATCGGCCTGGTCGGGTCGGGGCTGCTGACGTCGCGGCCGGGTGACCCGGTCAGTGAGGACGAGGTGCGGCGGGCGCTGGAGGAGACGGTCCGGCCGACGAGCGCGGCGCCGTCGGAGACCTCCTCGCCGCCGGTGGCCACCACCAGGTCGTTCCGGACCGACGGCGGGACGGTGGTCGCCGAGTGCGGGCGGATCGTCTCGATGTCGCCGGCGCAGGGGTTCGAGGTGCACGAGCAGGACGACGACGAGGGCGAGTTCCGGGCCTTCCGGGGGCGTGACCGGGTGAAGGTGGAGCTGACCGGATGCGCTCAGGGCCTGCCGCTGCTGCGGACTCGCGAGGACGACTGATCAGCTCGGGGGCAGCCAGGAGGTGTCCGGCGCCGGCCCGAGGACGATCTCGTTCGTGATCCGGATGAGTTCGGTGCGGCTCACCTCGTACCCCAGGCCGATTTTGATCCGAAGAATGCGGCCGCCACCGAGGTCGACCGTGGCGAATGCCGAAAAAGTGGGACATGTTTTTTCGGCTCCGGGCAGGTCGGGGCAGCCGACGTTCGGATCGCCGAGGTAGACGGCCCCGGGCAGGCCACGCAGGGTCGCGGGGGTGCCCTTGGACGTGGACCACTCCCAGACCAGTTCGGCCTCGATCATGTTCAAAGCCTCGGGTGACCCGTCCACCCGGATCGCCTCCCGCCACCGATCCGCGGTTCCGCTCAGTTCGGCGCGGACCGGGCGGACGAAACGCGCCGGAAGCCAGCCGAACGACAGCGACACCACCGCGACCGCACCGGGATCGGGCACGATCGACGCCGCCACCTTCCTGGCCACCGCGCCGTCGGAGTCTGTCCGGGGCACTGAGACGCTGACCACCAGTCCGTCGCCGACCTCGACGAACACCTTGCCCGGCCCCTGGTGGGCCCACGCCTGGCGGCCGCCCAGGATGACGGATTCGAACCCGGCCGGGTCGAACTCCGACCGAGGAGTGACGAACAGCAGGATCCGGTCGTCGCCGCGCTGCCAGGTGCGGGTCTGTGTGGCCGGGCCGGCGCTGGAGCGGCTGACCTCGACGAATCCGGCCGGCAGCCAGGCCGGCCGATAGCTGATCGGTGGCTCGGCCGAAGGTGCGGGGGAAGGGGCTACGGCCGGCGCCTGGGGGTTGTGCGGGCGGGGCCACAGCGCCACCGCGCCGGCCACCCCGGTGACCGCCGCGGCCGACGCCACGAGCAGTCCCCGGCGCTGCCGGTGGGCGCGGGCGCGGGCCGTGATCCCGGCCGCCACCGGTCCCGGATCGTGCGCCCGGCCGGCGATCGTGGACAGCACGTCGCGGAGCATGTCTTCGTCCCTCATCGGACCTCGGCCTCCAACCGGAGCTTGGCCAGCGCGGTCGACGCCTGTGCGCGTACCGTCGACGCCCGGCTTCCCATCAATTCGGCGATCTCGTCGAACGTGTGGCCCTCGAAGTAGCGCAGCACGATCACCGCCCGCTGCCGGGCCGGCAGCGCGCCCACCCGGCGGACCAGTTCGTCGCGTTCCTGCCGTTCGGCGAGCGGGTCGATCGCGGCGGCCCGGGAGTCGAGCTGCTCGTGGGACATCGGGACGACCCGCCCCCACCGGCGCCTCAGGGACAGGAACTCGTTGAGGACCATGCGTTTCACGTACGCCTCCGGCTGGTCCATCGCGGCGATCCGCCGCCACCGTGCGGAGACCCGGACCATCACCTCGCCGACGATGTCGTCGGCCTGATGCGGGTCACAGGTGAGCACGGTCGCGTAGCGCAGCAGCGCCCCGAGACGTGCCGCCACGAACTCGTCGAACGAACTATTTTCAACGTGGCGAGGCCGCGCCTGCCGTTCGCATTCCAGCGACCGCGAGCCTTCCGGCTCGATGCCAGGTTGAAAATGGTTCGCAGACATGCCCTAGTAACGCTCCCGGATGCGAAAGTGCTTAGCGGACAATCGGAGAATGCTGCGTGTGGATCACGGTGTCGTCTCCGGCACCTTCAGCCTGGACGGTCAGACCTTCGACGTCGACAACAACATCTGGGTGGTCGGCGACGACGAGGAATGTGTGGTGATCGACGCCCCGCACGACGTGGACGCGATCCTCGAGGTGGTCAGCGAGCGCCGGCTGGTGGCGATCGTCTGCACCCACGCCCACGACGACCACGTGCGGGTGGCCCCGGAGCTGCGCGACCGGACCGGCGCGCCGATCCTGCTGCACCCGGCGGAGTGGCCGCTGTGGGAGCTGACCCACGGCAAGGACGTGTGGTGGAACATCGATCTCGCCGACGGCGCCCGCATCCAGGTCGGCGGGTCGACCCTGGAGGTGCTGCACACCCCCGGTCACGCGCCGGGCGCGGTCTGCCTCTACTCGGCCGAGCTGGGTCAGGTCTTCACCGGTGACACCCTGTTCAACGGCGGTCCGGGCGCGACCGGCCGGTCCTACTCCGACGCCGATCTGATCGTCGAGTCGATCCGCAAGCGGCTGTTCGCGCTGCCGCCGTCGACGGTCGTGCACACCGGACACGGCGACGACACGACGATCGAGGCGGAGGCCTCCCGGCTGTAGTCGACGTTTCCCCCTACCATCGGCAGCACTCGCCGACGGAGAGGGGTGTCGATGTCCGACCGCGGTCGTCTGCTGCGTTCACTGTTGACCGCGGACGTGCTCCTCCGGGTGGCCGCGGTGGTGCTGGCGGGTCTGATCGTGGTGCGGTCGCTGCTCGCCGGCGCGGCCGGTTTCTGGTCGATCGTGCTGGTCCTGGCCTCGGCGGCGGCTCTGTGGGCGCTGCTGAGGCTGGGCACGCGGGTGCGTACGGCCCTGTCCGGCGCAGCGGTCGACGCGCCCAGCCTGCCGGCCTTCATCGCCGACCGTCCCCGGTCCCGGCTGGCCGCGACCCTCGGTCTGCTGGTGCTGGTCGTGCACGCCGGGATCACCGGGTACGTCGGGGTCTGGACCATCCTGGTGACGCTGGCGCTGGTGGTGATCGCCACCCTGCTCAGCCCGAACCTGCGGCTGGTCCTGGTGCTCGGCACCACGGCTGTCGTCTTCGCCGCGGCGACGGTCTTCGTGGCCACGTTCTTCCAGGGCAGCACCGAGGCCCGCGCGCTGGCCGTGTCGCTGGCCGCGGTGATCCTGCCGGTGCTGGTGTCGGACAAGCTGGTCGGCCTGTTCAAGCAGCCCGCCCTGACCATCACCCACCAGGCGGTGCTGGCGGTGCTGACCCTGCTGCTCGGGTATCTCGGCTGGACCCGGGCCGACTGGCTGCCGGGTGTCATGCACGACTGTTACACGCTGCCCACCTCGACCGGCATCACCGTGCTGCGGGCGACCGCCGACGGCAGCCGCTGTTACGGGCTGCTCGACACCGCCGACGCCGGGGTGTTCGCGGCGACCGCGTTCGGGCGTGACCCGGTCACCACGAAGCTCGAACGTGCCATCCTCGACGCGAACGAGCCGCTGGCCGAGGGTGACCTGACCGTGGTCTGGCTGGGCGCGCTCTCCTGCGACCCGCCGCCCGGTGGCGGGACCGGCTGCGCGGACGGCCGTGACTACCCGTCCGAGCGGGACCAGTTGCGGGCCATGCTGTTCGCGCAGAAACACATCGCGGACACCACCGAACACCATCTGCATGTGGTGATCGCGGACGCCACCCAGGACGTCCGGCACGCCGGCGACATCGCCAAGATGATCATCAAGCAGCGCGACGCCCTCGGCGACCGGCTCGTGGTGATCGGCGGCGGCGACAGCCGGGACACCACGCAGAACGCGATCGACAGCCTGCTCGCCGCCGGGATCCCGTTCATCGCCCCGAACCTGCTGGCCGACTTCGGCGCGCCCGGCCGCCCGTTCGTCGACCGGCCCGGCTATCTCCAGCTGGCCCCGCCGAATCTGGAGTACGCGAGGGACACCGCGGAACGCCTGGCCGACGAGTTCCCGGACGGCTACCGGCTCGACATCTACCAGCAGCCCAACGCCACCGACTTCTACACCACGTCGCTGGTCAACGACCTGCTGGCCGCCGTCGACCCGAACGACAAGGCGAGCACCAGGCACCTGCCGGCCCTGGACCGGATCGACGAGACGATCTGCGACGGCGCTCCCGGCCCGCCGACGGTCATCTACTTCGCCGACCGCTGGACCAGGTTCGCCGACTTCGTCCAGCGGATCAAGGAGGTGTGCGGGCACGCCCGGCCGCGCCTGGTGATCGCGGACGGCTCGGTCAGCCGGTTCATGGCCAACTATCAGATGCGCGCGGTGAGCATGGCCGACTTCCCGGTCGACTACTACGTCGGCGGTCCCGGCTGTTCCGCGCTCACCGACCCCTCGCTGGACATCCTGACCAGGCAGATCGAACACTTCCACGACCTGTTCGGGATGGCCCAGGGCGAGCGTTTCACCTGCGCCGACCGGGCCCCCGAGGCGGCCGCCAGCGGCGAACTGCGCGACGCCTGCACCCTGGACGCCGCCGCCAAGTCGACCAGCCAGCCCTGCCACCCCAACGACCTGGGCGGGTTCCTGCTGCCGGCCTGGGACGCGGTCCTGCTCGCCGACGCGCTGCTGCCCGCGGCCGGGCGCGACAGCCGTCCCCCACCCGCCGAATACCTGGCCGGCCTCAAGATCAGCGGCCTCCAGTTGTCCACCAAGGGCTCGGTCGCCACGGTCGCCGAGGGCCGCCTCGTCGAGGCCACCGTCCCGGTCCTGCTCTGGCACGTCGACCCGCTCAACGACCCGGCCCGCGTCTGGGAGCGGCCCAGCCCCACCCTGCTGCTTCCGGCGGAGAAGACCCCTTAGCGGGTACGGCCACCGCTCCCCGCCGGACCACGCCGTCCCGGACCACGCCGCGACGCGGTCCGGGCTTGCGGCCTCCAGCGCGGGCGCCGGGCTGAAGCCGCTGGTCACCGGACGGCGCGTTCAGTGTCCTCGTCAGTTGAGGCCGCCGCTGAGTTTCCCGAACTCCCATGACTCCCCGAATTGTTTCGATTACGTTGCGTTTCGGCACGCGGGCGGGTCATCGGGGATCCGCCCGCAGACCGAGGGGAGAAACACCATGAGCACGGCTACGTACGCGCCGACCAATCCGGCGACGGCACTCGGCGATCCGATGCGCTCCGCTCTCGGCGGGCAGTTCCTCGGCGCGACGTACGGTCCGGGCTTCGGGCTCGACCCGCTGATGGGCCAGTACGGGCAGCAGGTCCCGCAGTTCGGCCAGCAGGCCCAGTACCCGTTCCAGCAGGTTCCGCAGTTCGGCCAGCAGGCCCAGTTCCCGTTCCAGCAGCAGCACCACCTCCAGTACGCCATCGCGCAGCACGTCCAGCAGGCCATCGCCAACCAGGTGCAGCAGGCACAGATCCAGCAGGCGATCGCCCAGCAGGTCCAGCAGCAGCAGATCCAGCAGGCCATCGCCCAGCAGGTCCAGCAGCAGCAGATCCAGCAGGCCATCGCCCAGCAGGTCCAACAGCAACAGATCCAGCAGGCGATCGCCCGGCACTGGCAGCAGGGTCACCCCGGCGCCCTGTACGGCAGCTTCGGCTCGCCGTACGGCCAGCAGATGTGGAACTGACCCGGAGCCGGCCGTGACCTACCTCAGCACGATGCCGTTCGGGCCGATGACGGAACCAACCGTCGAAGCGATGCGGCAACCGGCGGCCGCGAGCATTCAGCGGTGCTACCGCTGGCTGGAGGCGGCCTCACCGGTCCTGCCGCAGGTGGCGGCCCTGGCGCCGGGCCTGGTCACGGCAGTTCAGCAGTACGCGGCACAGCAGTACGCGGCCAGCCTGCACCAATCGGCCGCGGTGCTCCAGACGGTGCAGCATCTGCGCGCCACCGTACCGGGGCTACCCGCTCTGTAACGCATCGAATCACCGCGGCCGGATCCCGTACCACCGGGTCCGGCCGCACCCCAATCGAACCGGAGCTGGACCATGACCGACCACAACTCCGCCGTCCCGGTCGGCTCGCGGCGCGAGCGCTACCTGGTGGCGCCGCTCGGCGCCCCGCCCGAGGCCGACCGCTTCTTCACCAGGCTCGGCGAGGACTCCGCCACCACCGTGCACCGCGTCGTCACCACCGTGCCCAGTTTCGCCGTGGTGGACATGGACGCCGACCGGGCCGCCATGCTGACCGCCTCCGGCGCCGCCCACGTCGAACCGGACCTGCCGCTGCGCTACGCCGGCCCGATGCCCGACCACGGGGTGATGCCGCCCGGCGAGGCCGTCCGCGTCCCGTTCCTGGTGACCGGCAGCGACGGCCGCCCGCTCGAGGGCGCCGAGATCTACCTGATGAGCGAGACCTTCCTGCTGCGCGGGGTCACCGGCCCGGACGGCACGGTGACGATCGAGACCCCGTCCGGGGTGCTGCACGCCATGGACGGGGTGCACGTCAAACCCCGCCAGGACTACTGGGCGGTGTGGCTGGGCCGGCCCGCCCTCACCGTCGACCACCCCAACCTGGTGACCTGCCCGTCGTTCGCCGAGACGTTCCCGGGGTTCCCGCAGCGGCCGCTGGACGGCTGGGCGCGCCGGGCCATGCGGTTCGACGCGCTGCCGCCGACGTTCCGCGGTGACGGGGTCCGGATCGCGATCGTCGACTCCGGCGCCTCCGTCGAGCACCCCGACCTGGCCGGCCGGGTCGTCGGCGACCGAGACCAGTGGGCGGACCCGGTCGGGCACGGCACCCACGTCGCCGGGATCATCGGCGGCGCCGACGACGGCCACGGCATCGTCGGTGTCGTCCCGGAGGCGGTGCTGCACTCGTGCCGGATCCTGCCCGGCGGCCGGTTCAGCGACCTGATCGAGGCGATCGACAGGTGCATCGCCGACCAGATCGACGTGATCAATCTCAGCCTCGGCAACGCGCAGCCGTCACTGCTGGTGGCCCGCAAGATCGAACAGGCCCGCCAGGCCGGGATCGCCTGCGTGGCGGCGGCCGGCAGCACCGGCGGCCCGGTGATGTTCCCGGCGTCGCTGCCGACGGTGCTGGCGGTCGCGGCGATCGGCCGGCTCGGCGACTACCCGCCGGAGAGCTATCACGCCACCCGGGTGTACGGGGTGCCGACCGTCGACGGCTACTTCTCCGCCTCGTTCACCTGCCACGGGCCGGAGGTCGACGTGTGCGCGCCGGGCGTCGCGATCGTGTCGTCGGTGCCGGCCTCCGGGTACGCGGCCTGGGACGGGACGTCGTTCGCGGCCCCGTACGTGACCGGGCTCGCCGCCCTGTTGCTGGCCCACCACCCGGATTTCCGGGGCCGGTTCGCCGGCCGGGACGGCAACCGTGTCGACCGCCTCTTCGAGCTCATCCGGACCAGTTGCCGCCCGCTGGCCCTCGGCGATCCGACGCGCAGCGGCGCCGGCCTGCCCGACGCGGTGGCCGCCCTGGGCCTGATCCCACCGGTGACGACGAGCCCGCCCGCACACCCGATCCTGGCCGAACTCTGGACCATGATGGCCCAGTCCGGCCTGATCCCGGTGGCCGTCCCCACCGTCGGCCACCCGCACTTCGCCCAGCTGGGCACCCCGATTGGCGCCGGTATGGGCTCCCCGATGGGTGCCGGTATCGGTTCCCCGATGGGTGCCGGTATGGGCTCCCCCATCGGAGGTCAGATGGGCGGGCCGTTCGGAGGCCACCCGGGCGGCCTGATGGGAGGCCACATGGGTGCGCCGATGGGAACCCACCCGGGCAGCCCGACGGGGTATCCCGGACATTTCGACGGTTCCGATTCGAGCCGGGACGGCGACCAGAACAGGCCGAGCCGGATCACCCTCACCGCCCCGGCCGGTGAGCCACTCGACCCGCTGCGGGCCGCCATGCGTTCAGCCGGCCTGCTCCCCAAGAACCGCTGAAGATCAAACCCCGGCTGGCTCCCACGGCCGTCTCGAGCGCACCGAGACAGCCGTGGGAGCCAGCCGCCGTTTGCGTGGGCCGGAGAGAGCGTTCACGACCAGCCGGTGACCAACGGCTTCAGCCCGGCGGTCGCGTTTCGGCCCGGGGACGGGCCTGCGTCGCGGTCAGCTTCGATCGGGTTCGGGTAGCCGTACCGGAAAGATCGGGAAGGAAGGGTGAGAGAAACGCCTACCTGACGTCGACTGGGGTGGAGGCGCGGGTTAGGCTGCCCTAACCTCTTCAGGGGCGGGTGGACATGGCGCAACCGGAATCGCTGGCGGAGTTGCTGAACGGGCGGCGGGCCGCGGTGGACGCGTCGTTGCCCGCGGTCGGGTTCGTGGTGGGCTGGCTCGCCTTCGGCGACTCGATCTGGGCGGGTGCGATCGCCGCCGTGATCGTCGCGATCGGGCTGTCGGCCTGGCGGCTGCGTAAAGGCGACAAACCGCGTGCCGTGCTGATCGGGCTGCTAGTGGTGTGTGTCGCCGCGCTGATCGCCCTGTACACCGGCAAGGCGGAGAATTTCTTCCTGCTTCAGCTGCTCAGCAACGGGGCCAGCGCCCTCGTCTGGATCATCAGCATCGTCGTCAGGTGGCCGCTGCTCGGGATCGTGGTCGGCACCGTGCTCGGCCAGCGGACCAGGTGGCGGCGTGACCCGGCGCTGCTCAAGGCATATTCGCGGGGCAGTTGGGTGTGGGTCGCGCAATATGTGATCCGGGTGGCCGTGTTCCTGCCGCTCTATCAGGCCGGATATCTGGCGGCGCTGGGCACCGCGCGGGTCGTGCTGTCCGGGCCGCTGGTCGCAGCATGTCTGGCGGTGAGCTGGTGGGTGATCCGCCGCAACCTGCCGGCGGACCACCCGGGCCTGCGTCACCCGGTCATCAACGAGCCGGCCGAGAAGACCGCCTCATAGATGCCGGCTCAGAAGGCCGCCTCGTAGAGTTCGCGCAGGCCGATCGAGTCGGCTTCGCCGCTGTAGCCGCAGATCATCACGGTGCCTTCGGCGGCGGAGACCAGGTAGGTCTTTCCCGTCTCGAACTTCCCGCTGCCGAGCATCGTCTCGGAGCTGTCCCCGGCCTGCGCGACGACGACGTCATCGGCCGTCGCACCGCGGAACACGTGCGACACCTTCAGGGTGACCCGGCCGTTGTCGATCAGTGCCACGGTGCCCTCGAAGGCGAAGTCGGCGGACGTGGCGAGTTGCTGTGGCTGTGGTTCCCGGCACTTGGCCTGCACCCCGGTGGCGGTGAGCTCGACGACCTTGGCCGGCCGGGGCGACATCGCGATCGCCGGTGTCGGAGCCGGAGTCGGTGTGTCCGTCCTGGTCACCGCCCATGCGGCACCGCCGGCGATCAGTACCAGGGCGGCAGCGACGGGCAGCGCCCACTTGTTCGAGCGGCTGGACATGGTTTCCTCCACGAGATGCGCGACCTGGGCGGGGGACGCCGGTTCCAGCGAAGCGGCCGGGTCGGCACTCCGCAGTCGGGCCCGCAGATCGTCGTCGTCGGTCACGGCCGGCTCCCCTCTGTCGACTCCTCATGTCCGGAAGAGGTCATGGTCTTTCGGAGTTTCTCCTTGGCCCGGTGCAGCCGGATCGAGGCTGCGTTCGCGGTGATCCCGAGGGCGACGGCGATCCCGGCCGGCGCCAGGTCCTCCCACGCCCACAGCCGCAGGATCTCGGCTTCCTCAGGCCGCAGGCGGCGCAGCGCCGCGGCGAGTTCGTCGTCGGCAGGCGCCGGCCCGTCGACGACCTGTGGCGGCGGGTCGAGCCGGGTGATCCGGGCGAGCAGCCGGAACTGGCGGCGCTGCCCGCGTTCGGCGTTGGCCAGGCAGAGGCGGGCCACCCCGTACGCCCAGGGCAGGTGCTCGGCGGGCATCTCGTCGAACCGGCGCCAGCAGATCAGCAGCGTCTCGGAGAGCACGTCGTCGGCGGTCGCCGGGTCGGTGCGCCGGGCCAGGTAGCGCCGGACGGCGTCGATCACCGCCGGCGCCAGGGTCTCGAACCGCGCCCGGCGCGAGTCGACGTTCACGAGGTCCACCCTGTCTCATGTCCGGCACCGGGGGTGTTCTTTCACGGTCGGTGCAACGATACTGACCGGTAACCCAGCGTCGGGAGAGAACCATGCGGACCGCGTACCGGACATGCCCGTTCTGCGAGGCCGCCTGCGGTCTCGAGCTGACCGTCGACGGCGACCGGGTGACCGCCGCCCGCGGCGACCGCGAGCACGTCTTCAGCCACGGTTTCGTCTGTCCCAAGGGCGCGACGTTCGCGCAGCTCACGCACGATCCGGACCGCCTCCGGCAGCCGCTGGTCAACGGCCGCGAGGCGTCCTGGGACGAGGCCTTCGACGCGGTCCGGGCAGGTCTTCGCCCGATTCTTGAGCGGTACGGGCCGAACGCGCTCGCCGTCTATCTCGGCAACCCCAACGCGCACACCATGTCGGGCGGGCTCTACGTCACCCCGCTGCTGCGTGCGCTCGGCAGTCGCAACGTCTATTCGGCGAGCACCGTCGACCAGATGCCGAAACACGTGTCGTGCGGCTACCTGTTCGGCAATCCGCTGATCATTCCGGTGCCGGACGTGGACCATACCGACTTCATGCTGATCCTCGGCGCGAACCCGTGGGAGTCGAACGGCAGCCTCGCCACCGCCGCCGACTTCCCCGGCCGGCTCAAGGCGCTACAGGCGCGGGGCGGCCGTTTCGTGGTCGTCGACCCGCGCCGCACGGTGACCGCCGCGCACGCCGACGAGCACCTGTTCATCCGGCCCGGCGCGGACGCGTACCTGCTGTTCGGCATCGTGCACACGCTGTTCGCGGAGAACCTGGTCGACCTGGGTGACATCGCCGGGCACGTCAGCGGGATCTCCGCGGTGAAGGAGCTCGCCGCCGGCTTCGACCCGGAGGCCGTCGCCGCCGCCTGCGGGATCCCGGCCGACCGGATCCGCGGCCTGGCCCGTGAGCTGGCCGCCGCCCCGACCGCCGCCGTCTACGGCCGGATCGGCACCTGCACGGTCGAGTTCGGCACCATCGCGAGCTGGCTCGTCGACGTGATCAACATCCTGACCGGCAACCTCGACCGGCCCGGCGGTGTGATGTTCCCGCTCGCCCCGCACCTGGCCGACGAGGCCAAACGCGGCAAGGGGTTCCGGGTCGGGCGCTGGCACAGCCGGGTTCGCGGGCTGCCCGAGGTGAAGGGTGAGCTTCCGGTCGCCACGCTGGCCGACGAGATCGAGACACCTGGTGACGGGCAGGTCCGCGCGCTGCTCACCATCGCCGGGAACCCGGTGCTGTCCACCCCGAACAGTGGCCGTCTCGACCGTGCCGTGGCCGGGCTGGACTTCATGGTCAGCGTGGACCCGTACCTGAACGAGACGACCAGGCACGCCGACGTGGTGCTGCCGCCGACCGACGCCGCCCGCAAGGGACACTACGACTTCTCGTTCCTGGCGCTGTCGGTGCGCAACTTCGCGGCGTACTCCCCGCCGGTTCTGCCGCCCGATCCGGCGGTACCCGACGAGTGCGACATCCTGGCCCGGCTCACGCTGATGGTCTCCGGCCAGCCGGACGGCGACCCGGCCCTGCTGCACGACTTCCTGCTCCAGCAGGCCCTGGCCAAGGCGCCGGCCGAACTCCACGACCAGATCACCGGCGACCACCCGGCCGAGCGTCTTCTCGACGTGGCACTGCGCACCGGGGCGTACCGGCTCAGCCTGCGACAACTCCTCGACAACCCGCACGGAATCGACCTCGGCCCGCTGCGGCCCCGTATCCCGGCGGTGTTGCGGACCCCGTCCGGGACCGTCGAGCTCGTCGTGCCGGCGCTGGTCGAGGAGACCGCCCGCCTGCACGCCGCGCTCGGCCGCCGGCACGACGAGCTGGTTCTCGTCGGCCGCCGCCACCTGCGCTCCAACAACAGCTGGATGCACAACGTGCCGGCGCTGATCAAGGGCCGTGACCGGTGCACGCTCCAGGTCAGCCCGGCCGACGCGGGCCGGCTGTCGCTCACCGACGGCGAACCGGCCCAGGTCACCTCGCGGGCCGGCTCACTCACGGTCCGGGTGGAGGTCACCGACCGGGTGATGCCGGGCGTCGTCAGCCTCCCGCACGGCTGGGGCCACGACGCGCCGGGCACCCGGTTGTCGGTCGCCGCCACCAGCCCCGGCGTCAACTCCAACATCCTCACCGACGAGCTGATCATCGACCCGCTCTCCGGCAACAGCGTCCTGAACGGCATCCCCGTCTCCCTGAAACCCGCCTGACGCCCCCACCCCATCCTTCGCCGCCCACCCCCACCCGTTTCACCCGCCACCACTCTTTCGTGCCGCCCTTCGCACGTGCCTCCAACCTTCGCCTTGGATGGCCGTCCAGGCTTTGCCGGGAGCGGACCGCCGAGGGCGCATCCGCTGGCCGGAGCGGTGGTCAGCGCACACGTTCGCCGATCGTGTGCGCCTGCTTCGCTCTGACGGGGACGTGCGCACACGTTGTCCCCTCTGCGTGCCCCTGTCGTCGTTCCGACGAGGGTGAAATCGCACGTTGCCGCATTGTGTGCGCTGGTCGTCGCGCCGGCGACCACGCCGGGCCGAGCGCCGGCGACCACGCCGGGCCGAGTGCCGGCGACCGCGCTGGGCCGAGTGCTGGTGGCCGCGCTGGGCCGAGTGTTGGCCGCCGCATCTGGCCGAAGGTCGGCGGCCGTCATCGTGGAAGTCCAGGAGATCGTGACGCTTTTTCGTCGGAGATGGGACCTAAGCTGACGGCATGATCCGAGCGGTGGTCTTCGATGTCGGCGAGTGCCTTGTGGACGAGACCCGGATCTTCGGGGAGTGGGCCGACTGGATGGGGGTGCCGCGGCACACGTTCTCGGCTGTGTTCGGTGCGGTGATCGCCGCCGGGCTTGATCATCGGCGGGCGTTCGAGCTGCTGCGGCCGGGGTTCGACCTGGCGGCGGAGCGGGTCAGGCGAGCGGACGCCGGGCAGGCCGAGGGGTTCGGCGAGAGCGATCTCTATCCGGATGTGCGGCCGGCGCTCACCGCTCTGCGTGCCGCCGGACTGTGGGTGGGGATCGCGGGGAACCAGCCGGTCCGGGCCGGCGGCGATCTGCGGGCACTCGACCTGCCGGCCGACATGATCGGGACGTCCGAGGACTGGGGTGTGTCGAAACCGGACATTGCGTTCTTCCACGCGGTCCGCCAGCGGGTGCCGTTCGGCCCGGAGCAGACGCTTTACGTCGGCGACCGTCTGGAGAACGACGTGCTCCCCGCGGCGGCGGCGGGTTTCCGGACGGCGCTGATCAGGCGTGGCCCCTGGGCGCACATCCACCAGGACGACCCCCGCGTGGAGCTGGAAACGACCATGCGGATCGACACCTTGGCCGACCTGCCGGCGCGGATCAAGGAGTTCAACACGACAGCCACCTGACCGCCGGTCGGCACGCGGCTGCACGGCCTGGTTCGTGTGCCGGGCCGTGGTGCGGTTCGGACCGTAGGTTGGCACGCTCGGGTTTGTGCCGAGCCGTGGTGCGATCCGGACCGCAGGTTGGCACGCGCGGGTTTGTGCCGGGCCGTGGTGCAGTTTGGGCCGTAGGTCGGCACGCGGCTGTGCGGCCTGGTTTGTGTGCCGGGTCGTGGTGCGGTTCGGACCGTAGGTTGGCACGCTCGGGTTTGGGGGTGGGCACGCAACCGGCCCGGCGGGCGCGTTTCGGTCTGGGGCCGGGAGACGTCGCGTGGTGGCCAGGGGAGGGGTGGGTTGCGGGTGGGGGCGGCCGACGCCGTACCGAATCAGATCCATCCCATGCGCTGGGCCTGGTGGATCGCGGTCAGCCGGTTGGGCGCGCCGAGTTTGGTCATCGCGTTCGAGAGGTAGTTGCGGACCGTGCCCTCGGTGAGATGCAGCCGGGTCGCGATGTCGGCGACCGAGGCGCCGGAGGCGGCCAGGGAGAGGGTGTCGCGTTCACGGTCGGTGAGCGGGCTTTCGCCGGCCATCATGGCCGACGCGGCGAGTTCCGGGTCGAGGTAGCGGCCGCCGGCGTGGATGCGGCGGATGGCTTCGGCGAGTTCGGCGCTGGAGGCGTCCTTCGGGATGAAGCCGCGCACCCCGGCGGCGATGGCCCGGCGCAGGTAGCCGGGCCGGGCGAACGTGCTGAGGATGAGCATGGCACGGCCGGGGAGCCGTTCGGCGACGGTGAGCCCGTCGAGGCCGGGCATCTCGATGTCCAGCACGATCACGTCCGGGTCGTGCGCGGTGACGGCCGGGATCACGTCGTCGCCGCGGCCGCACTGGGCGACCACCGTGAGGTCCTCCTCGAACTCCAGCATCATGGCCAGCGCCTCCCGGATGAGGTGCTGGTCGTCGGCGAGCAGTACCCGGATCATGCGGTTTCCCAAGGTGGAGCGGACGGTGCGGAGGGTGCGGCGGCCCCGGCGACCCCGGACGGTGCGGTGGCTCGGACCAGGAAGCGGCCGTCGCCGGTGGGCTGGGCGGTGAGGGTGCCGCCGACGGCGGTGAGCCGTTCGGCGAGACCGGCCAGGCCGGTGCCGCCCTGGTCGACGGCGGGGCCGGCGCCGTCGTTGACGACTTCGAGGACCGCGGAACCGTCGGCGGCCCACAGGGTGACCGTGCACCAGCTGGCCGAACTGTGCCGCAGAATGTTCGTGGCGCTCTCCCGGACCACCCAGGCGAACGGCCCGGCCGCCTCCGGGCCGACCGCGCCGTCCGGCAGGTCGACCTTGCAGCGGACGCCGTCGGCCTCCAGGATGGCCTGCACGCTGGCGATCTCGGAGGCCAGGTCGAGGATCCGGTACCCGCGGACCGCCGACCGGATCTGGCGCAGGCTGTCCTGGGCGAGCGCACGCACCTCGGCCATCTGCGCGGCGGCCCGGTCGGTGTCGATGGTGGTGAGCTTGCCGGCCAGTTCGCTTTTCACGGCGATCACCGACAGGCTGTGGCCGACCAGGTCGTGCAGGTCACGGGCGAACCGCAGGCGTTCCTCGGTGACCGCGAGCCGGGCCTCGGCGTCCTTGCTGTGGTGGGCCTGCTCGGCGAGGTCGAGGATCCAGATCCACAGCTTGTTCGCCCACGGCAGGGTCAGGCACATGACGCCGTAGATGACCGCGTAGGCGCCGATCGGCAGCGCCTGCGGGCCCGGGTTGACGAACCCGACGGTGATGCCGACGGCGGCGGTGCCGAGCGCCAGCAGGACCGTGATGATCCGGTTGGTGCGGACCGTGACCAGGCTGACCCAGGCGATCGCGATCATGCCCCAGCCGGCCGGGTTGGCGTCCTGCGCGATCAGGATGGTCAGCACGGCCGCACCGGAGATCGTGGTGTCGATCCGGCTGCGGCGGGCCAGCCGCGGCCAGAAGATCGACACCGCACGGAGCAGCCGGACCATCGACCACGTGAAGACCACCATCGCCGCGAGCGCCACGGCCACCCGGGGACCGGACAGCCGGTTCTCGGTCGCGTAGAGGCTGAGCCCGGCGAGCGCCCCGAACCAGGCCAGGATCAGGCTGAAGCTCAGGCTCCACATGGTGATCCGCTGGGCCCGCTGGATCGCGCCGGTCATGTCGACACCCTAGCTTTCAGCCGCGCCGCGGGTCCCAGCGGAAGAACCGCCGGGCCAGGACCGCGGCCACGGCCACCCAGGCGGCCAGCACACCGAGCGACGTCCATTCGAAGCCGGCGCCGTAGCCGGCCCGCACCAGGTCGGCGATCGGGGTCAGCGGCAGGTACTCGGAGATCTGCTGGAGCCGGTCCGGGAAGGCGCCGGCCGGCACGATCACCGGGGACAGGATCAGGCAGACGAGCATCACCGGTACGGTCGCCAGCTGCGCCAGCTCACCCGACGAGCTCAGTCCGGAGATCGCCATCGACAGCAGCGCGAACACGGCCGCCCCGCCGAGCGCCGCGATCAGCACGAGCAGTGGGTTGCCGGGCAGCCCGAAGCCCATCACCACGAGCGCGACCCCGACGGCGAGCGCCTGGAGCAGGTAGACCGCGGTGGCGCCGGCCGCGCTGCCGCCGAGGATCGCGGTTGCCGACGCCGGCCCGCCGAGCAGCCGCTTCAGGACGAGCTCCTCACGGCGGCTGGTGTAGAAGCCGGCCAGGTTCACCAGCGGGGCGAACATCAGCAGCCCGGCGATCTGTCCGGTCAGGATGAACTCGACGGCGTCGCGGTCGCCCTGCCCGGCGCTGAACACCAGGAACGCGGCGACACCGAGCGGCATGAGCACGGCGTTGGTGAGGGCCGACCGGTTCCGGAAGATCATCGTCAGGTCGAGGCGGGCCAGCCGGTAGATGTGCGCGAGGTCGGTCTTCACTGGTTCTCCACGATGCTCAGGAACACGTCTTCGAGGGAGGCGGGGCGGACCGACAGCCGGTCCAGCGTGACGTTCTGCGCGGCGGCCCAGGCCAGCAGCGTCGCCACCGCCCGGTGGGCCCGGCCGTCCGGGTCGCCGTCGGTGACCGTCCAGCGGGCGGCCGGGTGGCCGTCGGTGACGGCGACCTCCGGGGGCCGGCCGTCGAGCCGGGGCAGGGCGTCGATCGGGGTGTGCGCCGGAACCCGGAAGGCGATCCGGTCCCCGTGCCCGGCGACCACCTCGGGCACCGTTCCGGCGATCCGGATCTCACCCCGGTGCATGATCGCGATCCGGTCCGCGAGCCGTTCGGCCTCTTCCAGGTAGTGGGTGGTGAGCAGCACGGTGGTGCCGCCGGCGACCAGCTCCTGGATCAGCTTCCAGGTGGCGATGCGGGCCTCCGGGTCCATGCCGGTGGTCGGCTCGTCGAGGAACAGCACCTCGGGCCGGCCGACGATGGCGAGCGCCAGGTCGAGGCGGCGCTTCTGACCGCCGGACAGTTGCCGTACCGCGGTGCCGGCCTTGTCGGTGAGGTCGACCCGTTTCAGGGCGTCGGCCCGGGAGATCGGGTGGGCGTGCAGGTCGCGCCAGAGGTCGACGGTCTCGGCCACCGTGAGGTCGCCGATCAGGCCGCTCTCCTGGAGCATGATCCCGACCCGGGGCCGCAGAGCCTTCCGGTTCCGGTACGGGTCCGCGTCCAGCAGGCGCACGCTCCCCGAAGCGGCCGGCCGGAACCCCTCGAGCACCTCCATGGTGGTGGTCTTACCGGCCCCGTTCGTGCCGAGCAGGGCGAACAGCTGCCCGCCGCCGACGCTGAAGTCGATGCCCCGTACTGCTTCGAAATCCCCGTACCGCTGGCGGAGGCCGTCCACTTCGATCGTCTGTGTGCTCATGCATCAATGGTTCGCGATCCGGACCGTGGCGGGCAGTCGCCGGAGTCAGCGATCAGCCATGACAGATGTCATGTGACATCGTGGCGAACACACATCGTGTCGAAGACTTTGTGCAGCAGATCCCCGCTGGTGAACGGCTTCTCGATGAAGGCGATCCCGTCGTCGAGCACGTGGGTGGTGCCGAGCAGCCCGTTGCTGTATCCGGACATGAACAGCACAGGCATGTCCGGATGCTCGGCACGGACCAGTTCGGCCAGTTTCGGCCCGGTCATCTCCGGCATGATCACGTCGGTGAGCAGCAGGTCGCAGCCGTGTTCCTGGAACACCCGCAGCCCTTCGGCCCCGTTGGCGGCGATCCGGACCTGATACCCGCCGTTCGACAGGATCCGGGTGATGATCCGGGCCAGCGCCACCTCGTCCTCGACCACGAGCACGGTCCGCCCGTCCCCTCGTGGCGGCGCGTCGGTGCGGGCCGCCGGCGGGGTCGCCCCGGCCGCCGCCGAGATCGGCAGGTAGATCCGGAACGTGGTGCCCACCCCCAGTTCGGAGTAGACGTTGATGCTGCCGCCCGCCTCGGCGACGATGCCGTACACGGTGGCCAGGCCCAGCCCGGTCCCGCGGCCGCGCGGTTTCGTGGTGAAGAACGGCTCGAAGATCCGCGCCGCGGTCTCCGGCGCCATGCCCTCCCCGGTGTCGCTGACCAGCAGCCGTGCGTACGTCCCGCCCGGCAGTGGTGGCTGCATGTTCAGCTCCTCGCCGTCCAGGGCGGCCACGTTCGCCTCCAGCACCACGGTTCCGCCGTCGGGCATCGCGTCCCGCGCGTTGATCGCCAGGTTCAGCAGGATCTGGTGCACCTGGCCCGGGTCGGCGTGCACACACAGCGGCGCCGGCGCCGGCACCGCGATCAGCGTGATGTGCTCGCCGATGGTGCGTTCCAGGACGGCGTGCACCTCGGCGATCGCCCCGTTCAGGTCGACGTCACGCAACTGGATGGTGTCGCCGCGGGTGAACGTGAGCAGCTGCCGGGTCAGGCTGGTGGCCCGGTCCACCGCGGTCCGCACGTGCGCCAGGTCGGCCTGCACGTGCGGCAGGTCCCGGGTCTCGTCGATCACGAAGTCGGTGTAGTTCGCGATGATCGCCAGGATGTTGTTGAAGTCGTGCGCCACCCCGCCCGCCAGGTTGCCCAGGCTCTCCATCCGTTTGGCCTGGTCGCTGCGTTCCTGCACGGCGCGCTGGCGTTCCGCGGCCTCCTTCTCGGCGGACACGTCCCGGGCGATCACCGACACCCCGATCACCGCGTCGGCCTGGTCGGTCACCGGGGTGACGGTGAACGCCGCCTCGACCGGGCGGCCGTCCTTGCGGAGGCGGCGTCCCTCGTACGAGAAACTGCCCTCCCCGGCCCGCATCCGCGCCAGCATGTCCGCCTGCTGCCCGGCGCCGTCCGGGCCGGCCAGCAGCGAGGCCGGCTGGGCCAGTGCCTCCGCGGCGGTCCAGCCGAAGATCCGTTCGGCGCCGCCGTTCCACGCGTTGATCGTGCCGTCCGGGGTGAGCCCGATGATCGCGTCGGCGCTGTCCTCGACCACGGTCGCCAGCGTCGCCTGGTGCGCCTCGGCCAGGTCCCGGGCCGCCCGCTCGCGCGCGTCGGCCTCGTCCAGCCGCATCTGCCCCCACGGGTCGACGTAGATCGCGCCCTTCTGCAGCAGCACGCCGTACCCGCGGCGCAGCGTCCAGTAGTAGATGCCGACCGCCGCCGTGCACGCGTCCCAGAGCGCCGACGCCGCCGACCAGGCCGGGCCGGCCTGGTGCACGTGCGTCTCCCGCAGCACCACCAGCGCCTGGAACGCCATCACCGAGTGGAACCCGTGGCCGACCGCGCAACTGAAGAAGATCAGCGCGGTGGCGGTGGCGAGTTTGTTCGAGCCCAGCTGCCCGGCCCGGTGCACGGGTACCACGATCGACACCATGATCGCCGCATAGGCGACCATGATGAACAGGTTGGCCAGCAGGAACAGTTGCGGCACGTCCTCACGATCGGACGCGCGCGTGACGAACTGAGGGTTGCGTCCGTCGATAGGCTGATGATCATGACGCTGACCGATGTGCTGACCCGAGCCGCGACCATCGCACCAGGTCAGGGCATCGTTCACGCGGACCGGTTCGTCAGCTACGCCGAGCTTTTCGCCGACGCGCTGCGCATCGGCGGCGGCCTGCGCGAGGCGGGCGTGTCCCCCGGCGATCCGCTTCCGATCGTCGCCGACGACGGGGCGGACTTCCTCGGCCTCTTCTGGGGCGCGGTGTTTGCGGGCGCCGTACCGGTGCCGCTGCCGCCGGAGCCGAACCGCCTCGCCGCCGTCTGGCGTCACCTCGACGGCCCGCCCCTGGCGGGCGACACCGCGACGCCCGGCGGCACCTTGCTGTCCCCCCGCGACCTGCGGTCCGCGTTGCCGTTGACAACCCCTCATCCGGTACGGCCGGACGACCTCGCCTTCCTCCAGTTCTCCTCCGGGAGCACCGGAACGCCCAAAGGTGTCGAACTGACCCACGCCAACGTCCTCGCCAACCTGGGACAGAGCGCTCAGGCCGGGGCGCTGACCAGTGACGACGTGTTCGTGACGTGGATGCCGTACTTCCACGACATGGGCCTGATCGGCACCCACCTGGCCCCGTTGTACGCCCGCTGCCGCCAGATCCGGATCAGCCCGCTGGCGTTCGCGAAGCGCCCCGCGCTGTGGCTGGCCACCGCCTCCCAGCATCGGGCGACCGTGCTGTCCGCCGCGAACTTCGCCCTGGCCCTGGTCAACCGCCGGGTCCCACAGCCGGACCTGGACGGCCTGGACCTGACCAGCGTCCGCCTGCTGATGGTCGGCGCCGAACCCATCTCCCCTTCGGTCTGGCACACCTTCGCCACCCGACTCCGGCCGGCGGGCCTGCGCCCGGGAGCTCTCCAGCCGGTGTACGGCCTGGCCGAGGCCACCGTCGCGGTCGCGTGCCCGCCACTCGGCGAGCCCGCCATCCCGGTGACCCTGAGTCGGACGGCCCTCTCCCGAGGCGTGGCCCTCCCCGCCCTTCCCTCCGGCCCCGCGTCCTCAGCCACTGCCGGGGACGACTCGCGGGTGGTCGCGCTGATGGACGTCGGCTATCCGGTGCCGGGCTGTGAGCTGCGCATCGTGGACGATGCGGGGAAGGTGCTGGAGGACAGCCTCGTCGGCCATCTCCAGGTGCGCGGCCCGAACGTCACCCGCGGCTACCACCGGGACCCGGCCGCGACGGCGGCGGCCTTCGACGGCGAGTGGCTCCGAACCGGCGACATCGGTTTCCTGAGGTCCGGCCGCCTGGTGGTGACCGGCCGCCACAAGGACGTCCTGTTCCTCAACGGCCGCAACTTCCACGCATCCGATCTGGAAGAACTGGCCGCCGCAACCCCGGGCCTGGCCGCCGGCCCGATAGCCGTGGTCGGCGCCACCGACCCGGCCACCGGCCACGAACGGGTAGCCGTCTACCTGTCGATCCCCGCCGTCCGCCCCGACCCGGCGGGCCTGCCCACCCGGGTCCGGGCCCGGATTGCCGAGGCCCTGGCCCACGACGACATCCGGGTGGAGGTCCTGCCGAACGGCGCCTTCACCCGGACCACCAGCGGCAAACTGCGCCGCCACCCCCTACGCGAACGCCTCGCCACCTCCCTGCCCCACCCCGGCTGGCCGTCACCGTCGTCCGGGCCGGCGGACGACAGCGGTGAGAGCCAGCCGGGTCCGGTGGCGGGGGCGGGGGCTCCGCTCGGACGGGCTGATGTGGAGCGGGTGGTCCGGGAGATCTGGGCACGGGTGCTCGGCGTTCCGGAGGAGGCGATCGGGCCGGATGATCGATTCCTGGCGATCGGTGGATCCTCGCTGCGGGCCCTGGAGGTGCTGGCGGGGCTGGAGGACGCGTTCGGCCGTACCCTCGATCCGGCGATGCTCCGGGATTGCCCGACAGTTCCGGCTTTCGCGGATCGGCTGCTGGCCGCCCCCGGGCGTGAAGTCGCCGGGGAGCCGAGCGGTCCGGCGCCGGCGGCCGCTGATCAACGGCTGGCGGTCATCGGGATGGCGTGCCGGTTCCCGGGGGCGGACACGCCTGAGGAGTTCTGGGCGAACCTGCTGGCCGGGCGGGACAGCGTCACTCCGGTCGGCCGATGGCCCGGGGGCGGGCACGGCGCCTTCCTGACGGATCCAGCCTCCTTCGACGCCGGATATTTCGGGATCAGCGAGGACGAGGCGCGACTGCTGGACCCGCACGCCCGGATCTTCCTCGAGCTCGCCCACGAAGCCCTGGAACGATCCGGCTACGCCGGCCCACGCCGCAGATCCCGCAAGATCGGCGTCTTCGCGGCCGTCGGCGAAAGCGGCTACCAGGAGATCATCGCCGGGAACCAGGCGACCGGGTCCCACGCGCTCACCGGGAGCCTGCGTAACCTGATCGCCGCCCGGGTTGCGCACCTCCTGGACCTGCACGGCCCGGCGATAGCCGTCGACACCGCCTGCTCCTCGGCTCTGGTGGCGTTGCACCTGGCCCGGCGCAGCCTGACCGCCGGCGACTGCGACCTCGCGATCGTGGGCGGCGTCAACCTGAACCTGACACCCACCGGCGAGACCCTGCTGACCGCCGCGCAGGCGCTGTCGCCCACCGGCCGATGCCGGGCGTTCGACGCGGACGCGGACGGGTTCGTGCCGGGGGAGGGTGGGGCGGCGCTGGTTCTGACCAGGTTCGCCGATGCCGGCGAGGATCAGATTCTTGCGGTGGTACGCGGCAGCGCCGTCAACAACGACGGCCGTTCGTTGAGTCTGATGGCGCCGAATCCGCTGCTGCAGCGTGAGGTCATCGCGGACGCGTACCGTGAATGCGGGGTTGATCCGGCCGTGGTCTCCTATGTGGAGGCGCACGGCACCGGCACGGCGGTGGGTGACCCGATCGAGGCGCGGTCGCTGGCGCACGCGTTCCCGCCGCGGCCCGACGGCCGTGCCCGGATGCTCGGTTCGGTCAAGACGAACATCGGTCACCTGCTGAATGTGGCCGGCCTGCCCGCGCTGGTGAAGGTGATCCTGGCGCTGAAGCACGGGGAGTTGCCGCCGTCCCTGCACCACGACCGGCCGTCGCCACGGTTCGATCTGGCCGCGGCCGGGTTCGAGGTGGTCACCGAACGACGCCCCTGGCCGGGGCCGCGGACGGCCGGCGTGAACGGTTTCGGCTTCGGCGGAACGAACGCCCACGTGATCCTGGAAGCGGCCGGCAGTGTGATCGGCAGTGGGGTCCGGCACGAGCCGAAGGACGGGCCACACCTGCTGACCCTGTCCGCCCGGTCCGGTCCGGCACTCCGGGCGGCGGCCACCCGACTGGCGGCCCACCTGCGGGAACATCCTGAGCTACCACTGGCGGACGTCTGTGCCTCCGCGTCGGCCGGGCGCGACGAGGCCCCGTACCGCATGGCGATCCTGACCGAGAACGACCTCGCCGAGCAGCTGGCCGTGGCGGAACCCGGACCGCCGCCGGCCCGCCCGGCCCGGGTGGCCTTCCTGTTCGCCGACCAGGGCGCCCAGCGCCCCGGTCAGGGCGCTGACCTGTATGCCACGGCCCCTGTGTTCCGGGCCGTCCTGGACGAGGTGTCGGCCGCGACAGGTCCGGTGGCCGGCCGTTCGCTTGTCGACTGGTGCACCGACCCGGCCATCCCCGAGTCCGATCTGGCCCACACCGAGGTGACCCGGCCGCTGGTGGTCGCGTTCGCGGTGGCGCAGGCCGCACAGTTGATCGCCTACGGCATCCAGCCGGCGACCGCGGCCGGCGACGGTCTCGGCGAACTGGCCGCGGCCATGACCTCGGGCCGGCTGACGGCGGTGGAGGCCGTCAGGACGGCCGCCGGACCGGACCGCCCGACCGCCCACCCGGCCCGTTTCGAGGACACGATCGACAGGTTGCGCGCGGACGGCTTCGGCCCGATGGTCGAGGTGGGTGCGTCGGTCACCCTTTCCTCCGCGGTCCGCGGAACGACGGTCCGCCCGGCTGGGAACGACGCGTCCGCGCTCCTGCGGACGGTGGGTGCCCTGTGGTCGGCGGGCGCTTCCCTGGACCGCACCCTCCTGGACGCCGGAACCCGTCGGGTGGACGTGCCGACGTACCCCTTCCAGCGCCGCCGCTACTGGATCACCGACCCGCCCGGCCCGGCGCTGTCGGTCCCGGCCTGGACGCCGTCCCCGCTGCCGCCCGCCGCGGCGCCGATTCCCGCGACGGTCGTCGTCGCTGGTTCCGGCGATCCCGCTGACGCCCTGGCGGCGATCACCGCGACCCCCCGGGACGGCTTCCTGCTGCTGGTCACCCGCGACCTGTTCGCGACGGGCGACAACCCTCCGGACCCCCGGCATGCGGTCTGGTCCGGCTTGGCGATGGCTTTCGCCGACGAAAACCCGGATGCGAGGGTACGGCTACTCGATCTCACCTCCGCCGACCCGGAGGCGTCCCGTCGCTTCGCTCTGCGACAGGAGGCCGACAGCCCACCCCGTCCAGGCCTGGCCGAACTCGTGGCCTGGCGAAACGGCCGCCGCCTGACCCGCTCGTTCACTCCCGTGGCGTCCACCGAACCGTTGATCCCACCGGCGGACGGCAGCTACCTGATCGTCGGCGGCGCCGGTGCGGCCGGCGCCGAGATCGCCCGCCACCTGGCCCGCCGTGGCCGGCCGACGTTGCTGCTGGCGGGCCGTTCCGCCGAACCGGCCGCGCTCCTGGCCGAACTCCGCGAACTGGGCGCGACCGCCGACTACCGCATCGCCGACGTGACAGTCGAGGAGGACGTCACGGCCCTGGTGGCGGACCGCCACTTCGACATCGTGATCCAGGCCGCCGGCGTGGCCCGGCCGGGCAGCCTCCGCGCGAAGTCCGCCGCGGAGATCACCGCCGGCCTGTCCGCGAAGGTCCACGGAACGATCCTGCTGACCCGCGCCCTGGCCGACCGCAGTCCACTGGTGATCGCGCTGTCCTCGATCTCGTCGGTCCTCCCGGGGCTGGCCGGCGCGGTGGGCGACTACGTGGCCGGCAACGTCTTCCTGGACACGTTCGCAGCCACCGAACAGGCAGCCGGCCGCCGATTCGTCACGGTCAACCTGCCCGTCCTGACCGGAGGCGGCCTGGCCACCGGACACGGCCTGCTCCCACCCACCGGCGCCCTCCCCCTGAACCAACTCCCAGAAACCTTGTGGGCCGCCGCCACCCTGAACACCCCCCAGGTCCTGGCCACCCCCACCACCGAACTCTCGCCCGGGGCGACCGCGACGGCCTCGCCGGGGGCGACCGCGACGGCGTCGTCCCGGGTGGCTGCGGTGGCGTCGCCTGGGGTTACCGTGATCGTGGCGGCCGAAGTGACGGCGAACGCAGCGTCGGCCGAGGTGACCGCGGCCGAAGTGACGGCGAACGCGGCGTCGGCCGAGGAGACCGCGGCCGAGCGGGACGAGTTGGTGGCACTCGTGCGGGAACTGCTGGCCGGCCCACTCGAACGGGAACCCGACTCCATCGGCCTCGACGAGCCGTTCCTCGCTCTGGGCCTCGACTCCCTGACCGCCGTCGACCTGGTCAAGGAGCTGGAGGAACGCCTCGGCCGAACCCTGTCGACAACGCTGTTCTTCGAGCACCGAACGGTCGGCGAGCTGACCGCCCACCTGGCCCCACCAACGGCCAGCCGTCGCTCAGCCACCGAATCCGCCCCGCAGAACCTCGCTGAGGTACGGCCAGCCGTCGCTGACGGCGGTTATGAGGGTGCCGAAGGGCGCGTGAGCGACGGCTGGGTGGTTGGTTGTGGTGCGGCGGGCGGGCAGGTTCGGCGAGCCGTCGCTGACGGCGGTTATGAGGGCGCCGAAAGGCGCGTGAGCGACGGCTTGCGGTCTTTGGGGTTTCCGTTCAGTCCGGTGCAGCGGGCGTTTGTGACCACGGGACGGCTCTATCCGGAGGTGCCGGCCTATGCCTGTGTCGGACAGACGCTGGCCGGGGCGGTGGACGCGGAGCGGTTGGCGCTTGCGTTCGCTGAACTGGAACGCCGCCATCCGATGTTGCGGGTCCGGTTCGGTCCGGGAGGCCAGTACTTCGCCGCTCCGGTCGACGGCTGGCCCGGGTGGTTCACCGTGGTTGATCGGCTGGCTCGCACCGCTGTCTCCGACGGCTCGCGACAGCGGTCAGAGCCGGCCGGGGGTACCGGCGTGGACGCGGAGTGGGAGGTGGAGCTGCGGAACCGGACGTTTGATCTTGAGCGCGAAGGGCCGGTTCGGGCTGTGCTTGCGGTCGGGGGCGGGGCGGCGCGGCTCGTTGTCGTGGCGCACCATGCGGCGGCTGACGGCTACAGCCTTGCGGTTCTGGGGGACGAACTGTGGGCGCTCTATGGCGGCGGTGAGCTGGAGGCGGCGCCGGCGGCTACCTTTGCGGAACACGAGACTGCGCCGAGTGAGGCCGATATTGATCACTGGCGTGCCGAGTTGGCGGGGTATCCGCGACTTGCCCTGCCGTTCGACGGGGAGGTCGATGGTGAGCCTGGTGGGCCGTACCTCGTACATCAGGAGGCTCTTGATCCGGAAGTGAGCCGGCGGCTGGCCGAGACCGCGCGGCAGGCCGGGGTCTCGCTCTTCCATCTGTTGCTCGCCGGGTATGTGCGCTGCCTGGCACGTTGGAGCGGGCAGAGTGACGTGCCCGTCTCGGTGGCGCGGGCGGGCCGGGCGAGCCGGCTGCCGGGTGTCGACCGGATGGTCGGGCCGTTCGCGGACACGCTTCCGGTGCTGGTGCGGGTTCGGCCGGGGGAGAGCGGCGCCGAGCTGGCCGGGCGGATCCGGGAGTTGTGGCTGACCGCTGAGCAGCACGGTTCGGTGTCCACTATTGATCTGGCTCGGATGCTCACTGCGGATGGGGCCGGGCCACGGACGGCGAGCCCGGCAAGTTTCAGTTTCGCCCGGTTCCCGAATGCCGGGGCGACCGCGGCGGGTGTCCTCGCCACGACCGCGGCAACGGCGTCCGCGGCCACCCGGCTCGGTCTGGTGTGTTTCGAGGCGCACGGCACGCTGCACTTCTCGTGGAACCATCCGGCGGCCCTGTTCACCGAAGCGACCATCAGGCGTCTCGCCGCCGAGCACCTGGCGGAGATCATCGCGCTGGTGGAGCAGGGCGCGGAGCCGAGCGCGGAGCCGAGCGCGGGGCAGGGCACGGGGCAGGGCGAGGGGCGGCGCGCCGGGGTGGTCGAGCGGATTCGGGCGCAGTGTGGCCGTACCCCCGATGGGATTGCCGTTCTGAGCGACGGCGTGCCGCTCAGCTATCGCGGGCTGGATGCCGCGTCGGATCGCCTCGCGGGCCGGCTCGTGGTCGGCGGCAGCCGCCGGATCGGGCTGCTGACCAGCCCGGGAGCGGCCACGGTGATCGGTGTCGTCGGGATTCTCAAGGCCGGCGCGGCGTGGGTGCCGATGGACGCCGCGCACCCGCCGGCCCGGATCGCGGGGCTGCTCGCCAGGGCCGGGGTGACCGAGGTCGTCCACGACTCCGGGACGCGGGCGGTCGCCGAAGCGCTCGGGGCGGCGTTCACACTGGTGGACGCCGAGGCGGCGGGCGAGACGCCGCCGCTGCCGGATCGGGTCGAGAGCGGTGACACTGCGTACATCATCTTCACCTCCGGTTCGACCGGGCGGCCGAAGGGTGTGGTGGTCGGGCACCTGGCGATGGCCGGCTATCTGGATTGGGCGATCGATGCTTTCGGTTACCGGGCGGATGATCGGCTCGCGCAGACCGCGTCGATTTCCTTCGATGCTTCGGTACGGCAGATCCTGGCCCCGTTGCTGGTCGGAGCAACTGTCGTGGCCTGGAATCGGGACACGATCCGGGATCCGGAGTTGCTCGTCGAGCTCCTGGCCCGGGACCGGGTGACGGTGTGGAGTTCGGTTCCGACGTTGTGGGAGCGGCTGCTGACCGCCGCCGAGCAGAGCCGCCCCGACCTGTCCCGGCTACGCTGGGTACACGTCGGTGGGGAGGTGCTGTCGCCGGCGCATGTGCGGCGATGGTTCGACCTGCTCGGTCCGGGACAGCGGATCACCAACCTGTACGGACCCACCGAGACCACGATCAACGCGACCTGGCACCTGATCACCGAACGGCCGGCCGACGACGTGACGCGCCTGCCGATCGGCCGCCCGGCCGGCGGGGCGGAGATCGAGATCGCCGGGCCGGACGGGGAGATCTGGATCGGCGGCGCCGGACTGGCCGACGGCTATCTCGACGACCCGGAGCAGACCGCGGCGGTGTTCGTGGCACGGGACGGCCGGCGCTGGTACCGCAGCGGCGACCTCGGGACCCTCGACGCCGACGGGGTTCTCTGGTTCCGTGGGCGCGCCGACGACCAGGTGAAACTGCACGGGTACCGGATCGAGCCGGGCGAGGTCGAGGCGGTGCTGCGGCAACATCCGGAGGTGGTACGGGCGGCGGTCCTCGTCGACGGTGGCCGGCTCGTGGCATGGGTGCAGTCGTCGTCCGTGGACGGTCCCGCGCTGCGGGCGTACCTGGCCGGGCTGCTGCCCGGATATCTGGTGCCGTCCCGGTTCGAGGTGGCGGGGGAGTTGCCGCTCACCGCCGCCGGGAAGATCGACAGGTCCGGCCTGCGGGCCGGGCCGGCTGTCGCGGAGCCGGGTATCACGGGGACCGCGACCGAACGGCTACTCGCCGAACTGTGGTCCCGCCAGCTCGGGGTCGCATCGGTCCGGCCGGAGGACGACTTCTTCGCGCTGGGTGGGGACTCGATCGGCGTGCTGGAGCTGTTCGCGAGCCTGAGCGAACACCGGCCGGCACTGCCCCGGCCCACGGTCCTCTACCGGCATCGCACCCTGACCGCGCTCGCGGCCGTCATCGACGCGACGACCGACGGCGAGACGACTCCGGCCGGCACGTCCGGCGGCGACTTCGCGGTGACCGCCACCCAGCGTGGATTCCTGCTGGCCGACGCGTTCGGGGCGCCGTCGACCTGGCTGGCGGCGCCGCGCCTGCACGGGCCGCTCGATGTCGAACGCTTCCGGCGGGCGGTGGCGGTGCTGGTCGCGCGGCATCCGATGCTGCGGACCGTCTTCCCCCGGGACGCGCGGCCGCCGGTGCAGCGCGAGCTCCCGTCGGTGACACCTGTCGTCGGCTACGAACCCGCCCCGCGACCGCTCGACGAGGAACTGGCGGCCGAGCGGGAACACCGGTTCGACCCGGCGCAGTGGCCGCTCGTCCGGTTGCGGCTGCTCCGCTACGGGCCGGAGGAGCACGTCCTGATGGTGCACGCGCATCATCTGGCCGGGGACGGCTACAGCGTGGCGCTGCTGATGCGGGAACTGCTCGCCGTCTACGACGGTGGCCGGCTCGAACCGATCCGGGCGACATTCCGGGAGTACGTGTCGCGGTTGGCGGGAATGCCGTCCGAGATCGCCCCGCACGACGGTGGCCCGATCCGCGTCGGCGGGGCGATCACCACCGCCGGGTTCACCGTGCGCGACACCGCTGGCCTGCGGGAACTGGCCGCCGCTGCCGGGGTGACCCCGTTCGTGCCGGTGCTGACCGCCTACCACCGGGCGCTCGCGTCGGTGACCGGCCGTCCAGACCCGGTGATCGGCGTCGCGGTGACCGGGCGTGATCACGCGATGGCCGACCTGGGCCGGGTCTTCGGCCCGTGCGCCACCGCGATCGCCGTCCGGCCCGGCCCCGGAGCGGGCCCGGCGGAGGTGTCGGCAGCCGTCATCGATGCCCGGACCAGGACGTTCACCGCGCCACAGGGGTGGCGGCACTTCTTCACCTACCTGGACTTCGGTGCGCTCGGCGCGGTCCGGGGTGAGACGCTGCGCCTGGCCTGGGACGACACGGACGCCGAACTCGCCGTCCCGCCGGGGACCGAGGTGCTGCTCGCGGTCCGCCCGGTCGGCGGGGGACTGCGCCTCACGCTCCGTGCTCGCCTGTCACAGTCGGTCACCGACGAGCTGGCCGCCGCCATCGCCGCCGACCTGGCCGCCCCCGCGGCTGTCCCGGACCGCGATCTTGTCCGCCGGCCCACCGAATCCGGTGGAGCAGCGGCCGAGATCCGCGGCGGTACGCCCTTGACCGCCGGACTTGTCGGATATCTGCCGGTGCCTGAGCAGGTCACCGCGTTGCCCGAGGCGGTTCGGCGGCTCCTGCCCGCGCTGGACCGGGAGACCATCCGCCGGACGATCTTCCCGGACGGGCGGGCACGACTGCTGGAGACCGTCGACACCCCGCTGGGCCGGTCCGGGTTCGTCGCGGTGCCCCGCTTCGCCGACGAGCTGGGGAGCCCCGGCCTGGCCGAACACGTCGCCGAAGCCGTCGATCTGGCCGCTGGGCAGGGGGCGCGGACGGTCTCGCTCGCGGGAATGATTCCGGCCAACACGAATTACGGGGCGGCCGTTTCCCCGTACCGCCGAAGCGACGTGAACCTCACCACCGGCCATGCGGTGACCGCGGCCGCGGTGGTCCGAACCGTTCTTGCGGCCCTGGCCGCCCGCGACCGCAAGCTGCCGGACAACGTCGTCGCCGTCCTCGGTCTGGGTTCGATCGGCACGTCGTCGCTGAGCCTGCTGCTGGCCCGCGCCGAAGCTCCGGCGGGCCTGATCCTGTGTGACCTGCCGGCCGCCGCGCCGCGCCTGCGCGAGCTGGCCGCGAGCCTGGACGTCCCGGCCGAGGTGGCGACGAGCGCCGACGCGGTCTACCGGGCCGACGTGATCATCGCGGCGACCAGCAGCGGCCCCCGCACGCTCGACGTGGACCGGCTACGTCCGGGCACGATCCTGGTCGACGACTCGTTCCCGCACTGTTTCGACACGTCCCGCGCCCTGGCCCGGATGCGCACCCGCGGCGACGTCCTGATCGTCGGCGGTGGCCTGCTGGACTGCGGCCGGACCGTCCGGACCGCGGCTCCCGGACTGCCGGCGATCGACCGTCACCTGCCGGGGACGATCGCGTCGTGCCAGCTGGAGTCCCTGCTGCACGCCGCCGTACCCGGGTTGCCGCTGCTGGACGGCCCGGTACGCCCGGAGCAGGCGGCCGCCTACTGGAACGCGCTCGATCACGCCGGGATCGAGGCCGCCCCGCTGCACCTACTGAACGAGAGGCTCGACCCCGAACGCGACGTCTAGCCGGTAGCGGTCGCCGGCGTACCGGGACTCGCTGAGCTCGAGCGGCCGCTCGTTCTGGTCGAGGATCAGCCGTTCCTCGATCAGCAGCGCCGAGCCGACCGGGACGCCCAGCTCGTGCGCGTCCTCCTCGGTGGCCGCCTCGGCGCGGATCGTCGACGTGCCGTGCACGGGGGTGTGACCGAGTTTGACCAGTGCCTCGTGCACCGAGCGGGACAGGTCGGCGGCGAGCAGGTCGCCGACCGTGCCCGGGTACATGGCCCGCTCGAACGCGATCGGCTCGTCGTCGGCGAACCGGACCCGGTGGATCGCGAACACGTCGCCCTTACGCAGGCGCAGCCGGGTCGCCTCGATCGCGGTGGGCGGGCGCAGCTCGGCCACGACCACCTTGGCCCATGGTCGTTTGCCCTGCTTGCGGATCTCCTCGCTGAGCCGGATCAGGTGGTCGGCGCGGCGTGGCCCGCTGGGCACGGCGACGAACGTGCCCCGCCCCGGCGCACGGTAGACGAGACCGTCGTTGACCAGCTGGGTCACGGCGGCGCGGGCGGTCATCCGGCTGACGCCGTGCTCGCGGGCGAGCTCCGGCTCGGACGGCAGCGGGTCGTGTGGCCGGGACTTCGCGATCTGTGCGCGCAGCGCCTGTTCGATGCGGAAGTAGCGCGGCGAGAAATCGGGATCCCCGGACATGACGCACACCCTACCGACACCTCCAGACTGTCTAGACAACCACCTGTCTAGACAGCTAACGTCCAGCCATGAACTTCACCGTGCCGCAGATCGCGAAGATGATCGACCACTCCATCCTCCGGCCCGAGTTCACCCTGGAAGACCTGCGCGAAGGCTGCGCGATCGCCAAGAAGTACGACGTCGCCTCGGTGTGCGTGCGCCCGTGCGACGTGACGGTCGCGGTCGATCTGCTGCGCGGCACCAACGTCATGGTCGGCACCGTCGTCGGCTTCCCGCACGGCGACACCCCCACCTCGGTCAAGATCGCGGAGACCGAGCTGGCCGTGCACCAGGGCGCCAAGGAGATCGACATGGTGCTCAACATCGGCTGGCTGCGCTCCGGCGACATCGCCGCCGTCGAGCACGAGATCGGCCTCCTCGTGAAGGCCGCCGGCACCGCGCACGTCAAGGTCATCCTCGAGACGGCGTACCTCACCGACGAGCAGAAACTCGCCGCCTGCTGGGCTGCCGAGCGCGCCGGCGCGGCGTTCGTGAAGACCTCCACCGGCTTCGCCCCGAAGGGCGCCACCATCGACGACCTCGCGCTGATGCGCTCGGCCGTCTCCCCGCGGGTGCAGGTCAAGGCCTCCGGCGGGGTGCGGACCCTGGACGCGATGATCGCGATGGCCGGCGTCGGCGTGACCCGGTTCGGCACGTCCGCCACCAGCGAGATCCTTCAGGACCTGGCCCGCCGGCAGGTCTCGGTCCCCGGTGGGCGGGCTTAGACCTTTCTGCGGTACGGACGAGCCGGCCCTGACCCGAACTGGGCCGGCTCGTCAACGCCCCGCCTCCCGCGTTCCGCCGCCTGCCGCCGCTCCCTTTCGCGATCTTGTTGACTTCGGTCGCACTTGTCTCGCGGAACTTCACAAGATCGCCGCGGGTGGGCCTTCGTCGCGCCGGTAGGCTGGGCCGATGCTTCAGCGGTACGACGAGCGCAACGCCGGCATCCAGTACTGGGTCAACGGGAATCTGCTGCACCGTGACCAGCCCGGCCTCTCCCCGTTCGACTCGGTGGTCCAGGGCGGTGACGCGGTCTGGGAAGGCCTGCGCCTCTACCGGGGCGCGATCTTCGGGCTCACCGAGCACCTGGCCCGGCTCCGGCGGTCGGCGCTGGCCCTCGGGTTCTCCGACATCCCGTCCGCCGACACGATCATCGAGGCGATCACGGCCACGCTGCGGGCCAACGAGATGGTCGACGGGGTGCACATCCGGCTCACCCTGACCCGCGGGGTGAAGGTGACGAGCGGCATGGACCCGCGGCTCAACCGGGCCGGGCCGACCCTGATCGTGCTGGCCGAGCACAAGCCTCCGGTCTACGACACCGGCGGGCTCACCCTGGCCACGTCGAGCATCCGCCGCCCGGCCCCGGACGTGCTCGACCCGAAGATCCACCACAACAACCTGATCAACTCGATCCTCGCGAAGATCGAGGCGAACGCGGCCGGCGCCGACGACGCCCTCATGCTCGACCAGCGGGGTTTCGTCGCCGAGACGAACGCCACCCACCTGTTCGCCGTGACAGACGGCCGCCTGGTCACCCCGACGACCGCCGCCTGTCCGGAAGGGATCACCCGCCAGACGGTCCTCGACCTCGCCGTCCGGCACGACATCCCGGCGGTGGTCCGTGATGTGTCGCTCACCGAGATGTACACGGCCGACGAGGTGTTCTGCACCGGCACGATGGGCGAGATCGCCGCGGTCACCACGATCGACGGCCGCCGCATCGGCGACGGTTCGGTGGGTCCGCTGACCGCCCGGGTCGCCAAGATCTACCAGGAGCACGCCGCCGCCAACGGCGTCCGCCTCCTCGACGCATGACCCCACACCACGCCTGACCGCGTCGCGTCGTGCTGCCACCACCGGATCCGGCGATGCCTGACCGCGTCGCGTCGTGCTGCCGCCACCGGATCCGGCGATCTTGCGAGTTCCCGGGCGTTGTCATCTTGCGAGTTCTCGGGCGCTGCCGAGTCTTCTGCGGCGCCGAGACTCGCAAGATCAGCGGGAGTTCGGGTGGGAGTTCGGGTGGGAGTTCGAGTGGGAGTTTCAGCGGGAGCTGATGCCCAGCGCGGCCAGGAGTTCGGTGAACGTCTCCTCGGCGAAGGTGTTCTTCGCGGACAGCGCCGCCCGGACCGCATCCGGTTCCGCGTTCAGGCCGGCCTCAGCCGACCAGGCGACGGCCAGTCCGGCGATCTCGTCCGGGGTGTGCGGCAGCGGCGGGGCGCCGAAGGCCTCGGCGTTGTCGGGGTGCAGGTAGGCGGCCCAGCCGACACCGGCCGGGCTGAGCGCCTGAACGTGGGCCATGTCGCTGTCGAGCACCACCGCGACCAGCGCAGGCGCCCCGGTCTCGCCGACCACCTCACTCAGGGCGGCGCTCTCCGGGAAACCGTCGAGCTGCAACTCGTGCCAGCCGCCGGGGAATTCCTTCTCCCAGAGCACGGCCAGTCCGCCGAGCGCCGCCGGCCGCCCGGCCTTCGCCACGTAGATGCCCCCGCTGTACCCCATGCCAGTCCCCTCGATCGATGGATGCGAAATCATCGCACGCCACCGAGGACCGCCAGCCGTCGCTCAGCCCGGTAATGCGCCCCCGAAAGGCACGCTGAGCGACGGCCGGGGCGGTCGGCCGTCGTTCACGGCGGTTTTGCGGTGCGGGAAGGCGCGCTGAGCGACGGCTGGGGTGGTCGGCCGTCGTTCACGCTGGTTTTGCGGTGTGGGAAGGCGCGCTGAGCGACGGCTGGGTGGTCGGCCGTCGGTTACGGCGGTTTTGCGGTGCGGATAACCGTGCTGGGCGACGGCTGGGGTGGTCGGCCGTCGTTCACGGCGGTTTTGCGGTGCGGATAACCGTGCTGGGCGACGGCTGGCGGGCTACAGGCGGTGGGTGGCCAGCTCGTCGTAGAAGGGGAGGGCGGCCTCGACCAGGGGACGCAGCCGCTCCGGAACGTCGGCCCGCGCCGGGTTGTAGGGGGCGAAACCGGTCGACGCGTGCACCGAGGCGTACCAATGTGGCGCCCACACGCCGTCCTCCGGCCGCGGACCCGGCGCCCACGACAGCATCGCCGGGTCGAAGGCGAAGCCGAGGCCCTCGCAGAGAAGCCGCAGCGTGCGCTCGGGATCGCGGAGCACGTCGGCGGAGTCGACCACCGGCCCGCCGAAGGTGCGGAAGATCTCCACCTGCTGCGGGTAGCCGAGGTCTTCGAGGGTCGGTTCGCCGCGCACCTTCGCATATGACGCCACCACGTGCGCGGGGTCGCGGATGAGGAACGCGTGGGTGAGTTTGCCCAGCCAGTCCCGCCCGATCTGCGGTAGCAGGTGGTGGGTCATGTGCTTCTGGTAGAAGACGGCCGGGTCGCCGGGGAGCGGGCCGGTGATGGCGTCGGCGACGTCCTCCCAGCGCTGCGGCTGGGAGGCGAGGATCTCGTCACGGCCGGGGTGGACGAGGCCGGTCGCGGCGAGGTAGTGGGCGTACAGCGGCTCGTCGGAAACGACGGTGTCGGCGCGCGAGCCGAAGCTGCGCATCATCGCCGTGGATATGTTGCGGGGACCTGACCACATCGCGACCCGGATCGTCATGCCCCCATCGTCACACCTGTTACAGCTGCTGTGACTCCGACGAGCCGATCGCGATCGGGCCCACCCATTTCAGGTCGGGGACGTTGACGACGATCGCCTCCTGCGTGGTCCGGGAGATCACCACGACGGCCTCGTTGTCCGGGTCCGGGTTCTCCTCGCGGTGCGGCACCCACGGCGGTACGTAGATGTAGTCCCCGGGTTTGGTGTCGACGCGGATCTCGCCCTTCTCCTCGTCGAGGAAGACGAACGACGGGTTGCCGCTGACCACGTAGATCGCGGTCTCCGATTCGCCGTGGTGGTGGTTGCCGGAGTTGGTGCTCGCGGCCACGTGCGTCTGTCCCATCCAGAGGTTCCGGCTGCCCACGGTGGCCCCGCTGATGGCCTCGACGCGGCGCATCCCGCTGGTCTGCGCGGTGTGCCCACTCAGCGAGTGGGAGGCGATGTGGTGCAGCCGCTGGTGGAACGGATCGTAGTCGCTCATGCCCGCATCCTGGGCCGTCAACCCTGTTTATGTCAATGAGATCCTATCGGTTTACTAGGATATGGGAAGCGGGTTGACGGGCCGTGCTGTCACAGAGCACCGTCGGTGGTGCGAACCTGGCGGCGCGTGACCTCGGGCATCACGTGGCGCCTTCGCGGAGGCAGCACCTGTTGCGACACGATGGAGGCCCGTCATGACCCTGCAAGCCGTCCCCGCCGATACTGTGGACGCCGAACTCTTCCGGCAGCTCCTGCGCCGGCACGCCGCGGCCGTCGTCGTGATCACCGCGCCCGGTGAGCCGGCCACCGGATTCACCGCGACCTCGTTCACCTCGGTCTCGCTGGACCCGCCGCTCGTCTCGTTCTGCCTGGCCAAATCCGCCTCGGCCTGGCCCGCGGTGGCGGCCGCCGACACCGTGGCGGTGCACGTGCTCGGGCAGGAGCAGGAGCATGTGGCGCGCACCTTCTCGACCCGTGGGATCGACCGGCTGGCCGAGCACGGCGCCTGGCAGCCCGGTCCCGGCGGGGTTCCGCTGCTCGACGGCGTGCTGGCCCGCCTGGTCTGCCGGGTGGTCGACCGGGTCGAGGCCGGCGACCACACGATCGTGCTGGCCAGCCCGCTCAGCGGTGAGCACGGGCTGGGCGAGGCGTCCACCCCGCTCGTCTACCATTCCGGCCGCTATGTCGCTCTCGATCATGGCGAGTGACAGCGCTGGCCGGAGGTGGCCCTCAGTGATGGTGAACAGCGTTCGTCAGGATCTTGGTCAGCGCGGTGGCCGCGCCGTCGACCAGGTCGGCCGGCAGGCCGCGGCGAGGCCAGACCGACAGTTCCAGGGGTCGCGGCAACGGCAGGTCGGCGCGGGCGGTCAGCCCGTCCGGACGCTGGCCGAGCGTGGCCATCAGGCCCACCCCGAGGCCGGCGCGGACCGCGGCCTGAACCCCGGCCAGGTGTGCGGCCTCGGCGCCCACCTCGGTCGGCACCTGGTGGGCGGAGAGCGTCTCCAGGGCCAGGCTGCGGATCGCGCACGGCGCGTCGAAGCACACCAGTGGCACCGGCTCACCCGGCGCCGGCGATGTCCAGCCGGGTGCTGAATACCAGGTCAGGTGCAGTTCCCCGACGGTCCGGGCGTCGCTCTCGTGTGCCGGGCCGAGCAGTAGCGCCAGGTCGATACGGCCCTCCTGAAGAGCGGTCCGCAACTGGGCGCCCCGGTCGATCCGGAACCGGATGCGCCGCTCCGGGAAGGTGGCGGCCAGCGCGGTCGTGAGGTCGGGCAGCAGCTGGGCCGCGGCGTGCTCGGTCGACCCGATCACCAGCGTCCGTTCGCCTTCGACGTCGAAGGCGCCGAAGGCGTGCAGGGCCTCGTCGTGCAGGGCCAGGATCCGCCGGGCGTGGTTCAGCAGGGCCTCACCGTCGCTGGTGAACCGGGAACCGCGGCCGTCGCGTTCGACCAGGGCGCGGCCGAGGGCGGTCTCCAGGCGGCGGACGTGCTGGCTGACCGCGCCCTGGCTCAGGTGCAGCGACGTGGCTGCGCGCTGGAATCCACCGCAGTCCGCGACGGCGACGAGGCTGCGCAGCGGAGCGATGTCGAGATACCGACTCATACCTATCAGTCTACTAGGAATTGATTAACGAGCGTGATGGCTTGTCATCACGATCTCTCCTTGGACGTCCGAGCCGGAGCCTGCCGATACTGAAGCCGGCGCCGCCGCCCGAGGCGCCACAACCCCCTCGATGTTTCAGCGCCGGCGAACGGCGTACCCAAGAAAGGCCGTTAAATGTCTAAAAAGACCCTTAAATTGGGGGCGGTGTTGCTCGGTGTGGGCGGACCCGGCCAGCATCACACCTGGTTGAGTCCGGAGATCCCCGGCGACGCCAGCGTCGACATCCGCTGGTACATCGCCCGTGCCCAGCAGGCCGAGGCGGCGAAGTTCGACCACGTCTTCATCGTGGACAGCCAGTTCATCACCCCGGATTCGCCGAACCACTACCTCAATCGGCTCGAACCGCTGACCCTGCTGTCCGCGCTGGCCGTGCACACCACCAACATCGGGCTGGTCGGCACGCTGACCACCTCCTACAACGACCCGTTCAACGTGGCGCGCCGGCTCGCCTCGCTCGACGTGATCAGCGGGGGCCGCGCGGGATGGAACGTGGTCGCGACCGGGGACGGCGGGACCGCCGGCAACTACGGCCGCAAGGAGCACTACGACTACGCGACCCGGTACGGCCGGGCGCTGGAGCACGTACGCGTCGTCCAGGGTCTGTGGGACTCCTACGAGGACGACGCCTTCCCGCGCGACAAGGAGCGCGGGGTCTTCTTCGACAAGAGCAGGCAGCACGCGCTCAACCACATCGGTGAGCACTTCCAGGTGGTCGGCCCGCTGAACCTCCAGCGTTCCCCGCAGGGGCAGCCGGTCATCTTCCAGGCCGGCGACTCCGACGAGGGCCGTGACCTGGGCGCGAGCATCGCCGAGGCGATCTTCACGCACGCGCAGACGATCGAGGAGGGCGTCGCCTTCGCCCGTGACATCCGTAGCCGGGCCGCCGCCAAGGGCCGCGATCCCGAGCACGTCCTGATCGTCCCGGGCATCAGCCCGATCATCGCGGACACCGACGAGCAGGCCCGCGAGAAGGAGGCCGCCGTCATCGGCGGCAAGAGTTTCGACCGGGCGCTCAAGGAGCTGGGCCGCCCGTTCGGCTGGCACGACTTCACGCAGTACGACCTGGACGCGCCCTTCCCGGAGCTGGGTGACCTGGGTGACCGCAGCTTCCGTACGCACGCCGAGAAGATCAAGAAGCTGGCGAAGGACAACGACTTCACGCTGCGCCAGGTCGTGGAGCACACCATCAACTCGCGCCGCTCCCCGTTCACCGGATCCCCGCTCACCGTGGCGAACGAGATCCAGAGGTGGTTCGAGGCCGGCGCCTTCGACGGCATCAACCTGACCGTCACCGTGCCCAGCGAGTTCGCCCGCTTCATCGACGAGGTGCTGCCGATCCTGCGCGAACGCGGCGTCGCCCGCACCGAGTACGAGTCGGCCACCCTGCGCGGCAACCTCGGCCTGCCCGTCCCCCAGAACATCCACACCACCGCGAAGGCAGCCTGATGAGACGCTTCACCCTGGCCGTGACCACGCTGGTGCTCGCGCTGTCCGGTTGCGCCGGAGGGGCCGCCGGCGATGCGCTCGACGAGTCGACTCTGCGCTGGGCTGTCACCCTGCCCGCCCACTGGGACCCGGTGGTGTCCGGCAGTGGCGCGCAGTTCCGCATCCTGTCGCTGGCCTACGCCTCGCTGACCGAGATCAACGAGAAGGGCGAGGCCGTCCCGAGCCTGGCCGAGAGCTGGGAGTACAACGACAAGGGTGACCAGATCACCTTCCACCTGCGTAGGGGCCTGAAGTTCAGCGACGGCGAGCCGGTGAACGCGGCCGCGATCAAGGCCTACCTGGAGCGGGCCAAGACGCAGAAGGACTCGGCGCTCTTCGGTGACCTCACCTCGATCAAGACGGTCACCGCCGCCAGCGACACCGACGTGGTGATCGACCTGACCCAGACCGACTTCCAGATCCCGCTGCTGCTCGGCGAGCGCGTCGCGCAGATCCCCAGCCCGAAGGCGGCCGCCGACCCGGCCGCGCTGGACAAGAACCCGGTCGGCGCCGGCCCGTTCGTGGTCACCGAGAACGTCCCGGGCTCGCACGTCTACCTGAAGAAGAACCCGGACTACTGGGACGCCGCCAACATCAAGATCGACAAGGTGGAGCTGCTCTCCGCCCCGGACGCGGCGACCATCGTCTCCGGCGTGCAGACCGGCGTCTACGACCTGGCCGGCCTGACCCCCAACCAGATCAAGGCGGCCGAGGCGTCCAAGCTGGACGTCGTCATCCAGCCCGGCTACAACGCCGCGAACATCAGCATCAACATCAACAAGAAACCCTTCGACAACCCCAAGGTCGTCGATGCGGTGCGGCATGCGACCAACCGCCAGGAATTCGTCGACAAGGTCACCTTCGGATCCGGTACGGCCACCGACCAGCCGTTCCCGAGCAACTACCTGGCGTACGACCAGCAGTCGGCGAACCGCTGGCCCTACGACGTGGCGAAGGCGAAGGCACTGCTCGCCGAAGCCGGCTACCAGCCCGGTGACATCCAGGTCGACCTGGTCATCCCGGCCCAGCAGACGGCCGCCGAGATCATCCAGTCGCAGCTCGGCGCGGCCGGCATCACGGTGAACATCAAGGTCGACCCGAACTGGGCCACCCCGTTCTTCGCCAAGGACCTGGCCCTGTCGATCTACGGCACCACCGGCCGTGAGTCGCCGGTGCAGACCCTGACCGCGCACTTCGGCCCGAACGGCCCGCTGAACCTGAGCACCCCGTACCAGCCGGCCGGTTTCGAGGCCGCCGTGGCGACCGCCCGCAGCACCCCGCTGGACTCGCCCGACTACCAGAAGAACCTCCAGGCGGCGACCCGGGCCGGCCTGGAGAGCCAGGCGCTGGTCTTCACCTACTCGCAGCCCAACCTGTTCGTGAAGAGCCCCAAGGTGTCGGACTTCGCGCCGATCCCCGGCCAGCTCCACTGGACCGGACTGACGGTCGGCTGATGAAGGGCCTGCTCAGCGGTCTCGTCCGTACGATCGCCATCTTCGTTCCGGTCTTTCTGGTCGCCACGTTCGTGACGTTCGCGCTGCGGGCGCTGAGCGGGCTCTCCCCGGCTCACCTGCAACTGGGTGAGTCGGCCACCCCGGAGACGGTGGCCAAGATCGAACACGAGTGGGGGCTCGACCGGCCCTTCCTCACCCAGTACTTCGACTGGTTCTCCCAGGTCCTGAAAGGTGATCTCGGCGTCAGCTGGTTCAACGGCGCCGACATCTCCCGGCTGCTGTTCGAGGGCGCGATCATCAGCCTCTCGGTGGCCGGCCTGGCGCTGATCATCGGGGTCGTCTTCGGGTTCGGGTTCGGCGTGCTGGCCGCGGCCCGCCGGACCACCTGGGTGGACCGGGCGATCACCGGGTTCATGACGTTCATCTCGGTGATGCCGTCGTTCGTGGTCGGCATCGCCCTGGTCGTGGTGTTCGCGGTGGCGCTCGGCTGGTTCCCGTCGGCCGGCTACATCCCGGCCGAGCGCGGGTTCGGCGTGTGGCTGGCGCACCTGGTGCTGCCGGCCGTCGCGCTCAGCTTCGACACGGTCTCCGACGTGGCACGTCAACTGCGGTCGGGGCTCGTGGCGGCGTACCGGGAGAACTATGTGACCGGCGCGATCGTCCGCGGCCTCAGCCCCCGGCGGATCTTCTTCCGGCACGTCCTGCGCAACGGCATGGGCCCGGCGCTGACCGTCCTCGGCATGAAGTTCCCGAACCTGCTCGGCGGCGCCGTCGTCACCGAGTCGATCTTCGGGATGCCGGGTTTCGGGCAGTTCGCCGCCGACTCCGCGCAGCGCGGTGACGTGCCGGCCGTCCAGGGTGTCCTGGTCGTCTCGGTGGTCCTGGTCGTCGTCTTCAACCTGCTGGTCAACGTGATCCTGGTCCGGGTCACCCCGGCCTCGGCGAGAGGGGTCTGACATGGCCCGCATTCCGGCCCGGGCCGCATCCCCGGCCGAGCGCGAGAGGGGTCTGACATGATCCGCCGGATCCTCCAGCTGCCCAGCGGCCGGATCGCCGTCGGCATTCTCGGTTTCATCGTTCTGCTGGCCGCGATCGGGCCGTTCCTGGCCCCGTACGACCCGCTCGAAGGCGGCGCCGACATCCTCGCCGGCCCGTCCGGCGCCCACTGGCTCGGCACCGACTACCTGGGCCGCGACGTCGTCAGCCGGCTCCTCGACGGTTCCCGGATCAGCGTCCTCGGTTCGATCCAGGTGTCGCTGGTCGCCCTGGTCGCCGGGGTGATCCCGGGCATCCTGTCGGTCTACCTCGGCGCGGTCTTCGAATGGGTCACGCTGCGCCTGGCCGACACGCTGATCGCGTTGCCGTTCCTGGTCTTCGCGGTCGCCGTCACCGCCCTGCTCGGCAACGGCATCCCGCAGGCCATGTTCACCGTCGGCATCCTGATCTCGCCGCTGTTCTTCCGGGTCTCCAGGGCCGCGACGCTGTCGGTGGCCCGCTCCCCGTACGTCGAGGCGGCGATCATCGCCGGCGCCTCGGTCGGCTGGGTGGTGCGCAGACACGTCTGGGTCAAGGTGCTACCGCCGATCGCGGTGGCCCTGGCCAACACCACCGGCATCGGCTTCGTGGTGGTGTCCAGCCTGACCTTCCTCGGCATCGGCGTGCAGCCGCCCGCGCCGACGTGGGGCGGGGTGCTCGCCGCGGACCTGGGCTATCTCAGCTTCCGGCCGTGGGCGCCTCTGGTGCCGACCGCGCTGATCATGGCCACCGTCTGGGCCTGCAACTCGCTCGCCGACGCGATCCGCGACGTGACCGGCGAGGCCGGGCGCGCCCTGCTGCTGAAGAGGAGTGCCGATGTCCGTGCTCGCGCTTGACCAGGTCCGGATCCGCAACGACGTGGACGGCCGGGAGATCGTCCGCGGGGTCTCCTTCACTCTCGAACCCGGCGGTGTCGTCGGCATCGTCGGCGAATCCGGCAGCGGCAAGACCATCACCTGCCGGGCCGCGCTCGGCATCCTGCCGGAACACTTCCGGATCGCCGGCGGCCGCATCGACCTCGACGGCCACGACGTCGCCACGCTCACCCCGAAACAGTGGACCGGGCTGCGCGGCTCCACGATCAGCGCGGTCTTCCAGGACCCGGCCTCCTACCTCAACCCGTCGCTCACCGTGGGCTCGCAGGTCGCCGAGGTGGTCCGGGTCAAGCTCGGCCTGCGGCGGCGCGCCGCCCGCCTCCACACGATCGAGCTCCTGGCCGCCGTACGCCTCGGAAGGTCTGTTTTTGATCAGTTTCCGCACGAGCTCTCCGGTGGCATGCTGCAACGCTCGCTGATCGCCGCCGCGATCGCCGCCGAACCCAGGGTGCTCATCGCCGACGAAGCCACCACCGCCCTCGACGTCACCGTCCAGGCCGAGATCCTCGACCTGCTCGCCGACCTGCGCGACGACACCGGCCTGGCCCTGGTCGTGGTGTCGCACGACCTCGCCGTGGTCGCCCAGTTCTGCGACGAGGTGCTGGTCATGCGGGACGGCGAGGTGGTCGAGCAGGGCCCGGTCGAGAAGATCCTCTACCACCCCGAACACGAGTACACCCAGCTCCTCATCGCCGAGCACGAGTCCTACGGGTTGGAGCGCTACCTTGTCTCTTCTTGAGATCACCGGCCTCGACGTCCACTACCGGCGCCGCGCCGGCCGGCTGCACGCGCTGCGCGGCGTCTCCCTCAGCCTCTCGCCGGGCGAGACGGTCGGAGTCATCGGCGAGACCGGCTCCGGCAAGTCGACGCTGGCCCGCACGATCCTCGGCCTGGTCCGCCCGAGCGCCGGGAAGATCGTCGTGGACGGCGCCGACGTCGCCGCGTTCAAGCCCAGGCAGTGGCGTGAGCTGCGACGGCGCGGCCTGGTCCAGTACGTCTTCCAGGATCCGCTGAAGAGCCTCGACCCCGACCTCACCATCGCCGAGTCGCTGGCCGAGCCGTTGCGGATCCAGGGCTCAGCCGGCATCGACGACAAAGTGCACAAGATCCTTCATCGGGTACGGCTGGACGAGTCCCTCCTCGACCGGCTCCCCGGCGAGCTCTCCGGCGGGCAACGGCAACGTGTCGCGGTGGCCCGGGCGCTGATCACCTCGCCCCGGCTGATCCTGCTCGACGAGCCGGTCAGCGCGCTGGACTCGGCCAACCGGGTGCAGGTGCTCGAACTGCTCAAGGAACTACGGGACGCGGGCACCGCCCTGCTGTTCATCTCGCACGACCTCGGCTCGGTGGCCGGCGTCGCGGACCGGATCGCGGTGCTCTACCAGGGGGAGATCGTCGAGGACCGGCCCGCCTCCGCGGTGATCAACGAGCCGGCTCACCCGTACACCAGATTGCTTGTCAGCTCTGCGCCCACCCTGCGTTCCGCGGCGGCCGGCCGGGCCGCCCGCGGTGAGTTGCGCACGCTCTTGGACCTCGAAGGAGCCCCGGTATGACGTCCCCCCGATTCCGTCTCGGATTTCTCACCCACGTGCAGGGGCGGGGGCCGCTGTCCGAAACCTATCGGCGGGCTCAGGAACTGTTCGTGGTCGCCGACGAACTCGGCTTCGACGTCGGCTGGGTCGCCCAGCATCACATTCCGTTGCACGGTGGCGGGCTGTCCTCGCCGTGGCCGTTCCTGGCGCACGCGGCTGCCCGTACCAAACGGATCCGGCTCTCCACGGCCATCACCATCCTGCCGCTGGAGAATCCGATCCGTCTCGCCGAGGACGTCGCCGTCGTCAACACGCTCAGCGGCGGCCGGGTCGAGATCGGTGTCGGCAGTGGTTCCGGCCCGGTCGAATACGCGGCCCTCGGCGCCGACTTCGAACGCCGCCGCGAAATCACCACGTCCTCGTTCGACCTGCTGCGCCGAGCACTACGGAACGAGGAGGTCGGGACGCCCGGTTTCACCGTTCAGCCGCCGCTGACCGACGATTTCACCGAGCGGGTCTGGCAGGCGGTGTTCAGTGCGCAGGGGGCTGCCTACGCCGCTGACGCCGGTGCGAATCTGCTGCTCAACCGGGCCACCTACGGGTACACCGAGAACACCGACGACGTCCAGCGCGGGTGGGCCGACGCGTTCCTCGCCGCCTGGAACCAGCCGCGTGCCCCACGGATCGGCATTTCCCGGTTCGTCTTTCCGGCGGCCGACAAACGGACGGCGCTCGCCCAGATCGAATCCGGGGTGCTGCGCGCGGCCCAGAACTTCGTCGACCGCGGCTCGTTCCCGGCCGGTCAAAGTAGCGACGAATATCTGCGCCGGTTCCACGCCTTCTACGGCCATCCGGACGAGATTGTGGCCGCTTTCCAGCAGGAGAAGGTCCTGCCGGTGGCCACCGATCTGATCACCCAGTTCAATCCCGGCATCCCCGATTTCGACGCCGCGGTGCGAGCTCTCGAACTCATCGCCACCGAGGTCGCCCCCGCCCTCGGCTGGAAACCCTCCCACACAAACGGCGGCCCGAAATGACAATCCCGACCCCTGATTCCTCCTTTTCTGCGCTGTCTTCTTCCGCGCCTTCCGCTTCGTCGGCGTCTTCCGGGTCTTCTGGTTTCTCCGCGCCTGCGGCGTCTTCTGGTTCGTCCGCGGATTCCGCTTCGTCTGCGTCCCCTGGGTTGCCTGCGGCCTTCGCTTCTTCGGCGGGCTTCGCCGAGCATCTGCCTCCGGCCGGGCTCAACATCCGCGGTACCGTCGTCGTCGTTCCGGGGCGTGGCGAGAGTCCGCTCAGCTACGCCCGGCTGGGCCGCCGTCTGGCGGCCGACGCCTACCACGTCCGGATCGTCACGGCGCCGCCCGTCCAGGCCGGCGGTCTGGCGACCGCACTCGAGTCCCTCACGGCGGCGATCACTGCGGCAACCCCCGATGCGGTACGCCCACTCGTGCTCACCGGCTCCGACACCGGCGCGGCGCTGCTCGCGGCACTGCTCGCGACACTGTCCGCCACCATCCGCCCGGACGCTGTGGTGCTGGCCGGACTGCCCGGACACGACCTCCGCCACGAAGGCAGCTGGGACGACGAACTCGACGCCCGCTCCCACTGCCCGGTACATCGCGGCGTGCTGACCGACGACACCGCCGTGACCAGGGGAGCTCTCGCCTCCCCGGTCCCGGCCGACCTGCTCGACGCTGCTTACGGGAGCGCTTCGGACGTACCCCATCTGCTGTTGACCGGCGAAGCCGACCCACTCGCCGACCGTGACGCGCTGACCCGCCTGGCGAAATCGCTCCCCACCGCGCGTCTGGCCACCGTGCGAGGCGCCCACCACGACGTACTCAACGACGTCTCACACCGCTCGGTAGCCGCCGAGATCATCACTTTCCTGGAGGCAGTCCGAGACGGGTTCCCGCCCCGCCCGTTCCTCCAAACCGACTCCACCACCTGGTAACTCCCGCGCTCCCTCCCGCCCGCCCATCCGCCCATCCGCTCTCCCATCCACCCATCCGCTCACCTGCCCATCCGCTCACCTGCCCATCCGCTCACCTGCCATCCGCGCGTCCGCCCATCCGGCCGCCCCGTCTAGTCACCCGCCCGGTGATCCACTCGCCCGCCCATCCGCCCCGTCCCTTCCGTTCACCCGCCGCCCATCCATCTGCCCGCCCATCCACCTGTCCGCCCGGTCGCAGCCGCGACCGGTGCCCGAGCCTTGACATCGTTGGGGGTTCCGTCGCCCGCTTCAGAGCTCGCGTCATCAGGTCCGCGTCTGCGAGTCACTGTTCACCTGGCTCGATGGGGCTCTCAGCACATCCGTTCCAGCCAAGCCATTCCTGCATCGGGTGGGCGAACCGCCCGTCGATGTTCACTCGACGCGCCTGCCACCAGGTGTGGGTTCGGTTGCCGTCCCAGAAGGCCGGCAACTACGCCCACGCCAGCACCGGCATCCCCCACCACGATGCCGCAGAACCGGACCAGTGCTGAACTCCTCCGGAAACCCGATGGCCCCGAGCGAACCAGGGCTCGCGATGAACGACAACCAGATCGCACAATCACCGACCGCGTGCGTCCGTCGTCGCTATCACGTTGACCAGGCCTCACGATCGGTGCAACGTGTGCTTTCACCTTCGCGATCACGACGACCAGCGCACGCAGTCGCCCAATGTATGCTTCCGTCTTCGTTATCGGGACGTCCGACAGCCCTGTCAACGGCGGAATAGAACCAGCCTCAGGCCGCCGTCGACAAGCCCTGGTAGCAGCCCGTCCGGACCTGATCGATCCAGTGTGGATGAACCGCACGATCGGCCCGAAGACGATGGCGGCGGGTTATGGGGTGCCGGCGTCGTGCCAGAGGTAGGCGGCGAGGCCGAGGGCGGCGACGGCGATGAGGATGCGCAGCGGGCGTTCCGGGGTGCGGCGGACCAGGGCTGGGCCGATCCAGCTACCGATCAGGCAGCCGATGCCGAGCAGTGCGGCGGCGGTCCAGTGGACCGGGGCGATGAAGGCGTACAGGATCGCGGCGGCGGCGTTCGAGGCGGCGAGGACGACGCTCTTCACGGCGTTGGTCACCGCCAGCGGCTCGACCATCGACATGGACATGACGGCCAGCATCAGGACTCCGGCCGCCGCCCCGAAATAGCCGCCGTAGATGCCGATCAAGAAGATCGCCAGACCGAGCGGCGGCTGCGCGAACCGCCCCTTCGGCCGGGTGTACCAGCCGCGCAGCTGATCACGCATCAGCAGGACGACCGCGGCCAGGCCGATCAGCACCGGCACGATCCGTTCGAACACCGCTGACGTCGTGTTCATCAGCAGAATCGCACCGGTGGTGCCGCCGAGCAGCGCGAACACGCTCTGCTGGAGAATCCGCCGGCCCTGGCCGCGCAACTCCGGCCGAGACCCGGCGGCCGACCCGGCGCCGCTGGCGAGCAGACCCACCGAGTTGGTCACGTTGGCGGCGATCGGTGGGAGCCCGACAGCGAGCAACGTCGGGTAGCTGATCAGCGAAGCCAGCCCCGCCATCGAACCCGTCAAACCCGACCCGACACCCCCGGCCACGAGCAGCACCGCATGATCGAATTGCACCCTCAGAGTCTCGTGCGAAACACCCCGTCGATCCGCCGTGGAACGCTGTCGTATTCGTCACGCAGCTCGGATGGAAGTAGCTCGGCTGGCGCGTTCTGCCAGGTCACCGGCCGCAGGAACCGGCGGATGGCGGTTGCGCCGACCGACGTGTGCTGAGTGTTGGTGGCCGGCCACGGCCCACCGTGATGCTGAGCCCAGGCAACCGCGACGCCTGTGGGATAGCCGTCGTAGACGAGGCGACCGGTGCGCGACCGGAATCGGCGGGTCAGTTCGGCCGGCAGGTCGGTCTCGCCGGGACCCCGGTGCACGGTGGCGGTCAGTGAAGGCGGCAGCCCGGCGATGGCCGCGAACAGCTCCGCCTCATCGGACCATCGGGCCGCCACAGTGACAGGCCCGAAGCACTCCTCGGTCGCCTCCGGCGGAAGCGCCGCGGCCGAGGCGGTGAACAGCAGTGGCACGGCCCGGCCCGGCAGGCCTGCCACGGTTTCGCTCCGGGCGCCGTTCGCCGCCGGACCGAGATCTCCAGCGGTGGCTGTGGAAGCCGGAGCATCCGCGTCGGCATTGCCCGGGAACCGGGGCATGGCTGAGTCGCCGGCGATGGAGGCGGTGCTGCTGACCGTGCTCGGGCCACCGTTGACCGGTTGGCCGGTGGCTGTGGAAGCTGGAGCATCCGCGTCGGCATTGCCCGGGAACCGGGGCATGGCCGGGTTGCCGACGGTGGAAGCGGGAGTATCCGCGTCGGTGTTGGCCGGGAACCGGGGCGTGGCCGGGTCGCCGGCGGTTTCGGGCGCGGACGTCGCCGTGTCGCCCACAGCTGCGGCGAGTGCTGAGGTGCCGCGCTGGTAGGCGGTGGCGATGCCGGCGTTGAGCATCACCATCGGTTCCAGGGCGGCGATCGCCTCCTGGACGGCGGTCACCAGACGGTCGCCGGCCGGGCCGGTGGGGACGAACAGCAGGCCGGGCTTTGTGCAGAACTGGCCGGCCCCGAGAGTGAACGAGGCCGCGAACTCGGCGCCGATCTTCTCGGCCCGGTCGGCGGCGGCCGCTGGGGTGACGATGACCGGGTTGAGGCTGCTCAGTTCGCCGTAGAAGGGGATCGGCTCGGGGCGCTGCTCGATTATCGCGAGCAAGGCCCGCCCACCGGTGACCGAGCCGGTGAAGCCGACCGCCCGGATCGCCGGATGGGCCACCAGGTCGGCGCCCGCCTGCAGGCCGTGCACGATGCCGAACGTGCCGTCCGGGGCGCCGGCCTTCCGGGCGGCCTCGGCGAGGATGTCGTAGCAGAGTTGCGATGTCGCCGGATGCGAGTGGTGTGCCTTGAGCACCACCGGGCTGCCCGCCGCGATGGCCGACGCCGTGTCTCCACCGGGAACCGAGAAGGCCAGCGGGAAGTTGCTGGCGCCGAAGATCGCGACCGGCCCGATCGGCACGAGCATCCGGCGCAGGTCGGGGCGTGGCCCCATCGGAGTATCCGCGGGGTGATCGATCGTGGCTTCCAGGTATCCGCCGTCGCGCAGCACCTCGCCGAAGAGTCGCAACTGGTAGCAGGTGCGGCTCAACTCGCCATTGAGCCGGGCGGCCCCGAGCGCTGTCTCCCGGTCGGCGACCTCGACGATGCGGTCCCGCTGCTCCTCCAGCGCTGCGGCCAACTCGTCGAGCAGTGCCGCTCGCCCCTCACGGCCCAGGTCCTCGAGCGGGCCGGCGGCAGCGAGCGCGGCCGAGCAGATCGCGCTGACCTGTTCGGTCGTGGTCTCCTCGGCGACTGTCTCCACGGTCGTGCCGCTGCGCGGATCGATGCTGGGAACGCCGGTCATGCTGTGCCCTCCACGAAATCGGGGTCGAGGCCGGGCCCGCTGCCCAGACACATCGGAGTTGCCGTCGCGTGTCCCAGTCTGGTCCGAAGGCGCTGCGGTGCGCCACGCGAACGCTTCACCAACCGGGCCTCGGACGACCGTGGTTTCGTCATCGCCGGACCGGTGAACGCCAGGCCGTCGGGGGCGTGGCGAGCGGCGGCGGGTTGCGGCGGCCGGCTGAGCCGTTCGGCGCGGTGGCCGGTGCCGGCCGGGCAGTCATGCCGGAGCGCCGATGTCGGCTCGGTCGACTGTCCACTTGCGGGCTTGGTCGCTGATGGTCACGCCGAGGCCGGGCCGGCCGGAGAGGTGGATGCGCCCGTCGCGGATCTCCAGGCGTTCGTCGAAGAGTGGGTGCAGCCAGTCGAAGTGCTCGATCCACGGCTCGTGGGGGTAGGCGGCGGCCAGATGGGCGTGGATCTCCATGGCGAAGTGTGGCGCCATGATCAGGTTGGCGTGTTCGGCGAGGCCCGCCAGTCGCAGGAACTGTGTGATGCCGCCGATCCGGGGCGCGTCCGGCTGGATGATGTCGACGGCGCCGTGCCGGATCAGCTCGTGGTGCTCGGCCACGCTGGTCAGCATCTCGCCGGAGGCGATCGCCGTGTCCAGACTGCGGGCGAGTGCCGCGTGCCCCTCCGCGTCATAGGCGTCGAGTGGCTCTTCGATCCAGACCAGCCCGAACTCCTCCAGCGCTCGTCCGATCCGCTGAGCGGTGGGCCGGTCCCACTGCTGGTTGGCGTCGACCATGAGGGGTGTCTCGTCGCCGATGTGCTCACGGACGGCCCGGACCCGGGCCAGGTCGACCGCGGCCGACGGATGCCCCACCTTGATCTTGATGCCGCCGATCCCGGACGCCAGCGACGCGCTGGCATTGGCCAGCACCTGCTCGATCGGCTCGTGCAGGAATCCGCCGGAGGTGTCGTAGCAGCGCACCGAGTCGCGGTGGGCGCCGAGCAGCTTGGCCAGCGGCAGTCCGGCCCGTTTCGCCTTGAGATCCCACAGGGCCACGTCGATCGCCGCGATCGCCTGGGTGGACGCCCCGCTGCGGCCGACCGAGGCGCCGGCCCACACGAGCCTGGTCCAGAGCCGCTGGATGTCGCTGGGGTCCTGGCCGAGCAGGTCGGGCGCCACCTCACGGGCGTGCGCGAACTGGGCCGGCCCGCCGGCCCGCTTGCTGTAGCTGAAACCCACACCCTCCAGACCGGACTCGGCACGGATCTCAGCGAAGAGGAACGCGACCTCCGTCATCGGGCGCTGCCGCCCGGTGAGCACCTTGGCGTCACTGATCGCGTGTTTCAGCGGCAGCGTGACGGACGAGAGGGTGATACCTGCGATTCGGTCAGTCATGAGTCACCGCACCAGACAGGGGCGCTTGGGATCGAAGCGCCAACCGGGTAGGAGGTACTGCATGGCCGCGGTGTCGTCGCGACCGCTGAGCCCGTGTTCCAGGTAGAGCTCGTGGGCCGCAGCTAGGGCGTCACGGTCGAGGTCGACGCCGAGCCCTGGGGTCGACGGCACGGCGATGGCGCCGTCACGGATCGCGAACGGCTGACGGGTGAGCCGCTGGCCGTCCTGCCAGATCCAGTGCGTGTCGAGGGCGGTGATCTCACCGGGCGCCGCCGCGCCGACGTGCGTGAACATCGCCAGCGAGATGTCGAAGTGGTTGTTCGAATGCGAGCCCCAGGTCAGCCCGAAGTCGTGACAGAGCTGGGCGACGCGGACCGATCCCCGCATGGTCCAGAAATGTGGGTCGGCGAGCGGGATGTCGACGGCGTGCGCGCGCACCGCGTGGGCCATCTGCCGCCAGTCGGTGGCGATCATGTTCGTCGCCGTACGCAGCCCGGTGGCACGCCGGAACTCGGCCATCGTTTCCCGCCCGGACAGGTCGCCCTCGGCGCCGACCGGATCCTCGGCGTAGGCGAGCACCCCGTGCAGGTCACGGCAGAGCGCGATGGCGTCCCTCAACAGCCAGCCGCCGTTGGGATCCAGCGTGATCCGCGCGTCGGGGAACCGCTCGGCCAGGGCGTGCACCGCCTCGACCTCCAGTTCGCCGGCGAACACCCCGCCCTTGAGCTTGAAATCGCGGAATCCGTAACGGGCCCGGGCGGCCTCGGCGAGCGTGACGATCGCCGACGGGGTGAGGGCGGGCGCGCGACGCAGTCGCTCCCAGTCGTCGGCCGGACCGTCCTCGTGCCGGTACGGCAGGTCGGTCCGGGACGTGTCGCCGACGTAGAAGAGGTAACCGAGCACGGGCACGCTGTCGCGTTGTCTGCCCTCACCGAGCAACTCGGCGACCGGCACTCCGAGGTGCTGGCCGAGCAGGTCGAGCAGCGCTGACTCCAGTGCGGTCACGGCGTGGACCGTGACGCGCAGATCGTACGTCTGAAGGCCCCGGCCACCGGAATCCTGGGCGGAGTGGATCTCGGCGAAGCTGCGCAGCAGCGAGGCGAACTCGGCCACGGGCCGGCCGATCAACAGCTCACCAGCGGTTTCGAGGGTACGGCGGATCGCTTCGCTCCCGGGCGCCTCGCCCAGGCCGGTGCGGCCCTCGCTGTCGGTGAGGACCACGACGGTACGTGTGAAGAACGGCCCATGAGCACCGCTGAGGTTGAGCAGCATGCTGTCGTGCCCGGCGACCGGCACCACCTCGACGCGCTCGACGGTGGGCTTCATGATCTGACCTTCTCGATCAACCGGCTGAGGTCGGAGCGCTCGCCCTCGGTGAGGTCGGTGAGTGGTGGCCGCACCCGCCCGCCGTCCCGCCCGACCGCGGTCAGCCCGGCCTTGATGATCGAGACGGCGTAGCCGCGGGCCCGGTCACGGATGTCGAGGTAGGGGATGACGAAGTCGTTGAGCATCCCGTAGACGGCGACCCGGTCCTGGGCGCGCACCGCGGCGTAGAAACGCAGCGCGAACTCGGGCAGGAAGTTGTAGAGCGCCGACGAGTAGGTGCTGACGCCGAGCTGAAGCAGCGGGAGCGCGAACGTCTCGGCTGTCGGCAGCCCGCCGACGTAGATCAGCCGGTCGCCGACCCTGGCGTAGGTGCGGGTCATCCGCTCGATGTCGCCGATCCCGTCCTTGAGGCCGATCAGCGTGGGGTTTCGGTCGGCGAGAGTCGCGACCGTGACGTCCTCGAGGACGGCGTTGGCCCGGCTGTAGACGATCACGCCCAGCCCGGTGGCCCGGCAGACCGCCTCGACGTGCGCGATCAGGCCGGACTGGCTGGCCTCGGTCAGGTATGGCGGGAAGAGCAGGATCCCGGCGGCTCCGGCCGTCTCGGCGGCCTGTGCCTGGGCGACCGCCTGCGCGGTGCTGCCGGTGGCCGGCGCGATCACCGGGACCAGCCCGCCGACCTCATCGACGGCGGCCCGCACGACCGCGTCGATCTCGGCGCTGGTCAGGGAGAATCCCTCGCCGGTGCCGCCGGCGGCGAACAGGCCGGCGACGCCGTGGCTCGCCTGCCACGCCAGGTGTTCCCGGTAGCGCGGCTCGTCGAAGGCGAGGTCGTCGTCGAAATGGGTCACGGGGAACGAGAGGAGGCCCGAGGCGAGCCGGGCGGCCAGGTCGAGAGGGGGAATCCGGTTCACGAGGCAACCGTAGGAACCGACGGTGATGCCTGTCCAAGAGTGTTTCGGCATCGATTGATACCGTCAGTGCATCATGAAGCTGAGGGCGGAGATCGCCCGTGGCAGCGCCGGGTTGTCGGAGTTCCGCGGCCAGAGCACGTGCAGCTCGACCGGCTCCGGGATGGGCGTGTCGATCAGCAGATACCTGACGTGCGGCACCGAGATCATGCCCGCGGACTCCGGCACGAAGGCCACGCCACGGCCGCGGGACACCAGCCAGAGCATGGTCATCACCTGGCTCACGGTGTGGATGATCCGTTCCTGCGCCAGCGGCACCATGCTGACGACGAGGTCGTAGAAGTACCGTGCCTTCTGCTGGGAGTGGAAGATCAGCGGCTCGCGGACCAGATCGGCGGGAACTACGGGCCGGCGCAGATCGGCCAGTGAATGGTCCTCGTGCACCGCCAGGAGCAGCGCCTCCCGGTGCAGCAGCCGGGACTCGAACAGCTCCGGATCGAACGGCGGCCGGGCCAGCCCGAGATCGATGTCGCCGGCGGACAACGCGTCGATCTGCTCGCGGGTGACCATCTCGAACAGCTCGATGTGCACCTCCGGCAGCTCCAGGTTGAGGTAGTCGAGGATCCGGCCCAGGTGGCCGAACGTCGAGGCCGAGGTGAAGCCCAGTTTGAGCACGCCGCGCATGCCGGACGAGACCCGCTGGGCCAGGGCCGGAGCGGCCTCGGCGATCGCCAGGATGCGGCGGGCCTCGTTGAGGAACGCGTGGCCGGCCGGAGTGAGCCGGACCCGGCGGTTGTCCCGCTCCAGCAATTGCACCCCGACAGCGGCCTCCAGCTTCTGGATCTGCCTGCTCAGTGGGGGCTGGGTCATCCGCAGCCGGATCGCCGCCCGGCCGAAGTGCAGTTCCTCGGCGACGGCGATGAAACCCCGTAGCTGTTCGAGGGAATACGTCATACCGTCAAGGTATCAATCGATGCACTAATTGGCTTGGACATGCATTACTGGCCGGTCATAGGCTCGCGGCACCAGTGACCCCCCTCACAAGCGGGAGATTCCCGATGAAAATAACGCTCCCCGCGATCGGCCTGACCGGCCTGCTCGTGCTCGCCGGCTGCGGCGGCAACCTCGGCTCCAGCGGCGACAGCGGCTCCACCGCCGCCTACCCGGAACGGGCCGTCACCCTGCTGATCGGCCAGGACGCCGGCGGCAGCACCGACCTCATCGGCCGTGCCCTGGCCGACCCCGCCAGCAAGGACCTCGGCCAGGCCATCACCGTCCAGAACCGGCCCGGCGCCAACGGGGCGGTCGCGGCGAAGGAACTGGCCGCCGCCAAGCCCGACGGCTACACGGTCATGGTGTTCGTCGGCTCGCTCGCCTACATCACACCCCTCGCCGTGCCCGCCGACCAGGCCGTCGACATCAACAACTACGAGGTCGTGACCGGCATCTCGCAGGACGACTTCGTCCTCATCGCCAATCCGCAGACCGGGTTCAAGACCGTCCAGGACGTCGTCGCCGCCAAACGGCCGATCAAGTTCGCCACCACCGGCGTCGGCACCGGCAGCCAGCTCACCCAGACCCTGCTGTTCGCCCAGGCCGGTGTGGACGCCACCGCCGTGCCGTTCAACGGCGGCGCCCCGGCGCTGACCGCGGTCCTCGGCGGCCAGGTCGACGTGGCGGCGGTGCAGCTCGGCGAGGCGAAGGAACAGATCGAGGCGGGCAAGGCGGTTCCGCTCGTCACGTTCGCCACCCAGCGCCCCAGCTACATGCCGGATACCCCGACCGCCACCGAGGCCGGGTTCAACGTGCCGGTCCAGCAGTCCCGGGCGATCGTGGCGCCGAAGGGCACCCCCAAGGAGGTGGTGGACCGGCTGCGGACGGCCTTCCAGAAGGGGTTCGCGGATCAGGCGTACAAGGACTTCAACACCAAACGGCTGCTGACCGCGAACGAGGTGGACGGCGCTGCGCTGCTCCAGCAGTGGAACGGTTCGCTCCAGACGTACCGTGACCTGGTGGCCCAGCACAAGATCGACCTGAGCGCCAAATGACCACCGAGCCCGCTGACGACCGGCCGCCCGCGGCCGGTCCGTCGGCCAACCTGATCGCCGCCGTCGTCGTGATCGCGTTGGGCGGTGCGGCGGTCGTCGGCGCCGCCGGGCTCGGATCCGGTCCGGGCACCTGGCCGACGGTCGTCGGCGTCGCCCTGGTGATCCTCGGCCTGATTCTCGCGGCGCAGGCCCGCCGCGCCGAGCCACCCGAGCGGTTCACCCGCAGCAGCCTGCTGGTCGTCGCCGCGGTAGCCAGCATGATCGCCTTCGTCGCGGTGATCGCCACCATCGGCTTCGAGATCCCGACCGTGCTTCTCGCCTTCGTCTGGCTGCGCTTCCTCGGCCGGGAGAGCTGGCGGACGTCCATCGCCGTCAGCCTCGGCATCGTCGTCGTCTTCTACGCGTTGTTCGTCGGCGCGCTCGACGTCACCATCCCCCACCTGTTCTGATCCCCTGGAGGACCGTTGTCCTCGGTCATCGACGGCTTCGCGGTCGTTCTCGAACCCGCGAACCTGCTCTACTGCCTCGTCGGCGTCGTCATCGGCATGCTCATCGGCGTCCTGCCCGGTCTCGGCCCGGCCGCCACCATCGCGATCCTGCTCCCCATCACCTTCGGCCTGGAACCGGTCACCGCGGTGATCATGCTGGCCGGGATCTTCTACGGCGCCCAGTACGGCGGCACCGTCACGTCGGTCCTGCTGCGGCTGCCCGGCGAGGCGTCGTCCGTCGTCACCGTGTTCGACGGCCACGCCCTCGCCCGGCAGGGCCGAGCCGGCGCCGCCCTCGGCATCGCCGCCATCGGGTCCTTCATCGGCGGCACCCTCTCCATCGTCGCGCTCACTCTCGTCGCTCCGATCGTCGCCGGGTTCGCCCTCGACTTCGGTCCACCCGAGTACACCGTGCTCGCGCTGCTCGGCATCATGCTGGTCAGCACGATCAGCAGCGGTGGCCGGATCCGCGCCCTCACCGCCGCGGCGATCGGACTGCTGCTCGCCACCGTCGGCCGTGACGACTTCACCAGTGCCGAGAGGTTCACCTTCGGCAACCTGTCGCTGGCGGACGGCATCGACTTCGTACCCATCGCGATGGGCCTTTTCGGTCTCGGCGAGATCCTCTACAACCTGGAGGAACGCCACCGCGCGGTGCAGGCGCCCACCAGGGTCACCAACGTCTGGCCGAGCCGCGCCGACCTGCGGCAGTCGTCCGGCGCGATCGGCCGCGGTTCGGTCATCGGGTTCGTCCTCGGGATCCTGCCCGGCGGCGGAGCGGTCCTCTCCTCAATGGCCGCCTACGCGCTGGAGAAACGCCGCTCCAAACACCCGGAACGTTTCGGCCAGGGCGCCATCGAGGGCGTCGCCGCGCCGGAGACCGCCAACAACGCGGCCGCGACCTCGTCGTTCATTCCGTTGTTGTCACTGGGCATCCCGGCCAACGCGACCATGGCGGTGATCTTCGGGGCGCTGCTCATCCAGGGGGTCACGCCCGGACCGCAACTGGTCACCGAGCATCCGGAGCTGTTCTGGGGCGTCGTCAACTCGATGTATCTCGGCAACGTCCTGCTGCTGATCATGAGCATCCCGCTGCTCGGCGTCTTCGTCCGGATTCTGCGGGTACGAGCGGCGGTGCTGGCCCCGATCACCGTGCTGATCACCCTGGTCGGGGCCTACACGGTCAACAACAGTATCTTCGACATCGGGCTGGTGATCGGGTTCGGCGTCCTCGGCTATCTGATGAAGAAGGCCGGCTTCGACCCCGGCCCGATGGTGCTGGCGTTCGTCCTGGGCAGCCTGCTGGAGACGTCGCTGCGCCGCTCGCTGCTGCTCTTCGACGGTGACCTCACCGGCTTCCTGACCCGCCCGATCTCCGGCGTCCTCGCCGCCGCGTTCCTCGCGGTGATCCTGCTGCCCCTGGCCCGGACACTCCTCCGCCGACGCCACCCCAAGCCATCCAGGGAGGCCGAGGGCCAGGCGGACTCGTCCCTCCCGGCCGAGGGCCAGGCGGACTCGTCCCTCCCGGCCGTCGGGCCGGAAGGGTCGGCAGAGCCGGCCGGCCGTTCTGTACCGAATGTCGTTGGAGCTGCCGGGGGAGACCAGCGGAGAGCCGGTCCCGTGTCCCAGCAGACCGTTCGGCGTGATCCCAATCCTGAGGAGTCGGAATGACCGTCCTGGTCGGATATCTCCCTACCGTGGAAGGCGAGGCGGCCTTCGCTGCGGCGCTCGACGAGGCAGCACGCCGATCCGAGTCGGTCCTACTGGTCAACTCGCCACGTGATGGCGCGCCAGTCAGCGCGGACGTCGCCGCGCCTGACGATCTTGCAGCGTTGGCGGGGAGGGCTGCCGAGGCCGGCGTGTCGCTGGAGATCCGGCAGGCTGCGCATACGGGTCAGTTCGCCGATGTGCTTCTGGAGATCGCTGACGACACCCGAGCCTCGGTGATCGTCATCGGTCTTCGCCGGCGGAGCCCGGTGGGAAAGCTGTTCCTGGGCAGCACCGCACAACAGATCCTGCTGAACGCCGACCATCCGGTGCTGGCGGTCAAACCACTGCGCCGATGACCGTTCACCGATCAAGATCGGACAAGATCGGCATTCGGTACGGGACGGTCGTGACGTCTGTCGAGTCGCCGATCGGGGCGGAACAGCTGCCGCGCAGTGGATCCGGGTGTGGGGACGGGCGGTTCCACCGCGTGGCGGGAGCCGGGTGTGGGGGCGGGCGGTTCCACCGCGTGGCGGGAGCCGGGTGTGGGGGCGGGCGGTTCCACCGCG
>NZ_JBEZXU010000001.1:142930-263770 GCF_040638175.1 Actinoplanes sp. NPDC026670
CGGGCGGTTCCACCGCGTGGCGGGAGCCGGGTGTGGGGGCGGGCGGTTCCACCGCGTGGCGGGAGCCGGGTGTGGGGGCGGGCGGTTCCACCGCGTGGCGGGAGCCGGGTGTGGGGGCGGGCGGTTCCACCGCGTGGCGGGAGCCGGGTGTGGGGGCGGGCGGTTCCACCGCGCGGCGGGAGCCGGGTTACGGCAGGAAGAGGGGCATCGCCTTGGTGAGCATGCCGCGCCACTCCGGCAGCGGTGCTACTCCGGTGCCGGCCCAGCGGTCATGGCCCAGGACGCTGTAGGCGGGTCGCCGGGCCGGCCGCGGGAAACGGTCGCTGGTGGTGGGGCGGACCCGGTCCGGGTCGAGACCGGCCTCCAGGAAGACGGCCCGGGCCAGGCCGAACCAGCTGGTCGAACCGGCCGCGGTGCCGTGATAGGCGCCCGGCTCGGCCCGGCCGGCCACCGCGGCGTGCGACAGGTCGACCAGGAGCTGGGCCAGGGCGTACGACCAGGTGGGCGGCCCGACCTGGTCGTCGACCACGTCCAGCGTGTCCCGATCCTCGGCCAGCCGCAGCATGGTCCGGACGAAGTTGGGGCCGTGCTCGCCGTACAGCCAAGCGGTCCTGACGATGTAACCGCCAGTGGCCAGAACCGCGGCCTCGCCGACCGCCTTGCCCCGGCCGTAGGCGTTGAGCGGCGCGTGCGGGGTGTCCTCCGGATACGGCGTGGTGGCGTTCCCGTCGAAGACGTAGTCGGTCGAGACGTGCACCAGGCGGCGGCCGGCTTCGGCGGCGAGGACGCTGACGCCGTGCCCGTTGATCGCGGTGGCCGCCTCCTCGTCGGTCTCCGCGCCGTCGACGTTCGTCCAGGCGGCCGCGTTGAGCACGATGTCGGCGCCGGCGACCGCGTCCCGGACCTGCGACGGTGAGGTGATGTCGAGATCACTGCGGGTGGCGGCGATCACGTTCGTCTCGCCGTGCTCGGCGAGGACCTTCCGCAGGTCCCGGCCGAGCATGCCGCCGGCCCCGGTGACGAGCCAGCGAAGATTCCCGGAGCCCGGCGCGACGCCGACCGGCGAAGCGGAGCCCCGCGAAACGGTGGCTGGTGAGAAAGCCGCCGCCGAAGCGGAGCCCCGCGAGGCGGCGGCCGGCGACGTGGGTTCGGCCATCAGAGGCCCGCCCGGGACTTCAGCGGCTCCCACCAGGCGCGGTTGTCGCGGTACCAGGCGACGGTCGAGGCGAGTCCCTCGTCGATGGTGACCTGCGGGGCGTACCCGAGCTCCTCGCTGATCTTGGTGATGTCGAGCGAGTAGCGGCGATCGTGGCCCTTGCGGTCAGCGACCGGCCGCACCATGTCCCAGCCGGCTCCGCACGCTTCGAGGAGGCGCTCGGTCAGGGTCCGGTTGGTGAGCTCGGTCCCGCCGCCGATGTTGTAGACCTCGCCGGCCCGGCCCTTCTCCAGGACCGCCTGGATGCCGCGGCAGTGATCGGACACGTGCAGCCAGTCGCGGATGTTGCCGCCGTCGCCGTAGAGCGGGATCTGCTTGCCGTCCATCAGGTTGGTCACGAAGAGTGGGATGACCTTCTCCGGGAACTGGTACTCACCGTAGTTGTTGGAGCACCGTGTGACGACGACGTCCATGCCGTGGGTGCGGTGCGCGGCGAGCGCCATCAGGTCGGAGCCGGCCTTGGACGCGGCGTACGGCGAGTTGGGCGAGAGCGGCCACGTCTCGGTCCACGAGCCCTCGTCGATGGAGCCGTACACCTCGTCGGTGGAGACGTGCACGAACCGCCCGACACCGGCGGCCCGGGATGCGTCGAGGAGCGTCTGGGTGCCCAGCACATTCGTTGTGACGAACGGCATAGCGCCCGAAATCGACCGGTCCACGTGTGATTCGGCCGCGAAATGCACTACCACATCGTGTCCGGGAAGTAGTTCCCGCAACAGGTCGGAATCGGAAATGTCGCCCTGCACGAATCGGAGTCGGGGATCGGACACCGGCAGGTTGTCACGATTTCCCGAATAGGACAACAGATCCAGAACGGTCACCGAGGCACCCGCCGCACCTGCGTACTCGTCCTGCAAGAGGGCCCTGACGTAGGCCGATCCGATGAAGCCGGCACCACCGGTTACGAAAATCTGCACGGGTGGCGAGTGTAGACGTAGGCGGCGACTGTTTAGGGTCAGCCGGTGCGCGGAATTCTTCTCGCCGGTGGTACCGGTTCCCGGCTCTGGCCGATCACCATGGCCATGTCCAAACAGCTCATGCCTATCTTCGACAAGCCGATGGTCTACTACCCGTTGACCACGCTGGTGTCGGCCGGGATCAGGGAGATCCTGGTGATCACCACCCCGGAGGACCAGCCTCACTTCGAGCGACTGCTCGGTGACGGAAGCCGGTTCGGGCTCGACCTCCAGTACGCGGTGCAGCCGAAGCCGGACGGGATCGCCCAGGCGTTCCGGATCGGCGCCGACTTCATCGGGGACGAGCCGGTCGCCCTGATCCTGGGGGACAACATCTTCCACGGGGTGGGCCTGGGCCGGCAGCTCGCGCGGTTCGGTGACGTGGACGGCGGGCGGGTGTTCGCGTACCCGGTGGCCGATCCCGAGCGGTACGGCGTCGTCGAGTTCGACGAATCGGGCAAAGTGCTCTCGATCGAGGAGAAGCCGGAGCGCCCGAAGTCGACCTACGTGGTCCCCGGCCTGTACTTCTATGACGCCGACGTGGTGAAGATCGCGGAGAATCTGGAGCCCAGCGCCCGCGGCGAACTGGAGATCACCGCCGTGAACGAGGAGTATCGGCGGCAGGGGCGGCTCGAGGTCACGGTCCTCGACAGGGGAACCGTCTGGCTGGACACCGGCACGTTCCAGTCCATGGTGCAGGCCTCGGAGTACGTCCGGGTGATCGAGGAGCGGCAGGGTTTGAAGATCGGTTGTGTGGAGGAAGCGGCCTGGCGGCTCGGCTTCATCTCCGACGACGAGCTGCGTGCGGTCGCGCAGCCGTTGCTGAAGAGTGGTTACGGTCAGTATCTGCTGCGGCTACTGGACGGTGGTCTGCGGTGAAGATCCGTCCGCTCGGCATCGAGGGCGCCTTCGAGGTGACCCCGGTGCAGCACGGTGACAGCCGGGGCCGGTTCCTGGAGTGGTACCGGTTCGACGCGCTGGCGGAGGCGGTCGGGCACCGGCTCGACCTGGCGCAGGCGAACCTCTCGACGTCGGCCAAGGGCGTGGTGCGCGGCATTCATTTCGCCGATGTTCCGCCCGGGCAGGCCAAGTACGTGACATGTGTGTCGGGCGCGGTGCTCGACGTGATCGTGGACATCCGGGTCGGCTCGCCCACGTTCGGCACGTGGGAGGCGGTGCGCCTGGACGACGAGGACCGTAAGGCCGTCTACCTGGGCGAGGGTCTGGGGCACGGATTCTGTGCTCTGACCGAGGGTGCGACCGTCGCCTACCTGTGTTCCTCGACCTACCGCCCCGGTCATGAACACGGAGTGCATCCGCTTGACCCCGAACTCGGGATTGCATGGCCGGTATCAGACCCCGTACTGTCCGGCAAGGATGCCGAGGCTCCGAGCCTCGCCGACGCCGGCGTGAAAGGTTTGCTGCCGCGTTACGACGCTGTTCACAGCTTTGTCGAATCGTTGCGTCAGATTGACGACAGTCGATAGGGCGGATGCTCCGGCGGTCCTACTTGGACACTCTTGCAATCCTGGTTCCGACATCATCCGAATCGCCATGGCTGTCGAACGGAAAGATGTAGCGCGATCGGGGTCGTATTGACAGTCTGTCTTCTGTGTCTCGGTGGTTTCCGGCATGGGGCGTTCGTGGTCGGGTGTGTCCGAGCACACCATAGATCTGGATCATCATGAGTCGGTCGCAGCCGATGTTGTTGGGGGCGTGGCGTGCAGACAATTGAATCCGTGGAGACCGTTGACCTGGCGGCGACGGCCGCGCAGCTCAAGGCGCGCTCCCGGGCGACGAAGGCGCGAGCGGGCTGGCAGAGCCGCTATGCGCTGACGCTCTATCTCCTAGACTTCCTGGTCGCCCTCAGTGCCGCTTCGTGGGCGCTGCTGATCCGCTTCGGCAGCGAGGGCATCGCGCCGTATCAGCGTGACTACCTTCTGCTCACTCTGCTTTTGCCGGTGGCCTGGATCGCGTGCCTCGCGTTCAACCGAGCGTATGAGCCTCGTCACCTCTTCGTAGGCACCGAGGAGTATGCGCGGGTCTTTCGGGCGGGATTGGCGCTGACCGCTGCCATCGCCATTGTTTCGTTCGCATTCGACCTGCGTTTGGCTCGCGGTTATGTGAGCATCGCGATGCCGCTGGCGATCGCCGTCGACCTGGGCGCCCGCTTCTTCTACCGGCAGCGCCTGCACCGGGCCTGGGCCCGCGGTCAGCGCCTGCACCGGGTGGTCCTGGTCGGTCACGAGCGGGCCGTCCTCGACATGACCCGCCGGCTCAGCCGTGAGCGCTATCACGGCCTCGGCGTCATCGGCGCGTGCCTGCCGCCGGGCATGGTCCGCAGCCACGCGGTCACCGGCATGCCACCGATCTACGGCACCTTCGACGACGTGGCCACCGCGGTCGCCAGGTCCGATGCCGACACCGTGATCGTGCTGTCCTGCCCGGAGATCGACGGCCCGGCCGTCCGCCGCCTGGCCTGGCAGCTGGAACGCGACGACATCGACCTGATCGTGGCCAGCACCCTGGTCGACGTGGCAGGCGACCGCACCACCATCCGCCCGGTCGACGGCCTGCCGATGCTGCACGTCGAGCACCCACGCCTCAAGGGCAGCGCCCGGGTGGTCAAGGAGATCTTCGACCGGGTCGGCGCGATCCTGCTGATCATGCTGGCCTCGCCGGCGCTGGCGGTGGTCGCGTTGCTGGTCAAGTTCGGCAAGGGCGGCCGCGGTCCGGCGATCTTCACGCAGGAGCGGGTGGGCCGCGACGGCAAGCCGTTCACGCTCTACAAGTTCCGGACGATGACCGTCGACGCCGAGGCCCGCCTGTTCGAGCTCGGCAACCTCAACGAGACCGACGGCGCGCTGTTCAAGATGCGCTCCGACCCGCGGATCACCCCGGTCGGCAAGTGGCTGCGCCGGCTGAGCATCGACGAGCTGCCCCAGTTGATCAACGTGGTCAAGGGGGACATGTCGCTGGTCGGCCCGCGTCCGCCGCTGGCCAAGGAGGTCGCCGACTACCCGGCCGACATGCTGCGCCGCCTGGTCGTCAAGCCCGGCCTGACCGGCCTGTGGCAGGTCTCCGGCCGTTCCGACCTGTCCTGGGAGGAGTCGATCCGCCTCGACCTCACCTACGTCGAGAACTGGTCGCTCGCCATGGACCTGGCCATCCTCTTCCGCACGGTCAGCGCCGTCGTCCGCAGCTCGGGCGCCTACTGATCGGTCCGTTTCACCGGTGACCCAGGGACGTCTCCCTGGGTCACCGTTCGTTGTCCACTTCCTCTCCGGACCATTCTTCGGTACGGCCACTCCTTCCCTGTTCGACCGGAAGCGGGCCGGCAGCCCCAGTACTCGCCAAAGCCCCACAGCTCGCCCGTTCGACCGCCACCATCGGCGCCCAGCCGGCGTCCTGAAGGTTTTGCCGTCGAGAAAATTCCGCGTGGTGACGTGCGGCGCGGATCGGACCGCCGGTGGCCACGCGGGGTGGGGGAACGAGAACCGCCCCGGCACCCGCGGGGAGCGGGGGCCGGGGCGGCGAGGGGGACGGTGCGTCTACTTCTCGGTCGGGTGGTGCAGGGAACGGCCGTCCGACGTGATGCCCACGCCCTGCAGGACCGGGCCGGCGCCGCCCGCCGCACGGGTCAGTTCGGCCCGGTACTGGACGTAGCGGGAACCGCCGGTGACCTTGCCGTTCTGGGTGACCGCGGTCCAGCCGGTCCACGTGCCGTCCGGGGTGGCGGTGCTGCCGGTCCGGACGTAGACCTTGAGGGTCGCGCCCGACGGCACACTGCCCTGGTAGGTGAGCCGGTCCCAGCGGACCATCTGCTGGGCGTCCATCACCCGGGAGACCAGGCTGCCGCTACGGGCGGAACCGGCGAGCCGGACCCCGTCGTCGGCGACCGTGACCCCGGACTCCACACCGGTCCGCTGCTGCGGGGCGGTGTAGTCGGCGACACCGACCGCGGACGACACGAACGTCGCCGCCGGCTTGTTCAGCGCCGGCCACGTCGAGACGTTCCCTGCCGCGTCGACACTGCGCACCCGGTAGTGGTAGGTGGTCCGCGGCTCCAGGCCCGTCACGACGGCGCTGAGCCGGGTTCCGTCCTGGGTTCCGGGCCACTTCGCCAGCGAGTTCGCCGAGGTTCCGACGAGCAGGGTGGCGTCCGCGGTCTCGCCGGCCTGCCACGTCACCTGGGCGGTGCCGTCGGGCCGGGCGGTGACCTTGACCCCCGAGGTGGCGGGTCCGGTGCGGTCCAGCGCGCGGGTGGTGACCTTCTGCAGCGGGCCGGTGGTGGTCCGGCCGTTCGGGCTGGTCACCTTCGCGCGGTACCAGTACGTGGTGCCGGGAGTGAGTCCGGCGAGCTGGACGGTCCGCTTGCTGGACTGGGTGCCGTCCACCGCCTTCCGGGTCAACTCGGCCGGCTGTGTCCCGTACTCGATGACGGTTTTTGCGGCGCTGCTCGTCGCGACCGTGACCGATGCGCTGGTCCCGCCGGCCTCGGCCGCGGCCGAAGCGGTGAGCGTCGCGGTGGCCGCGGCCGCGTAACCGGCCGTGTACGCGCCGGACGCGGCGGTGAAGAACGCGTACTCGACGCCCTTGATCGTGGTCCTGGTGAACGGGACCGCGACCCCGGCCCGGGTCAGGGTGGACAGCGTCCGCCCGCCCGGCCCGGCGGTCGGCACCATGCCGGTGAGGCCGTTGGCGCCGGTGCCGACGTTGACCGAGAACGTCAGGTCGTTTCCGGTCCAGGCGATGTTCGAGTACGACGAGGCGTTGCGCCCGTCCAGCCAGGTGAGCAGCTGGTGCCCGCTGATGACCGGCACGTTGTGCCGCTGCGCGGACGCCAGCACCTGGTCGCTGTCGTAGGTGGTGGCCTGGTCGGTGTGCATGTTGGCGGTGAACGCCCCGTAGTAACCGAGCGTGCCGAGAGCCGCGTTGAGCAGCGTGTCCGGCGTGTACGGGTAGCTCTGCCCGGACTCGTCGGTCATCTGGGTGGCGGCCTGGTAGATGTCGATGAGCCCGCCGTTGGTGTCGGTGAACCGCATCGGCATGCCGGAGCCGGTCATGAAGCCCGGCCGGTCGGCGACCCAGACGTCGGGCCAGTAGTAGTAGTTGGTGTCGAGCCGGATCCCGTTGGCGGTCTGCAGGCTGGCCTGCGTCGACCAGTCGGACCAGACGATGCAGTGGGTCCGGTTGGTGTCCGGGGCCCGCACCGAGGAGTACTTGGCCCGGAACGCCGCGAGCTGGTCGGTCAGGTTGGCCCCGAGCGACGTCGGCGTCCAGTCGGCACACCCGGTGTTCAGGTGCAGCCCGACCTCGAACCCACGGCCCTGGTAGGTGCTGGCCTGGCTGTTGGTGAGCGGCGTGTTCGGGAAGATGTACGAGGTGAACCGCGGGCACTGCCAGTCGTCGACCACACAGCCGGTCGGGCTGTTGGCCAGGTACTGGTCGAACCGCCCGGCGGTGCCGCCGGTGGCGTGGTCGTCACCTGTCGCGACGACGACCGCCTTGAGGCTGCGCGGGAAGTACCAGAACCGCGGCAGCGGCTTGCGGTCCGCGTTCATCGTCCCGATCAGGTTGGCGAGCAGGCGCTGCTGCTCGTCGGCCTGCGGCACGGCGACCTTGGTGAGGTCGACCCAGTCGGTGGCGCTGCCGCCGAAGTACAGGTCGTCGGACCGGATCGGCGCGCGGCCGTCACGGTCCTGCTTCTCCCAGGCCGGGTTGCCCTGGCGGGTGTAGACCAGCGACCGCGGCAGGTCGAAGGTGAACGCCGCGGCTTGCCCGCCGGAGGTTCCGACGTCGGTCAGCGACACCGCCGGGTTGACCGTGGCGGTGGTGCCGTTGGAGTACAGCGTCGCCACCGAACGGGCCCCGGACAGGGTGTAGCGGTCGGCGGTGCTGTGGTACTGGATGGTCTGCCCGGTGATGCCGGCGCCCGGCGACGTCGACGTGTCGACCCGCAGGTAGCCCTCGGACAGCGTGCCGGTGGTGGAGGTCAGGCCGAGCAGGCTCGCGAGCTGCTTGTCCGGCCGGAACGCGATCAGGTTGCCGCCGCCGGTGACCCAGGTGGTGAACGTGCTGACCTGGGCCGCGGTGAGCGGGGTGGAGCCGAGCAGGACCACGTCGTACTGGGCGAGCAGCGCCGGGGTGACCGCGGACAGGTCGACCGTGGCGAACTCGTTGAGGCCTTCGGCGCGCAGCACCTCGGCGGCGAACGACGTGAACCCGCTGGCGCCGGAGACCGCCGACTTGACTACCAGGACCGGGCCGCCGGGGCCCTGGTCCGGCGGCGGCGGAGGCGGCGCCGACGTGGTGAACGACCAGGTGACCGTGGCCATCACGTTGCCCGCGGCGTCCCGGGCCCCGCTGACCGTCGCGGTGTACGAGGTCGAGTAGGCCAGTTGCGTGGACGGGGTGAGGATCGCCGTGGCGGTGGTCGCGTCGTAGGTGGTGGAGCCGGGCACCGTACCGGACGGGCCGGTCAGGACGATCGACGCCGCGGTGACCGGTTCGGTGAACGCCGCGGTGACCGCGGTGGTGGCGGCCACGCCGGAGGCCCCGGCGGACGGGGCGCGACTGGCCAGAGCGGGCGCCTGGGTGTCCGCCGCGGTGGTGTCGAAGACGACGTCCACCCAGTAGTTGGTGGCCTGGTAGGTGCTGTTGGGGAAGCCGCTGGCGCCGTACCGGTAGACGCCGTTGCCGCCCTCGGTGCCGTTGGCCAGAGCGGTCAGCGGGCCGCGGGTGGTCGCCGAGGAGAACCCGTTGCTGGTGACCGAGTAGTAGCCGATGTCGGTGTGGTACGACGCCACGTACGTGGTGTTCGCGGTGACCGCGACCGGCGCCGGGAGCGTGACGGTCTGCCAGCCGAAGGCGGATTCGCTGGTGAACGTCACGTTCGCCAGCCGGGTGCCGGTGCTCGACCAGAGCGAGCCGGAGTGCGTGCCGGTGTTCTGGCTGCCCTTGTAGAACTTCAGCCCGGTGATGTAGCCGGCCGTCGTGCTCCGGAACTTCACGCCCAGCTCGACCGCCGAGTTGTCGTTGACCGTGCCGGTGGCCGGCGCGGCCGTGGACGGCCAGATCGAGCAGGGACAGCCGGACCCGCCGGCCGCCGCCGTGGTGAACGACCACGAGACCGGGCTCATCAGGTTGCCGGCGGTGTCCCGGGCGCCGGAGACGGTGGCGGTGTAGCTCGTCGAGGCGGCCAGCGACCCGGGCGTGAACGTCACCGTCCGGGTGGACGCGTTGTAGCTGGTCGTGCCGGTGACCCCGGCGACCGTGAGGGCCGGGGTGCCGGTCTGCACCGCCTCGCTGAAGACCGCGCTGACCGTGCTGGTGGTGGCCACCCCGGTCGCTCCGGCGGCCGGGCTGGTGCTGGTCACCGTGGGCGGCGTGGTGTCGGTGACGTTCGTGGTGAACACGACGTCGACCCAGTAGTTGGCGCCCTGCCAGGTGCTGTTCGGGAAGCCGCCGCCGGTGCCGTACCGGTAGACGCCGTTGCCGCCGTCCTCGCCGTCACGCAGCGCGTGCAGCGGCGCGTTGTCCACGCCGGCCGACGACAGCGCGCCGCTGTCCCCGGCGTACCTGCCGTTGGGGGCGTAGTACGAGGCGATGTACGTGGTGTTCGCGGCGATCGTGATCGGGCTGGCGAACGTGGCGGTCTGCCAGCCGGACGACGTCTCGTTGGTGAACGTGACGGTGCCCAGGTTGCCGCCGGCCGCGTTCCACAGGTTGCCGACGTGGGTGCCGGTGTTCGCGGTGCCCTTGTAGAAGCGGACGCCGGTGATCTGCCCGGCGACGTCGGACCGGAACTTCACGCCGACCTCGACCGCGTTGGGGTCGGAGTCGGAAGGGCTGCCGGGGGTCGCCGTCGCGGCGAAGATGGAGCACGGACAGGTCGCGGCCGCGGCCGGAGCCGCGGGCGCGACGATGAGCACGGTCGCCGCCAGTGCCAGGCACAGGAGGAACGACCGCAGTTTCGGTAAGGTCAAAACGCGCTCCTAGCTTGCCGGGGTGAACACGACGTCCACCCAGTAGTTGCTCGACTGCCAGCTGTCGGTGGGGAAGACTCCGCCGGTCCCGTACCGGTAGACGCCGTTGAGCCCGTCCACGCCGTCACGCAGCGCGTGCAGCGGGCCGTTGTCGACGCCGGCCGACGCGAAGAACCCGCCGTCGAAGGCGTACCGGCCGTTCGGCGCGTGGTACGACACGACGTACGTGGTGCCCGCGCTGACCGTGACCGGGGTGGCCAGCGTGGCCTGCTGCCAGCCGGTCGCGGTCTCGCCGCTGAAGGTCACGCTGCCCAGCAGGGTTCCGGCCGACGACCAGAGCCGTCCGACGTGCGTGCCGCTGTTGCCGCTGCCCTTGTAGAACCGGATCGCGGTGATCTGGCCGGCGACGTCGGAGCGGAACTTCATGCCGAGCTCGACCGCGGCCGTCTCGGTGTCGGCGGGGGTGCCGGGGGTCGCCGAGGCGGCCCACACCGAGCAGGGACAGTTCGGCCCGGTCGGTACGGCGGCCGTGGTGAACGTCCACGACGTGCTGGTCATCGTGTTGCCGGCGGCGTCGCGCGCCCCGCTGACGGTGGCCGTGTACGTGGTGGACGCGGCCAGCGCGGCCGATGGCGTGAACGTGACGGTGTTGGTGCCGGCCGTGGTGCTGCCGGCCACCGCGCCGGACGGGCCGGTCAGGGTGATCGCGGCCGCCGAGACGGCCTCGCTGAACGTCGCCGACACGGTGCTCGCGGCGGCCACCCCGGTCGCCCCGGCGGCGGGGGAGCGGGTGGTGACCGTCGGCGCGGTGGTGTCCGGGCCGGTGGCGTCCGGGGTGAACACCACGTCCACCCAGTAGTTCGCGGACTCCCAGGACAGCGTCGGGAAGCCGGCCCCGAAGCGGTACACGCCGTTGGCGCCCTCGACGCCGTCGCGCAGCGCGTGCAGCGGCCCGCTGTCCACGCCGGTCTCCGCGAAGTAGCCGACGTCCCCGGCGTAGCGGCCGTTCGGGGCGTAGTAGGAGGCGATGTAGGTGGCGCCGGCGGTCAGCGACACCGGGGTGGCGAAGGTCGCGGTCTGCCAGCCGGTGCTGCTCTCGCCGGTGAACGTGACCGAGGCGAGCTGGGTGCCGGCGGAGTTCCAGAGTTTGCCGACGTGCGTGCCGGTGTTGCCGGCGCCCTTGTAGAAGCGGATGGCGCTGACCTTGCCGGCCACGTCGGCGCGGAACTTGACGCCGATCTCGGTGGCGCTGCCGTCCGGGTCGCTGGGCGTGGCCGGCACGTCGTCGAGGGTCCACAGGCTGCACGGGCAGACCCGCTGGCCGACGGTGATCGACCGGCTCACCGCGGCGCCGATCCGGCCGCTGTCGTCGATCGCGCGGGCCCGGATGTCGACGGTGCCCGAGCCGGTGGTGGTGAACGCGTACGTCCAGGTGCCCCGCCCGGTCGCCGGCTTCCAGCTGGCGCCGCCGTCGGTGGAGACCTCGACGCCGCCGACCACGCCGCCGGTGTCGGTGGCGGTGCCGGAGACGGTGACCCGGGTGCCGGCCGAGACCGTGGTGCCCGCGGCGGGCGCGGTGATGACCGCGGCCGGCGCGACGGTGTCGGTGGAGGCGGTGGCCGCGGTCAGGCCGGACTGGATGGTGGCCGGCTGCGCGCCCATGTCGGCGAACAGGTTGACGGTGGCCTGCTTCATCGGGGTGCTGGCCGCGCCGGAGCCCCGGTCGTGGTTGCTGTCCAGGCCCCACGACCACTGCACGGTGCCGGCGCCGAAGACCAGCGCGCCACTGGCCGCCCGGTACATCGTCAGGTTGTGGGTGGCGGTCCCGGAAGTGTAGGAGGAGCCCTGGTCGGTGAGGATCTCGACGCCACTCGCGGTGGTGCTGGAGAGCCGGATCAGGCCCTGCGGGCGGGCCGCGTTGACCAGGTCCTCGTCCCACTCGTACCCGACCGTGCCGGTGCCCAGGGTGGCGGTCGCGCCGGCGGCCTGGGTGGCCACGGTGGTGCCGCGCCACAGGCGCATCTTGCCGTCGGCCGCCGGGACCTGGAGGTTCACCGTGCCCGAGTTGACCTCGAAGGAGGTGCCGGTGAGGCCGTTCTCCGGCCGGCCGCCGTTCTTCGGCGGGCTGAACCGCGGGTCACGCCAGGTGCCGGTCCACTCGGTGGTCGGGTCGATGGCCGCGTTGGCGTGCGTCTCCTTGTAACAGACCAGGGTCCGGTACGGCGTGCCCGAGCCGTCCACGCTGGTCTCCCAGCGGGTCTTCCAGAACACCTCGTTGCCGCTGAAGAACGCCAGGTGCAGCCCGGCGTCGCGGGCCGACTCGATGTTGGCGCGCTGCTGCCCGGACCAGTACTCGTCGTGCCCGACCGACAGGAACGCCTTGTGGTTGCGCAGCAGCGAGCCGCGCCGGTCGGTGTCGATGCCGGAGATGTAGCTGACGTCGTACCCGTTGGCCTCCAGGAACCTGACCATCGGGTATTCGGCGTTGAAGACGAAGTCCTCGGCCCCGGTGCCGCGGGTGGTGATCGGCCGGTTGTAGGAGATCTTGTACGCGCGCCCGGCCGGCGACCCGACGTAGAAGCTGTTCCCGCCGTACGTGTTGTACGCCTGCCACGTCGTGTCGGAGGTCTGGAACACCATGTCGGAGCGGCTGGCGTCGTCACGGACCACGAACATCACATGGCTGGCGCCGCTGGTGCCGTCGGTGCGCACGAGGCGCGCGAAGTAGATGCCGGACACCGCGGTCGCCGGCACCGGCCAGGACGCGGAGACCGCCCAGTTGCCGCAGTCGACGAGCCCGGTGGCAGGCGCCGAGATGCAGGACGGCTGGGTCTGCCGGCCGACCGGGTTCACCGTGGTGATGAACCGGGCGCCGTTGCCCGCGTAGTAGCCCATCCGGTAGATGTCGAGCCGGTACGACGTGGCCGTGGAATTGATCTTGAAGTTGACCGTCTCACCGACGTTGACACTCATCTCGGTGGTGAAACCCTGCAACGCGGCGCTGCCCGACCCGCTGACGTCCCACGTGGCCTTCGGGGTGCCGGTCTTGGTGTTCTCGCAGGCGATCGGGTTGACCACCGGAGCACACGGGTCGGCCGCGCTGGCCGGCCCGGCGGACGGCAGGAAGAGCGCTGCCGCCACGAGGGTGAGGACCAGCAGTGATCGCTGCCGGAAGAGCCTGAGATCTCGCAAAGGGAATCGCCTCCCCGCCGCGCGCCCTGCGCCACGGCCGTCGACAGATAGAGCCGGCCCCGGCCGGCGGAGCTCACAGCGATCATCTAGATAGAGGGCTGAACATATCTATCGCTTTGCTGACACCGAGAGGCCTTGACGGCTGATCGATCCTGTCGGCGGATGAACTCCCGCACCTACCTGTTTCGACTGGTCACCGAACGGATTGAACCCCCCGCCCGTTCGGGCATCCGGGTGCGGCCGGGGCGTACCGGGATGACGGATTCCGACACCCGCGATGGCCGACCGGCGGTACCGGTGCTCCCGCGCGGACGGCAGGATGATCGGCGTCCGTGAGACCTGGGGAGGACAAGTTGGACAGCACGCCCGAAACTGTGGCGGTGGTCGTGGTCACGTACAACAGCGAACGATTGGTCCCAGACCTGATCGCATCGCTCGGGCCGGGCCTGGAGGGCGTCGACTGGCAGTTGATCGTCGCGGACAACGCGTCCGCGGACGACTCGGTGGGCACCGTGCGGCGGCTCGCGCCGGACGCCACGGTCGTCGAGATGGGACGCAACGCCGGCTATGCCGCCGGCATCAACGCGGCCGTGGCCAAGGCCGGGCCGTTCACCGCGGTCCTGGTGCTCAACCCGGACGTACGGCTCACCCCGGGCTGCGTGCGCACCCTGCTGGGTGTGCTGCGCACCGAGGGGACCGGCATCGCGGTGCCGTTGCTGGAGGACGGCGACGGGGAGCTCATCCACACGATGCGCCGTGAGCCGTCGGTCCGGCGGGTGATCGGGGACGCGCTGATGGGCGCGATCCGGGCCGGCCGCATCCCGGCGTTCGGCGAGATGGTGACCGACGAGCGGCTGTACGCCGACGAGCGGGTCGCCGACTGGGCCGAGGGTTCGACGGTGCTGATCAGCGCCGAGTGCTGGAACCGGATCGCGCCGTGGGACGAGTCGTTCTTCCTCTACTCGGAGGAGACCGACTTCGCGCTGCGGGCCGGTGACGCGGGCCTGGCGACCAGGTTCACACCGGCCGCGAAGGCGGTGCACCTGGAGGGCGACTCGAAGGTGTCGCCGGCGCTGTGGACCCTGCTGACCCTGAACAAGGTGCGGCTCTACCGGCGGCGCCACAACGCGCTGCTGGGCGCCGCGTTCTGGGGCGCGCTGGTGGCCCGCGAGGGCAGCCGGGCGGTGCTCGGCAAGGGCCCGAGCAAGCTCGCGGTCCGGGCGCTGCTCAGCCCGGCCCGGCTGCGGGAGACGCCCGGCCCGGAGACCGTCAAGCGCGACGCCGCCCGCGCGTAACAACCCCTCCGCGATCTTGTGGAGTCCGGCGGGTGTGCCGGAACTCCACAAGATCGCGGGAAACAGGGGGTCAGCGGAGGCGCTTCACCACTCCTACCGCCTCCAGCTTCAGGCGGGTCAGCGCGCCCGGGCCGACCAGGGCCTCGGCGCGCAGCCCGTCCACGGTGTCCTCGCGGCGCAGGCTGTAGCGGGGCTGCAGCCAGTCCTCCGAGCGGGCCCGCCGGCGGTCGCTGGTGAAGACCCGCCGGTAGCCCAGCTTGCGCATCCTGGTGAGCAGCTCCCGGTCGTACCGGCCGAGCGGGCAGGCCGCCTGGTCGACCGGCACCCCGACGGCCTCCTCGATCTGCCGGCGGGCCGTCTCCAGCTCGTCCCGGCTGGTCCCGGCGTCCATGCCACGCCACGGGCGGTGCCACATGCCGTGCGTGCCGATGGTCATGCCCGCGCCGTGCAGCTTGCGGACGTCGGACTCGCTGAGGCTCCCGCCCTTGCCGAACCGCGACGACAGCACGTAGAACTCGGCGGTCAGGCCGCGCTCCAGCAGGGCCGGCAGGCCGATCTCGAGGTCCGAGGCGTTGCCGTCGTCGAAGCTGATCCGGACCGACGGCCAGGTGCGGATCTCGTCGAGCACCGCGTGGAACAGCTCGACGCTGATCCAGTAGCGGTCCTCGCCGAGCTCCAGGTCACGCTGCGGCGTGCCGATGCCGTGGAAACAGATGTTGATGACGTCGCTCATGACTTCCTATCGCTCTGCCGCGGACGCGCCGTCGGCGATCCGGGACGACTCGTCGCGGCCCCACGCGGCGCCGCCGTCACCGGCCCGCTTGGCGGCCAGCGCCGCCCACACGGTGATGCCGACGTAGCAGACCGCGGCCGGCGCCAGCCAGGGCCGGGGGACGACCACGTCACGCAGCCACGAACTGCGGGCGGCCGGGCGTACCGGCACGGTGATCTCGCCGCGGGCGGCGGCGGCCCGCATGGCGGCATTGCCGCCGCGGACCCGGATCAGGCGGCGGATCAGGTCACCGGTCTTGCGTGGCGTGGCGACCTTCGCGGCGTACGCGTCGACGTGCGCCTTCTCCTCCGGCGCGAACTGCGAGTCCAGGAACAGGTCGTCGGCGACCAGCTCGGGGAACCGGCCGAACCGGGCCCGCCCCTGCTCGGACAGCGCCACCACGCCCCGGCCGAACAGCCCGTCCCGCATCACCGGCAGCCGGCCGTGCACCGCGAAGTAGGCGCGGACCAGCAGCGGACGGCCGGCCACGTCGAGCTCGCGCCCCACCGTGGCCGACGGCGAACCGGACACCAGCACCTCGGTGAGGGCCCGGACCGCCGCGGTGCTGAGCACGATGTCGGCGTCCAGGTAGATCCGCGGGAAACCGACGGCCGCCGCGTCACCGGCGTTGAGAGCGCCGGCCTTGCCCGGCTCGGGCAGATCCAGCACGCGTACGCCCGGACGCGCCCCGGCGATCTTGACGGTGTCGTCGGTGCACCCGTTGGCGACCACCGTCACGTCGAGCTCGCCCGGTCGCGCGTCGGCGAGCAGCGTGTCCAGGCAGCGCCCGATGACGGCGGCCTCGTTGTGCGCCGCGATGACGATGCTGGTCACGGCTGGTCCACCCGGGACGGCGCGTCGGAGCCGCTCCGCTGGCGCGGGATGTGCGGCGCCGCCGGGGTCTGGGCGGGCAGGCGCTTGGCCAGCAGCCGCTGGAACACCGACGCGTACGGCCCGGCCTGGTGCTCCCAGGAGAGCATGCTGAGGAACCGGTCGCGGCCGAGCTTGCGCATCTGCTGCCGCCGGTCCGGGTCGTCGAGCAACTGGTCGACGACCGCGGCGAACTCCTCGGGGGCGCCGGTCGGCACGTAGGCGCCGGCCTCGTCCAGGGTGCGGCGGGTCTCGATGCCGTCGGCGGCGACGACCGGGAGGCCCCGGCCCACGTACTCGACGGTCTTGGCCATCGTGGACAGCTGGTTCATCCGGGTCGGCAGGTCGGGCTGGATCGCGATGGTGGCCGAGCGCAGCACCTCGTCGACCTGGGCGCCGTTGAGCCAGCCGGTCAGCTCGACGACGTCCGACAGGTTCTTCTCGGCGACCAGGGCACGGACCGACGGCATGCTCTCGCCGTCACCGGCCAGCACGACCTTCCAGCCGTCGCGGCCACGCAGCTTGATCAGTTCGTCGGCGGCCAGGACGACACCCTCGACGTTGTCCTGCGGGCCGAAGACGCCCAGGTAGACGATCCGGTGCAGGCCGTCGGTGTTGACCGGCTCCTGCGGGTCGCCGTCGACCGCGATCTCCTTGAGCGACGGGCCGTTGCGGACCACCGTGACCTTGTCGGGGTGCACACCCTTGCGTACCGCGTTGTCCTTGAACGACTGGTTGGTGGCGACCACCTCGGTGGCGGTGCGCAGGGTCAGCCACTCCAGCGCGTTGAGCACGCGCAGCACCAGCTTGTTGGGCTCGCCGTCGCCGCGGGAGACGTAGACCTCCGGGCACAGGTCGTGGTGGTCGAACACCCACGGCCGGCCGATGGCGCGCAGCAGCAGGGCGAGCGGCCAGTACACGTCCGGCGGGTTGCAGACCTGCACGGCGTGGGCGCGGCCGGCCAGGATCTCGCCGATCAGGCGGATCGCGATGCAGAGGAAGGACCAGCCGAACTCGACCGCGAAGGTGAGCAGGCCACTGCCGTAGACCTTGACCGGGTACGGCTTGAGCCGGGTGTTCCGGCTGCCGGGGAGGATCTTCAGGGTCTTGTCGCCTCGCGGTGCGATGACCGTGACCTCGAAGCCCTTCTCCTCCAGCGTGAGGCATTCCCGGATGACGCGGCGATCACGCTCGGCCGGCAAGTTGGCGATGAGGATGGTGACATGGGTGTTACGGGCCATCGTTGCGGTCCGTCTCCTTCGGTTACTCCGGACCGTGAAGACACTGTCGGATGACATGACCTGACAGCAACCGGCCATTAGGGCACCGTAAGGGTCATCCGTTCAATCCAGTGCGATAAATGCGATGAATGCGTAATGCAGGTTCTTTGAGGCATTCATCCGTATCGAGAGGTATGTCCGTTCGGATTGATGCGATCTTGGACTTATAGTCCTTTTTGTTCTTCCGATAGAACGGACACACACCCGGGCGGAACTGCATGTCGGTTTTATGACAGGCTCTGCGAAGGCACGCGATTCTGTCCGGACGGCCGGATGCCTAAGATCGATGGCGGATGGACGGCTCGCGGCGAGTCGTGAAGGGTCGTGCACCGACCCGTTTCAACGAGAGGGAAACCGTGGATCTCTGGGACCTGACCAGGCTGCTGCTGCGCCGGTGGTACTTCGCCGTGCCGATGCTGGTGGCCACGGTTGCGGTCGTTTTCCTGGCGGCTCAGTCGGTGTCCCCCGACTACAAGGCCATGGGATACGTCCAGATCATCCCCGCGCAGAGCACCGGCAAGGAAGCGGAGCCGAACGCCAAGCCCCGCCCGCAGAACCCGTGGCTGGACCTTGGTTACGCCGCACTCGGCAACGCGGTCTCACTGACCGTGACCGACCCCACCGCTCTGGAGAAGCTGGCCGAACAGGGCTACTCCGACAGCGTCACCGTGCTGCTCAACGAGCGCACCCCGCTCTTCGAGATCGAGGTCGTCGGCGACAGCAAGCAGCAGGCCTCCAGCACCGTGCAGAAGGTGATCGAGCTCCTCCAGAAGGACGTGGCCGCCAAGCAGGAGCAGTACGGCGTGCAGAAGCAGGACACCATCACCACGTTCGTGATCAACGACGGCAGCAACCCGGTTCAGGACGGCGGCACCCGTAAGCGGGTCCTGATCGTCGCCGGCGGCCTGGGTGTGCTCCTCACCACCGCGTGCACGATCGCGCTCGACTACTGGCTGCGCCGCCGGGCCCGCCTCAAGGACGGCGGCGACGACAAGCCCGGCGGCAAGGCGGCCGGCTCCGCGGTGGCCGGGCTCGCCCCGTCGGCGATGCCCGACCCGGCCGAGCAGACGCAGGTCATCCGGCCGCAGCCGACGCCCAACGGCAAGTCCTACAACGGCGACAACAACCGCCGGATGGAGCAGCCGCAGGAGCGCAAGCAGCAGCGCCCGGTGAGCGGCGCCTCGCCGCGTAGTGACGCCCCGGTGGACGCCACGGTCGTGCTGCCGTCGCCCAACTTCCAGACGCGCCGGCATCAGGGTCGATCGCAATGACCTCACCGGCGTCCTCGCCGGTGCATCCGGTCGATCTCGAACCGTCGCTGATCGGGCCGCAAACGTACGCCACCCGACGGACCAATCTCCGGCTCGATGTCGCCCTCGTGGTCGGCATCATGATCTGCCTGCTCTACATGCTGCCGGCCCGGCTGATCGTGCCGAACATGACGTTCGCCGGGCGGCCCGCGCTGCTCGTCGCCTTCGGGCTGTTCGCCTGGTGGCTGGTGGCCCGGCTGAGCCCGCGCCTGCTGGTCGTCGGGCCGCAGCCGCTGCGCTGGGCGGCCCTGTTCTATCTGCTCTCGATCATGGGCTCCTACATCGCCGGGATGCTGCGCGGCCTGCCGTCGATGGAGGCCAATCAGCAGAACTTCACGGTCCTGATCACGTTCCAGTTCCTGGGCGTGATCCTGATGACCGCGGACGGCCTGGCCAACTGGGAGCGCCTGCGCTGGGTGCTGCGGGTCTTCGTGGTGGCGGCCGGCTTCATGGCGATCGTCGGCCTGATCCAGTCGACCTTCAAGTACGACATCGCGCGCCTGCTGGTGATCCCCGGCCTGGAGCTGAAGATCGACCTGGCCGACTTCCAGCCCCGCGGTGAGGGTGGCCTGTTCCGGGTGCCGTCCACCGCGGTGCACTACATCGAGTTCAGCACGGTCATGGCGATGGCGGTGCCGTTCGCGCTGCACCTGGCCCGCTACGCCTCCACCACGAACCGCCGGTTCTTCTTCGCGATCCTGACCGCATTGATCGCGGCCTCGGTCCCGGTGGCGATCTCGCGGACCGGCGTGCTCGCTCTGGGGATCGTTTTCATCACCATGTTTCTCCTCGGGTGGAACTGGCGGACCCGCTTCAACCTGGCCATTCTCGGTGTCGGGTTGACCGCCTTGCTGGTGGTGGCGCGTCCCGGTCTGATCGGCACGTTGAGCGCGATGTTCCTCAGTGTCAACGAGGACACCAGCATCTCCGGCCGGACCGACGACTACGAGATCGTCGGACACTGGTTCGCGCAGCGCCCCTGGCTCGGCCGTGGTCCGGGAACCCTGGTTCCCGATCTCTACATCATCCTCGACAACCAGTGGCTGCTGACCCTGGTGACCGGCGGCATCATCGGCGTGCTGGCGCTGGCGGCGCTGCACCTCACCGCCATCTCGCTGGGCTGGATGGCGATGAAGCGGGCCGCTACCGAGGAGGACAAGCACCTCTGCGCCGCGTTGTTGTCGGCACAGTTCGTGGCCATTGTGGTCGGCGGCACATTCGATTCCTTCAGCTTTACGACATTCTCCTTCACCTTGGCGTTGACCACCGGACTCGCCGGCGCCGCATGGCGTTTGACCCATCCATCCCGAGTCATTCGGACGTCCACCGTCAACCGGCTGTTCGAATGAACCCCGCCCGACATACGACCGTTCTTCGCCACCCGGCCGGGGCGGCATTATGGACGTCAATGGGGGTTGTTGGCGCGTTTCTTCCACAAGAGTGGCAGAGGTTGCCAGAGCCCTGTGAACCTTCGGAAGGAATCCACCCCAGTGACTCTCCACGTCGCGCCCATCACGACGGCCGACATCCCGGCGGTGGCCCGATTCCTGCACGAGCATCTGAACGACCGGGTCACGGCTGACGCCTGGGAACGGGCGATGCAGGTCCCGTGGAAGGTGTCCGCCCCCAACCACGGCTTCCTGCTGCGCGACAGCGACACGAACGAGGTCGCCGGGGCGTACCTGGCGTTCTACTCCGAGCGCGACGGCCGCCGGTTCTGCAACCTGGGCGCCTGGTGTGTGCTCCCGCAGCACCGGTTCCACAGCCTGAAGCTGCTCAAGGCGCTTCTCGCGCAAGAGGGACATATCTTCACCGACCTCTCGCCGAGTGGCAACGTGGTGCCGATGAACACCCGGCTCGGTTTCGAGTTCCTGGACACCTCCGCGGCCGCCGCGCCGAACCTGCCCTGGCTGCCCGTCCGCGGGCGGCTCAGCGCCGACCCGGCGGTGCTGGAGAGCACCCTGCGCGGCGACGACCTGCAGATCTACCGCGATCACGCGACCACCGCGGCGGCCCGGCACGTGCTGCTGCGCAGCGGCGACCGGTACTGCTACGTCATCTACCGCACCGACCGGCGCAAGGGCCTGCCGTTCTTCGCCTCGCTGCTGTACGTCAGCGACCCGGAACTGTTCCGCACCCTGCGCCGCCGCCTCCAGAGCCACCTGCTGCTGCGGCACGGCATCCTCGCGCTGCTGGCCGAGATACGGGTGGCCGGCCACCGGCCACGGCTGTCCCGGATGGTGCCGGACACCCGCCGCAAGATGTTCCGCGGCGACGTGGCCGCACAGGACGTCGACTACCTCTACAGCGAGCTGACCTGCCTGAGCTGGTGACCGTTGATCGATACCGGAAGAGGTTCCACCGAAATGCGCATCCGACTGCACGACCTGCTGGCCGGGGCGGCCGGCCGGGCAGGCGACTCACCGGCTCTCACCTACCGGGACGACACCGTCTCCTACGCGGAGCTGTGGCGTGACGTCCAGGCCAGAGGCGCCGGCCTGCGGAAACTGATCTCCCGTGGCGAGCGGGTCGCGGTCTACCTGGACAAACGGATCGAGACGGTCTCCGCCGTCTTCGCGACCTCGGCCGCCGGTGGCGCGTTCGTGCCGGTCAACCCGGTGCTGCGGGCCAAACAGGTGGCCTACATCCTGGCCGACTGCGACGTCCGGGTGCTGGTCACCACCGCCGAGCGCCTGGAGACGCTGCGGGAGGAACTGGAGCAGGTCAAGTCGCTGCGCCACGTCGTCCTGGTCGGCGGCGGCACCGCCGAGTCCTCGTCGTTCGAGGTCGGCTCCTGGGCGGATCTGGCCACCGGCGAGCCGCTGCCGGCGAGCCCGGGCATCGACGTCGACATGGCGGCGATCCTCTACACCTCGGGCAGCACCGGTAAGCCCAAGGGTGTGGTGCTGTCGCATCGCAACCTGCTCACCGGCGCCGAGAGCGTCAGCACCTACCTGGAGATGACCGGCGAGGACGTCGTCCTGGCCGCTCTGCCGCTCAGCTTCGACGCCGGGTTCAGCCAGCTCACCACGTCGTTCGCGGTCGGCGCGCACGTGGTGCTGGTCAACTACCTGCTGCCGCGCGACGTGGTCAAGCTCTGCACGAAGCACGGCGTCACCGGCCTGACCTGTGTGCCGCCGCTGTGGCTGCAGATCGCCGATCAGACCTGGCCCGAGGAGACCGGGCGAAAGCTGCGCTATTTCGCCAACACCGGCGGCCGCATGCCCAAGACCACCCTGGACCGGTTGCGGTCGATCTTCCCCGAGGCGAAACCCTTCCTGATGTACGGGTTGACCGAGGCGTTCCGCTCCACCTACCTCGACCCGTCCCAGGTCGACAAACGCCCCGACTCGATCGGCAAGGCCATCCCGAACGCGGAGATCCTGGTGGTCCGCCCGGACGGCAGTGTCTGCGACCCGGGCGAGGAGGGCGAGCTGGTGCACCGGGGCGCCCTGGTGGCCCTGGGCTACTGGAACGACCCGGCCCGTACCGCCGAGCGGTTCAAGCCGCTGCCCGGCGCCGAGGGCGCGCTCAACCCGGAGCTGGCCGTCTGGTCCGGTGACTCGGTGGTCCGTGACGAGGAGGGCTTCCTCTACTTCGTGGGCCGCACCGACGAGATGATCAAGACCTCGGGGTACCGGGTGAGCCCGACCGAGATCGAGGAGATCGTCTACGGCACCGGCCTGGTCCGCGACGCCGTGGCGCTCGGCCTGCCCGACCCCAAGCTGGGCCAGAAGATCGTGCTGGTCGTCAGCCCGGCCGGTGACGAGCTCGACGTCGACGCCCTGCGGGCCGCGCTCAAGAAGGACCTGCCGCTCTACATGCTGCCCAAGGACGTGCTGGTCCGGCCCGAGCTGCCACGCTCGCCGAACGGCAAGTTCGACCGCAACCTGATCCGCGAGGAGGTGTCCGCATGACCCGCGGTTTCGGTGAGGTCGACGGCGAACTCGCGGTCGGCGGGGTGCCGGTGTCCCGGCTCGCCGAGCGGGTCGGCAGCACCCCGTTCTTCGCCTACGACAGGCGACTGCTCACCGAGCGGGTCGCCCTGCTGCGCCGGCACCTGCCGGCCGACCTCCAGCTCAGCTACGCGATCAAGGCCAACCCGATGCCGGCGCTCGTGCAGCACATGAGCACCCTGGTCGACTCGTTCGACGTGGCGTCGGCGCTGGAGATGCGCAACGCGCTGGACACCACGATGCCGGCCGGCCGGATGAGCTTCGCCGGGCCCGGCAAGACCGACCCCGAGCTGCGCCAGGCGGTCGCCGCCGGCGTCACGATCGAGCTCGAGTCGGAGAACGAGGCGGCCCGGGTCGCCACGATCGGCTCGGCGCTGGGCATCCGGCCGCGGGTCGCGGTGCGGGTCAACCCGGACTTCGCGGTCAAGGGCTCCGGCATGCGGATGGGCGGTGGCCCGCAGCAGTTCGGGGTCGACGCCGAGAAGGTGCCGGCGCTGCTCAAGGAACTCGCGAGCACCGACCTCGACGTGCTCGGCTTCCACTGCTTCGCCGGATCACAGAACCTGCGGGCCGACATCATCGCCGAGGCGCAACGGCGCACCGTCGAGCTGCTGCTACGGCTCGCCGAGGACGCGGTCGCGCCGGTCCGTTACCTCAACCTCGGTGGTGGGTTCGGTATCCCGTACACGGAGAAGGATCTTGCCCTTGATCTGCCGGCCATCGGTGCGAATCTCGCCGAGCTGATGACCGGCGAGGTCCGCCCCCGCCTGCCGGAGGCGCGGGTGGTGATCGAGCTCGGCCGTTTCCTGGTCGGCGAGGCCGGGGTGTACGTGACCCGCGTCGTCGACCGCAAGGAGTCGCGCGGCAAGACCTACCTGGTCGTCGACGGTGGCATGCATCACCAGCTGGCCGCCTCCGGAAACCTCGGCCAGGTGATCCGCCGCAACTACCCGATCGCCGTCGGGAACCGCATCGCGATCGCGCCGTCCGAGCAGGTCACCGTGGTCGGCAGCCTGTGCACGCCGCTCGATCTGCTGGGTGACAACGTCACGCTGCCCGAGGCTGCTGTCGGGGATCTGATCGTGCTCTACCAGGCGGGCGCTTACGGTCTGACCGCCAGTCCCACCGCATTCCTCAGTCACCCGGCGCCCGCCGAGGTGCTGTTGTGAACCACCATGTCAGGAAGGTAAGTCCATGGCTCTGACCGGTACGACCATCGACGACGTCAAGGCGGTGCTGGTGTCCACTCTGGGCATCCAGGACCGGGCGGCGACGATCGACGCCGACACCCAGCTGCTCGGCAACCTGCCGGAGCTGGACTCGATGGCGGTGCTGGAGCTGATCGCCGCGCTCGAGTCGGAGTTCGGCATCAGCGTCGACGACGACGAGGTCACCGCGGAGGTCTTCGACACCCTCGGGACCCTCGCCGCTCTGGTCGACAGCAAGCGTTCCTGAGGTAAAGGGTCGATGAGGGGTTTTGTTGCGCTGTCCCGGGCGCCGGGTCGACAGACCGGCCGCCAGGAACCGGACCCGCGCGTTCTGGCCTGTCTGGACGCCCCCGGTGGGATCCGGACGGAGATCGACGAGAACGGGTGGGTGGCCGTCGCGGCGGACCGTGCCGACGAGGCCGTGCCGCCGCTGAGCGGAGCGTTCACCGTGCCCCTCGGCCGGATGGCGCGCACCCGCCAGGGTGACGTCAGCCCGGAGACGCTCGGCGGCATGATCGAGCGCCGCGAGGATCTCGCGGCGCTCCTGCCGCCGTTCGCGGCGCTGCACCGGGGCGGCCCCGGCGAGCCGCTGGCCGTGGCCGGCGACTGGCTGGGCTTCCACCAGATGTTCTGGTGGCAGGGCGACGGTGTCGCCGCCGTCTCGACCAGCGCCCGCGCCCTCGCCGAACTCGCCGGCGAGGGCCTCGACGCCCGCGGCCTGGGCGTGCTCGGCCTGGTCGGGTGGCAGATCGGCGACACCACGCCGTTCCGGTCGGTGCGGGCCATCCCGCCGGGCGCCGTCGCCGTCCTGCGCGGCGGTGAGGTGACCCTGGAGCGGTACCCGTCCGACGCCGCCGCGCCCGCGCCGGAACAGCCGCCGGCCCTCGACGACGCGGTCGCCGAGATGGCCGACATCCTGCGCGCCTGGCAGACCGGCTACATGGAGGACCACCCGGACACGGTCATCCAGCTCACCGGGGGCCACGACTCCCGGATCCTGCTGGCCGCCGTGCCGGACAAGCTGAAAGCGGGCATGCGCGCCCTGACACTCGGCGAGCCGTCCGCTCCCGACGTCGTCATCGCGGCCCGGCTCGCCGCCCGCTACGGCATGAAACACGAGGTCTACCGCACCGACCTGCAGACCGACCCGACGCCGGAACGGGCCTGGGAGCTGACCCTGCAGGCCGCCCGTGAGCTGGAGTGCCAGGCCAGCCCGCTCGCTCTCGCCCCGCTGCTGGTGGCCGAGGGCGCGCTGGAGCAAGGCCACCGGCTCGGCGGCCTGGGCGGCGAGGTGGCCCGCGGCTTCTACTACGCCGGGCAGGCGGGCGCCGCGAACACCTCGGCCGAACTGGTGCACCGGCTGGCCCGGTGGCGGCTGTTCAGCAACGAGGCGGTCGAGGCCGACGCGGTGGACCCGGAGTTCCTGGCGACCGCCCGCGGCGAGACACTGGCCATGCTGGAGGGCTTCTTCCCGGCCGGTGACTGGCTGCGCGCCACCGACGACTTCTACCTGTGGCACCGCATGCACCGGTGGGCCGGCTCGCACGGGACCGTCGCCGCGGTCAAACGCCACTACGTGAACCCGATGTTCGACCAGCGGTTCGTGCAGCTCGCGCTGGCCGTCGCGCCCGACGACAAACGTGACTCACTGCTGCTCGGGCGCCTGATGACCCGGCTCGACCCGGGCCTCGCGGCGATCCCGCTGGACTCCGGCCTCACCCCGGCCCGGCTGGCGCACCGCACGTTCGGCACCCGGCTGGCCGCCAAGAGCGTCACCGCCCGCAAAGCGGTCCGCAAGGTACGCCAGCGGGTCGCCGGCGGCCGCCGCCCACAGCTGGGCGCGGGCGGGATGAGCCAGCTCGTGCTCACCCACTGGCGGGCGCACCCGGAAGTGGTCGCGGGACTCCGTGACCTGCCCCAGGTCCGGCGGGACTGGCTGGACGGGGTGCTCGCCGGCACCCGTACGGCTGAGCCGACGACCGTCGCCTTCCTGGTCAACCTGCTCGTCGCCAGCGGAAAGGATCACCCGTGAGCGCCCGTGCGACCCCCCGGCCGCTGACCACGCGGCCGACGGTGTCGGTGTTCATCCCCTGCTACAACTACGGCCACTTCCTGCGCCAGTGCGTCGGCAGCGTCCTCGCCCAGACCGACGTCGACGTGGACGTGCTGATCATCGACGACGCCTCCCCGGACGGCAGCGTCGCGGTCGCCCGCGAGCTGGCCGCCGAGGATCCGCGGGTACGGGTGATCGAGAACGAGGTCAACAAGGGGCACATCGCCACGTACAACCTCGGTCTCGGCGCCGCCACCGGCGACTACCTGGTGCTGCTCTCGGCCGACGACATGCTCGCCCCGGGATCGCTCGGCCGGGCCTGCGCGCTGCTGGAGACGCACCCCGAGGTGTCGTTCGTCTACGGCTACGTCCCCGACTTCAACACCGAGCCGCCACCGGCCAAGACCGAGGTGCGCGACTGGTCGGTGTGGACCGGGCCGGAGTGGCTGGAACTGATCGGCCGGCGCGCCCACAACGTGGTGTCCTGCCCCGAGGTGGTGATGCGCACGTCGGTCTACCGCGACCTCGGCAGCTACGAGCCGCGGCTGCCGCACTCGGCCGACTTCTACCTCTGGATGGCCGCCGCCACCCGCGGCTCGGTCGGCCGGATCAACGGCGCCGACCAGGCGTTCTACCGGGTGCACGGCAACAACATGCATCTGGAGAAGTTCGCCGGGGTCTACACCGACCTGCGGGAGCGGCGTAAGGCGTACGAGCTGCTCTTCGAGGAGCACGGCAGCCGGATGCCGGACCCGGCCGGGCTGGAGGCGCTGGTGCGCCGGTCGATGGCCAGGGACGCGCTGCAACTGACCTGCCGGGCCTACGACCGGTCGGACGAGGCGCTGCTGTCCCGGGCCACCGATCTGATGGAGTTCGCCGCCGAGACCGATCCGACGGTACGGGACACGCCGCTCTGGCGGGCCTGCGCGGAGCGGGTCGACAGGTACAAGAACGGGCAGCGCCCCGGCTCCCGGCACCGTGCCGTGGCGGTCGCGGATGACCTGCGGGGCCGGGTGCGGTGGCGCCGGTGGAGGCGGACCGGCATATGAGCGACACCACGGCCACCAGCGGTCTCGGCCGGAAACTGGCTGGCGCCGCGTTCTGGAGCGCGGCCAACACCGCCCTGCTGCGCCTCGGCCAGCTCGGCATCAGCATCGTCATCGCACGGCTGGTCGCGCCTGACGAGTTCGGCACCTTCGTGGTGGCGCTCGTCGCGTACCAGATCGTGATCAGCGTCAGCGAGATCGGCGTGAGCAGCGCGCTGGTCCGGGAGGTGGACAACGCCGACCGGATCGCGCCGACCGTGGCCACCATCGCGATCGCCAGCAGCAGTCTGCTGGCGCTGCTGATGTTCCTGGCCGCGCCGGCGTTCGCGTCGGCGATGGGCGCGCCGGCGGCCACCGACGCGGTCCGGGTGCTGGCCATCCCGCTGCTGCTGGCCGGCCCGACCGCGGTGCCGGCCGCGCTGCTGACCCGGGACTTCCGCCAGGGCCGCAAGATGATCACCGACGTCAGCAGCTTCGTCGTCGCGAACGGCCTGCTGCTGGTGCTGGCCCTGCACGGGCACGGCGTGATGGCGCTGGCCTGGTCCCGGGTGGCCGGCCAGGTGGTCTCGGCGATCATGATCTTCATCGTCTCCACGCACCGCTACCGGCCCGGGTTCGACCGCCGCGAGGCCAAGCGCCTGCTCCGGTTCGGCATGCCGCTGGCCGGCGCCAACGTCGCCGGATTCACCCTCAACGACCTGGACTTCATGGTCGTCGGCAAACTGGCCGGGGCCACCCAGCTCGGCTACTACAACCTGGCCTTCACGGTCTCCAGCTGGCCGCCGAACATCTTCACGGTGATCCTCTACAGCGTCACCCTGCCCGCCCTGTCCCGGGTGACGGGCGGCGTGAAGGAGATGGTCAGGCACATCTCGGCGGCCCTGTCGGCGCTCTGCTCGGCCTCGTTCCCGATCACCACCGCCTGTGTCGTGCTGGCGAACCCGCTCGTCACGTTCGTCTACGGCGAGCGGTGGGCGCCGGCCGCGGCGATCCTGGCGATCCTGGCCGTCTTCGGGTCGGTCAAGGTGATCATCTCGCTCTTCTCCGACGTGCTGGTCGCCCTGGGCCTGACCAAACGCCTGTTCCACCTCCAGCTGCTCTGGCTGGGCCTGCTGATCCCGGCGATGATCGGCGGCGTGCACTGGAACAACGGCATCGGCGCGGGCGTCGCCCACGTCGCCGTGGCGCTGCTCGGAGTGGTGCCGATCTACCTGACCGTGCTGGTCCGCCAGGGCGGGTTCCCGCTCGCCCCGCTGGTCCGGCCGGCCGTCGCCCCGCTGCTGGCGGCGGTCCTCGCCGGCATCGCCGCGCACTACGCCGCCGCGGCCGTCGACGGGGCGCTGCCCCAGCTCGCCGTTGGCCTGGCCACCCTGCTGGTCGTCTATCTACTGGTTCTCGGTCGTTCGCTGCTGCGCCTCAAGGCAGAGCTGGTCGGCCTGTACGGACGCCGCCCGGAACCCGCCGGGGAGCCGGCCGCCGAGAAGGAGAAGGAGCTGCTGTGACCAACAACCGGCTGACCCCGATGTCGGTGGTGACGGCACCGGTGCCGGCGCCTCCCGCGGACCGCCGCCCGCTGGTGTCGGTGATCATCCCCTGCTACAACTACGCCCGGTTCCTGCCGGAGAGCGTCGGCAGCAGCCTGTCCCAGGAGGACGTCGACGTCGAGGTGATCGTCGTCGACGACGCGTCGAAGGACGACTCGGCCGCGGTCGCCTCCGCCTTCGCCGCCCAGGACCCCCGGGTGCGGCTGGTCCGGCACACCACCAACACCGGGCACGTGGTGGCCTTCAACGACGGGTACGCCGAAGCGACAGGCGAATTCATCGTCCGCCTCGACGCCGACGACCTGCTCACCCCGGGCTCGTTGTCGCGGGCCGTCGCCCTGTTCGACGCGTACCCGTCGGTCGGTCTCGTCTACGGCCACCCGAACCACTTCGAGACCGAGACACCACCGGCGCCGAACCTCGACCTGCGCGGCTGGACGATCTGGTCCGGCGCCGACTGGATCGCCGAACGCTGCCGCAAGGGCTTCAACTGCATCACCACACCCGAGGCGATCATCCGGGGCTCGGTGATGAAGAGCATCGGCGGCCTCGACACCCGTCTCCGGTTCGCCCAGGACATGGAGATGTGGCTGCGTACCGCCGCGGTCTCCGACGTCGGGCACGTCGACGGGCCGGACCAGGCCTTGCACCGTGACCACGCGACGAGCATGAGCGTCACCGACGGGGCCGGCGAACTGACCGACATGACCGAACGCCGTACCGTGTTCGAGGTGCTCTTCGAGGGCCCGGGCGGCAAGCTGCCCGGTGCGGCCGGCATGCTGGAGACGGTTCGGAAGCAGATCGCCAGCGAGGCCATCACCCGGGCCTACCACGCGTACGACCGGGGGCAGGCGCAGCAGCGTGAGAAGGACATCGAGATCTTCATCGCGTTCGCCCGGGAGACCTACGCCGACGTCGAGTCGCTGCCGGCATGGCGGGCGCTCCAGTGGCGCCAGCGGATCGGGCCCCGGTTGTCGCCGCTGACGCCGCCGTTCGTTGCCAGTGCGGTGTTGCGGCGCTTGAAGCGAGACGCCGACTACCGAGACTGGGTCCGCACGGGCGTCTGACCCGGAAACCACGAAGCCCCGGTCACCGTCAGGTGGCCGGGGCTTCTCGGTACCGGTGTCAGCCGTAGACCTCGTTCTCGATGGTCTCCAGGGTCACCCGCTGGGCGGTTCCCCACGGGGTCTGCCGGATGCTCGCGGCGATCGACGCCGGGGCCGGCCCACCGGTGACCGCCGCCGACAGGGCGTCGGCCAGGGCGATCGGGGTCGGGCGGGTCCACTGGATGTACGGGTTGTCGATGCTCGCCTTGGCGTGTTCCGACTCGCCGACGATCGGGATCACTCCGCAGGCGAGCATCTCGTCGGGCACCAGGGACAGGTTCGTGAAGGACATCGCCAGCCCGGCCGCGCATTCGTTGTACATCTCACTGAGCTGCGCGGGCCGTACCGTGCCGTGGTTGGTCGCCGGGAACGGCGCCCGGACCGTGGCGTCGCCGAACAGGTGGATCTCGTGGTCGGGGTGCCGGCGGTGGAATTCGCGCAGCGCCACCAGACCGAGCGCGAACCCGCGGCGCGCATAGTCCCGTTTGGTGTAGAAGACGACGCCGCGCCGTTTCTCCTGGTTGGTCAGCTGGTAGACGGCGGTGTCCACACCGAACTCGGCGACCGCGCACTCGGTGCCGTACTTCTCGCCGAGCAGGTCGGCGAGCATCGGGCCGACCGTGATGGTCCGGAAGCCGAACCGGTAGGTGTCCTCGGCGAGCACGTACTGCGAGCCGGCCGGGTAGAACCAGGGCTCGTAGTCCTGCACGAAGTACAGCCGCCGGGTCGGCACGTCCGGGTAGCTGGCCAGCACGTGCGCCGACTCCCAGCCGGACGCCACATACGCGTCGAGGGGCCCCAGACCGTCGGAGACCGACCGGATCTCGGCCTTCATGCCCGGCCAGCCCTCCCGGATGACCGCCTCGTGACGGGCCAGCTCACCGTGGAACACGTCGTGGATGTAGAGCACACACTTGTGCCCGGCCGCTTCGAGGCCCTCCACCATCCGGAACAGGGTGGTGTGGCCGCCCGAGCCGGGCCGCGGCGGGGTGCACAACCAGCCGACGGTGAGCGGGGTGCCGGGCGCCGGCCGTTGGGCGGGCGCGGTGAGCCGCAGTCCCTGCGAGTCGGCGATGTGGTCGAAGTCGAGCGGCGCTTCCAGGTCGGAGGCGCTCAGCCGGTGGTAGGCGACGCGCACCATCCGCTGGGCGAGACCGCGGGGGCCGGATTCGCGCAGCACCTTGAGGGCTTCGCGCTGCCGTGCCGATCCGAGCAGATTCATGACTTCCTCGCCGTCCTTCTCAGTTCGCCGACTCGACGAGCTTGCCGTCGTCCCACTTGTTGTTCGCCCAGCGGTTGCCCGGCTTGGCCGGGTCGAAGCTGGTCACCGGCCCGTACTGCCCGCACTTCTTGTTCTTGCCGCGCTGGATGATGTTGCCGGTGAAGACGATGTCGCGGACTCCGCTGACGTATTCCTTGTCCGAGGTGGACCCGCCGTAGACGCAGTACGAGATGTCCTCGTTCGCGCCGAGCAGGTTGTCGGTGACCGTGATGTCGGAGACCGGCCCGAAGTCGGGGAACAGGTTGACGTTGCCGGAGCAGCCGCCGCCGGCCGAGTTGGACGGGCTGTCGCAGACGATCGTGTTGTGGTCGAGGACGACCTTGGTGGTGCCGTCGCCGCCGGTGTCGTTGGCGAGGAAGCCGCCGAGGTGCCAGTCGGATCCGTCGGGCAGTTCCTGGCCGTGCAGCCAGGAGTCGCGGATCGTGCAGTTGTACGAGCAGACGACCGCGGTCTGACCGCCCTGGATGTCGGAGCGCAGGATCGTCATGTTGGTGCTGCCGACCGCCGCGCCCTGGTAGACCCCGGCGTTCACTTCGGAGTCGGTGAGCGAGTACGAGTAGTTCGACTTCTCGGTGGTGACGAGCCGCCCGTTGATCCGGCTGTTGGTGATCTTCACGCCGGTGGTGCGGATCTCCAGGGCGTCACAGTTGACGATCTTGCCGTCGATGACCGTCCCGCTCTTGGAGATCGTGCACGGCCCCTTGTAGGTGGCGAGCGTGACCCCGGACGGGACACCCGTGTTGGAGGCGTTGGGGTGTCCGCCGCTGCGTTTCGGGGTCTCCGGCTTCTTGGACGCCGACGCCGACGGCGAGGGCGCCGACACCGACGGGCTCACCGGCAGGCTGGCCGACGGCAGCGCCGAGCCGGACAGGGCGGGCGCCGGGAGCGTCGTGTTCTCCGGTGTCGCGGAGGCGGGGCCCGCGACGGCTTCGGTGTCAGGTGACGTCCGGTAGGAGTTGATCAGGTATCCGGCGGCGGCGAGCGTGGCCACACCCAGGACGGCAATCACCGCCACCCGGGAACGCCGGGGCGTCCGCCGGTGGTTGGTGATGGGACCCGTACTCGGATCGGTCAACGTTCTTGCCCTTCTACTAAGAGACGATGGCAGGTGACATTAAGAGACGACGGCGGGCGACCAGGCGTCGCGGATGAGGATCCGTGGTTGCCCGGTGCCGTCGGCGGGAACCTGCCACACGTCGCTGGAGGCCGATCCGGCGGTCTCCCGGGGCAGGCCGTAGACGATCGTGTCGTCGTCGAGCCATTCGACCTGGTCGTCGACACTGTTGGTCTCGGCGAGCAGCGTTTCGGCGCCGGTCTTCAGGTCGTAGACCGCGAGCCGCCACTTGCCGGAGGGCAGATCTCCGTGCTTCTTGAACGCGACGCGGGTGCCGTCCGGGGAGAGGGACGGACACTCGACGTCACCGCGCAGCGCGGTCACGGTACGCGCGGACAGACTACCGTGGACCAGCCACGTCTTACCGCCCGAGGCGGCGGTGGCATAGAACCCGTCGTCATCGACGAACGTGACCCCCCACATGTTCTTGTCGGAGGCCGTGATCACCTTGCCCTCGACGGTGAGGGTGAATTTCTCGATGTCGCCGATCACCTCGCCGGTGGTCCGCGACACCACGGTCCGGGTGGAGAACTGGCCGGGGTTGGCGTACGAGTCGCCGAAGACGAACGTGGTGGTGGCGACCAGCGTGCCGTCCCGGGACAGGCGGGTCCGGCTGGGCAGGCCGGTCAGCGGCAGCTCGTTGGTCTTGTTCCACGAGTCGTCCAGCAGCAGCGCCTGGTAGGTGGTGACCAGCCCCCGGTTCGCGGCCAGGCAGATGGCGTCGGCAGCGGTCGCGTAGACCCGGTCGCAGGAGGCCGGGGTGAACGCGCGGGGGCCGTCCGGCGCGGACAGCGGGACCACGGCGACCCGGCCGTACTCGGCGCCCAGGGCGGTGCTGCGGAAGACCACATGCGGCTGGTTGCGCAATCCGGCCAGGTCACCGGCGGTGGCCACCGGGGCGGCTTCGGCGACGGTACGGGCCTGACTGGCCCGGGTCTGCCAGACGTATCCACCGGCGCCGAGCACGGCGACGAGCAGGATCGCGACGAGCGTGATGACGCGTGACCGCAGGGTCACGGGGCGACCTCCGCCCGGTCGATGCCACGCAGCAGCAGCCCGGCGACGGGGATGGCGGCGGCCAGCAGCGCCGCGAAGACGACGAGCGACATGCCCGGCCCCTGGAGCGTCCAGAGCACGCCGAACATCAGCGACGAGGCGAACCGGGTCAGCGCCACCGCGGTCTGTGCGGCGGCGATCCCGCTGCCCCGGGCCTCGGCCGGGACCAGCCGGCTGATCAGCGCCGGCAGCACGCCGTCGGTCGCCGCGTAGAAGACGCCTAGCAGCAGCAGCGTGCCCAGGGTCAGTCCGAGGCCACCGGCCGGCAGGGCCGCCAGCAGGTAGCAGGTGAGCAGCGCGCCGTGCCCGGCGACCAGCACCCGGGCCCGGCCGATCCGGTCGGCGAGACGGCCCAGCGGCACGGCGAGCAGCAGGTACGCGACGTTGGTGCCGACGTACAGCAGGGGGAAGTAGGTGGCCGCGAAGTCGTCGCGTTCCTGGAGCGCCAGGTAGACGAACCCGTCGCCGACCGTGAGCAGGCCCAGGACCGACGCGGCGACCAGCGGTTTGCGCAGCCGTCTCCCGCTGATCTCCCGGAACATCCGGCGCAGCCCGATCCGGGCCTTCCCGGCGCTCGACTTGAGATTGGGGACGAACAGGACGAGCACCGCGACACCGACGATCGCGAACGCGAACGACACCACGAAGATCGAGTCGTAGCTGCCGGGCACCGCGGCGAGCAGGGCGAACGCGACGAGCGGGCCGATCGCGGCGCCGATCGTGTCGAGGGTGCGGTGTACGCCGTACGCCCGTCCGAGCTCTTTGGGGTCGGACGCCTCGGCGATCAGCGCGTCCCGGGGCGCGGTGCGCAGCCCCTTGCCCAGCCGGTCGGCCGTGACCACCGCGGTGATCGCGGCGAACCCCGCGGCCGGGAGCATCGCGAGCCGGCTCAGCGCGGACGCGCCGTAACCTGCCACGGCCACCCACTTGGGGTGCCCGCCGCGGTCGCCGGCGTACCCGCCGGCGATCCGCACGAACGCGCTGACGCCCTGATAGAGCCCGTCCATGAAGCCGTACGCCACCGGACTGAGCCCGACCACGGCGGTCAGGTAGAGCGGGAGGATCGACGACACGCTCTCCGACGAGATGTCGGTGAGCATGCTGACGATCCCGAGGAGCACCACCGTCGAGGAGATCCGGGTGGCGCGCCCCCGCCCCGGAGCCGAGCCGGCTCCGGGGCGGTCACGTAGTGACACGTACACGTGCTGCCTTTCAGCCAGCCGGGGTGAAGTAGACGTCGACCCAGTAGTTCGCCGTCGATGTCCCCGTCGGGAATCCGCCACCGTACTGGTAGCGGGCGCCGCCGGCGACGGTCCGCAGCGGCGAGTTCTCCGTCGCCGAGGCGAGACCACCGCCGGTCACCGCGTAGTGACCGTTCGGCGCGTAGTAGGAGACCACGTACTCGGTGCCGGCGACAATGCTGACCGGCTGGTCGAACACCAGTGTCTGCCAGCCGTCGGTGGTCTCGTTGACGAACGTCCCGGTCCGCAGCACCGAACCGTCAGCCGACCACAGCGTTCCGGTGTGTGTCCCGGTGTTGCCGTTGCCCTTGTAGAACCGGACACCGTGCACCTGGCCGGCCACATCCGAGCTGAACCGGGCGCCGACCTCGACGCCGTTGGAGTCGTCCCAGCTCGCGTGGGCCGGAACCGGGGCGCCCGGGAACAGGTTCACGGTGCCGGACGGCAGCTGCGGGGTGGTCGGCTCCTCGGGCGACTCGGCCGTGCTGGCGAAGAGCGGGTCGACCCAGTAGTTGCCACTGGACCAGGAGCTCGACGGGAAGCCCTCGGCGCCGTACACGTAGACGCCGTTGTTGCCGGCCGGTGCGGTCAGCAGGCCGCGGGTGCGCTCGTTGGCGAAGTAGCTGCCGGTCACCGCGTAGTCGCCCTGGGGCGCGTGGTACGAGACGGTGTAGGTGGTGCCCGCGGTCACGGTCAGCGCCTCCGAGAAGTAGACGTACTGCCAGCCGGTAGCAGTCTCGTTCACGAAGGTTGCGGTCCGCAGCCGGGAACCCGACGACGACCAGACCGATCCGATGTGCGTGCCTGTGTTGCCGGGGCCCTTGAAGAACCGCATGCCGACCACCTTGCCGTCGGCCTGCGGCACGAACTTGACACCCAGGTTGACCGCGGCCGGTTCGTCGACCGCGGCGACCGCCGGCAGATCGGTCTCACCGAACAGGGTGTGCACCTCGACGTTGCCCGGGTTGGTGGTGAACGTCCAGGTGTACGGCGTGGTCATGGCGTTGCCGTTGGGGTCGGCGGCGGTCACCGCGACGGTGATCTTCTTCCCGGCCGGCAGCGCCGACGACGGCGTGAAGGTCGCCTTGCGGGTGTCGGCGTCGTAGTCGGCCGTGCCGGCGACCGTGCCGCCGGTGTAGGTGACGTCGAAGTCGACCGAGTCCGGGTCGACCGCCTTGTTGAAGGTGGCGGTCGGCTTGGTCGAGGTCGGCAGGTAGGCGGCGTACGCCAGCGGCGTGGACCCGGTCACCGAGGGCGGGGTCACGTTGCCGACGTTGAAGAGCACGTCGACGTAGTAGTTCGTCGAGTTGTACGACTTGGTGGGGAAGTGCCCGGCGATCTCGTACACGCCGTTGCCGCCGGCCTCGTGGTCGCCCGGCGCGACGAGCGGTGACGCGTCGTGCGGGCCGTAGATGAACCCCCACTTGTCACCGGCGTAGTGGCCGTTGGGCGCGGTGTACGAGGCGATGTAGGTGACGTCCGCGCTGACCGCGACCGGCGAGGTGAAGACCAGCTCCTGCCAGCCCGTCTCGGTCTCGTCCTGGAAGGTGCCACGGGCCAGGACGTCGCCGTCGGCCGACCAGAGCGTGCCGGTGTGCGTGCCGGTGTTGCCCTCGCCCTTGTAGAAGCGGACACCCTTGATGAAACCGTTGGTCTGCGGGATGACCTTGACGCCCAGCTCCACGGCGTCCGAGTCGTTGATCGACGGGTTCTCCGGAACCGTCTTGCCGAACAGCGACGTCGAGCCGGTCAGGGTCAGCACCCGCGACTTCACGGCGCCGATGTTGGCGCTGTCGTCGGTCGAGCGCACCTTGATCGTCGCGGTGCCGTTGCCGGTGACCGCGCCCTTGTACGACCACTCGTCGGTGCCCTCGGCCGGGTGCCACGTCTTGCCGCCGTTGAGCGACACCTCGACGCCGGCCACCCGGCCGCCGTCGTTGTCCTCGGCGGTGCCGGAGACGGTGACCAGCTTGCCGTTGGCGACCGAGCTGTCGTCGGCGGGCGTGGTGATGGTCGTGGTCGGCCCGGCGGTGTCGGTCGACTTCGAGGCCGAGTGCAGGACACCCATCAGGGTGGCCGGCTGCACGCCCATGTCGGCGAGCAGGTTCACGGTCGCCTGCTGGAGCTGCTTGTCGGCGGGCTCGACCGGGAACTCGGTGTCGTGCTCGGCGTCCAGGCCCCAGCCGTACTGCACGGTGCCGGCGCCGAAGACCAGCGCGCCGCTCTCCGCCTTGTAGAGCGTCATGTTGTGCGTGGTGGTGCCGGGGGAGACGGTGTTGCCGAAGTCACGCAGGTACTCCGGGGTCTCACCGATCGTCGTCGACAGGCGGATCAGCCCGGCCGGGCGGAAGCCGTTGTCGAGGTCCTCGTCCGACTCGTAGCCGACGGTGTGCGGCGACAGCGTCATCTTCGTGCCGGCGGCCTGGTCGGCCACGTCGGAGTTGCGCCAGAACCGGTTCTTGCCCTGTGCCGCCGGGACCTGGATGGCCAGGTCGTCGTGGTTGGCCATGAAGATCGTGCCGGTCAGCGCGTTCTCCGGCTTGCCACCGTTGGACGGCGGCGAGAACCGCGGGTCACGCCAGGTGCCGGTCCACTCCTCGGACGGGTCGCTCTTGGCGTTGTCCCAGGTCTCCTTGTAGCAGACCAGCGTCCGGTGCGCGGTGTTCGAGCCGTCCTGGCTGGTCTCCCAGCGGGTCTTCCAGTAGACCTCGTTGCCGCTCAGGAAGGCGAGGTTGGTGCCGGCGTCCCGGGCCGCCTCGACGGCGGCGCGCTGCGGGCCGGACCAGTACTCGTCGTGACCGACGGAGAGGAACACGTCGTGGTTCTTCAGCAGCGCGCCGTTGCGGTCGGCGTCGACGTCGGTGGTGTACGAGACGTCGTACCCGTTGCGCTCCAGGAAGCGGATCGTCGGGTACTCGTTGCTGAACAGGAAGTCACGCCCGTTGTTCCAGCCGCGGGTGGCGAACGGCCGGTTGTAGCTCAGCTTGGTGGCGCGCCCGTTCGGGCCGTCGTTGTAGAAGTCGGCGCCGCCGTAGACGTTGTACGCCTGCCAGGTCGCGTCCGAGGTCTTGAAGATGACGTCGGAGTGGCTGGAGTCCTTGCGCACGACGAACGTGACGTGGCTCTTGCCACCGGTGTCGGTCCGCTTGAGCAGCGCGAAGTAGACGCCGGACACCGCGGTGGAGGGCACCTCCCACTCGGCCGACTGGGCCCAGGTGCCGCAGTCGTAGATCAGCGTGGTCGCGTCGGTGACGCAGGCGGTGTTCTGGTTCTGCGCGGGGAACGTGCCCTCGAGGGACTGCACCTTCCGGGCGCCGTCGCCGTCGTAGTAACCGAGGCGGTAGATGTCGATGGTGTACGCGGCCTCGGCCCGCACCTTGAACTTGACGGTGTCACCGACGTCGACGCTCATGTCGGTGGCGAAGCCCTGCACGGTCTCGTCGCCGGCCTTGTAGATGTCCCACTCGCTGGACGGCGTGCCGTCCAGCGCGTTCTCGCACACGACCGGGTTCGGCTGGCAGTCGGCGACGGCGGCGTCCGACTCGTAGAGCGTACCGACGAGAGCCGCGGCGGTGAGGATGGCGGCCGTGCCGGCCGAGGTCATGATCCGCGTCTTCCGGCTACGGAAGCGCGGCAGGAATGCGAGCGCCCGTCGTCTGTCCATCTGGTGCAGGTGCCTCTCCGCCAAGAGTGATGTGCCCCCCAGGGACGAGGGCATCCGAGATCATCTTTGACTTTGTGGCGGACGTTAACGAAACGGGGGCGTCCTGTCCATCCACTGTCGAAATCATCTCGTCGGCCGACCGAGGGATGCGAATCAGCCGTTCAGAGGAATGGTGATGGGCCTGTTACGCAGGGCGTTTGTGCCCGCCCACAGTTTGCGTGGACGGGCACATCCAACAATTCGAGGAATTCGATTTAATTGATCAGCCGAGCGCGTCGGTAAGCGCCTGGACGACCCTTTCCTGCTGGTCCGGCGTGATCTGCGGGTAGATCGGGAGAGAAAGGATCTCGGGCGCGGTGGACTCCGCGTTCGGGAACGATCCACCGAGGTCCGCGAACGCCCCGGTCCGGTGCACCGGAATCGGGTAGTGGATGGCCGCGCCGACGCCCGCCGCGTTCAGTTTCGCCAGCACCTCGTCCCGGTTCGGCACCCGGACGCAGTAGATGTGCCACACGTGCACGTTGCCGTCCAGCGTCACCGGGCGCACCACCTGCTCCAGGCCGGACAGCAGCTCGTGGTAGCGGGCGGCCGCGGCCCGGCGCTGCTCGTTCCAGCCGGCCAGCCGGGCCAGCTTGGCGCGCAGCACGACCGCCTGCAGGCCGTCCAGGCGGCTGTTCACGCCGATCAGGTCGTGGTGGTACTTGCGCAGGCCGCCGTGGCTGCCCAGGGTGCGGACCGTGGTCGCCCACTCCTCGACGGCGGTGGTCACCGCGCCGGCGTCGCCGTAGGCGCCCAGGTTCTTGCCCGGGTAGAAGCTGGTCGCGGCGATCCCGTCGACCCCGGAGCCGAGGCCGTGCCGGGTGGCGCCCTGCGACTGGGCGGCGTCCTCGACGATCACGATGTCCCGGCCGGCGAGACCGGCCTTGAGCTGGTCGACCGGGGCGAGCTGGCCGTACAGGTGGACCGGCGCGATGGCCCGGGTGCGCGGCGTGATCGCGGCGAGCGCGGCGTCCACGTCGATCAGGTAGGTGCTCGGGTCGCAGTCGACCAGCACGACCTGCGCGCCGGTCCGGGCGACCGCCTCGGCCGTGGCGATGAACGTGTTCGCCGGCAGGATCACCTCGGTGCCCGGGCCCACGCCGACGGCCTTGAACGCCAGTTCCAGCGCGTCGGTGCCGTTGGCCACGCCGATCGCGTGCGGCAGCCCGGAGAACGCCGCGTACTCGCTCTCGAACGCGGCCACCTCGGCTCCGCCGATGAAGGCCGTGTCGGCGATGATGCGCTTGAATCCGGCCTCGACCTCCTCGGCCACCTCCGCGTGGGCGGCGGCGAGGTCGACGAGCGGGATGCGGGTCATGGGGTCTGCCTTTCCAGGACGGACGGGGACTTCTTCAAGAAGCGGGCGGGACTGCCGGCCCAGATCTCGCCGGACGGGACGTCGTGCAGAACGACCGAGCCCATCCCGACCAGCGCCCAGGCGCCGACCGTGACGCCTTCACGGATCAGGGCGCCGGAGCCGACGTAGGCGCCGGTCTCGAGGACCGCCCCGCCGCCGAGCCGGACCCCGGAGGCGACGGTGGCGTAGGAGCCCACCAGGTCGTCGTGGGTGAGCACCACCTGCGGCATGACCGCCACGTGCGCGCCCACCGTCACGTCGGCAGTCAGCACGGTGCCGGCCAGCAGCACGGTGCCCTCACCGACGGAGCTGCCCGCGCCGATCGACACCGACGGGTGCAGGACCGTGGCGTACCGCTCGGGGGGCAGGCCGAGCCGTTCCACGATCCGCTGCCGCGCGGTGTAGTTGCGCGGGTTGCCGACGCACACCACGACGTCGGTGTCGAACCCGATCACACTGTCCACCGGGCCGAGGATGGGCAGGCCGGAGCGGACGGTCCCGTGCAGGTCCGGGTTGTCGTCGACGAACCCGAGGACCCGCCGGCCGCCCGCGAGAGCGGCCGCGGCCGTCTCCCGGGCGAACCCGCCCGCCCCGACGATGACCAGGTCTTTCACCGGATGGCCAGCTCGCGCAGCACGCCGATGATGTGGTCCTGGTCGGTTTCGGTGAGCTTGTGGTGCAACGGCAGGATCAGCGACTCGCGGGTGATCCGCTCGGTGACCGGCAGCGGGCCGGGCGTGACGTCGGCGTAGGCCGGCTCCAGGTGGGCCGCCATGATGCCGCGCCGCGCCGAGACTCCGCGCGCCGCCAGCTCGGTCAGGACCTCGTCCCGGCTCGCCCGGAAGCCGTCGAGCAGCACCCAGAACGACTGGTAGTTGGTCTGCCCGTAGGCCGGATCGCGCACAGGGACAAGTCCGTCAATATCCGACAATAAACCTTGATAGCGCTCGGCCAGCTGACGGCGCTGAGCGACCAGCCCGGCGAGTTTCCCCAGCTGAACCAGGCCGACCGCAGCCTGGATGTCGGTCATCCGGTAGTTGTAGGCGGTTTCGAGGTACGCCTCCAGCACCGGCTGCTTGGACGCGTGGCGGTCGGCGGCGGAGACGTTCATGCCGTGCTCCCGCAACCGCTTCAAGCGAGCCGCGTCCTCGCTTGAGGAAACCGTCACCATGCCGCCCTCACCCGTGGTGATGAGCTTGCGCGGGTGGAACGACCACGCGGCCACCCGGGCCCCGGTGCCGGCCGGCGCGCCGTACGCGGTCGAGCCGGCCGCGCACGCGGCGTCCTCGACCAGCCCGATGCCCCAGCCGTCGGTGGCCTTGCGCAGCGCCGCCGTGTCGAACGGCACACCACCCTGGTGCACCGCGATGACCGCGCGGGTCCGCTCGGTGCGCACCGCGTCCACCGTCTCCACGGTGACGTTGCCGGTGGCCAGCTCGACGTCGGCGAAGACCGGGGTGGCGCCCACGTAGCGGACCGCGTTCGCGGTGGCGATGAACGACAGCGACGGCACGATGACCTCGTCACCGGGCTTGATGTCGAGCAGCACCAGCGCCAGGTGCAGGCCGGTCGTGCAGGACGACACGGCGACACCGTGCCCGGCGCCGACCGCGGCCGCGAACTCCTGCTCGAACTTCGCGACCCGCGGGCCCTGGGCGACCCAGCCGGAGCGGATCGCCTCGGCCGCGGCCTGGGCCTCCTCTTCCCCGAGGTCGGGGATCATCACCGGGATCACTTGGACGACCGCCACCAGTCGACCAGGCCCTGGAGGCCCTCGTGCAGGGTGAGCTGCGGCTTCCAGCCCAGCTTCTGCTCGGCCTGGGTGATGTCGGCCAGGCGCCGGGTGACGCCGTTGACCGCGCGGGCCGGGCCGTGCTCCGGGACCAGGTCCGACTTCATCACGGCGCTGAGCGCGGCGGCCAGGTCCTTGAGGCTGGTCTCCTCGCTGGCGGCGATGTTGAAGACCTCGTCGGTGACGTCCGCCTGGGCGGCCAGGATGTTGGCGCGGGCGATGTCCGCCACGTGCACGAAGTCCATGGTGGCCAGGCCGTCGCCGAGGATCAGCGGGGGAGTGCCCGCCTCGATGCGCTCCATCCAGCGGATCAGCACCTCGGTGTACAGGCCGTGGATGTCCATCCGCGGGCCGTACACGTTGAAGTAGCGCAGGGCGACGTAGTCCAGGTCCTTCATCGCCTTGAAGCTGCGCAGCGTGGCCTCGTTGAACGCCTTCGCCGCGCCGTAGAACGTGTCGTTGTTGTACGGGTGGTGCCGCTCGGTGGTCGGGAACTCCTCGGCCAGGCCGTAGACCGACGCCGACGACGACGCGATCACCTTCTTGACCCCGGCCTCGGCGGCCGCCTCGATCACGTTGAAGGTGCCGTCGACCAGAACCTCGTTGGCCAGCCGGGGCTCCTCCGCGCACTGGGTGATCCGGATCGCCGCCAGGTGGAAGACGAGATCCTTACCCTCGGTGAGCGAGCGGACCAGCTCCCGGTCACGGATGTCGCCCTCGACCAGGGTGACCGTGTCGCCCTGGGCGAGCGCCCACGACAGGTTGTCACGCCGGCCGCGGACGAAGTTGTCGAGCACGACGATCTCCGCGGCCCCGCCACGGACGAGTTCGTCGACGACGTGCGAGCCGATCGTGCCCGCCCCGCCGGTGACCAGGGCCTTCGTGCCCTCGATCGATACGCCAGTCACGCCATGTGCCCTTCGTTCAGCTTGATCATGGTGCCGCCCTCGGCGAGGCTACGCGAGGCGGCCTGGAGGATCTCCAGGACCCGGAGGCCGGAACGCCCGTCGGTCAGGGCCGGGGTGCCGGTGGTGATGGCCCGCGCGTACTCGTCGACCATGGTCCGCAGCGCCTCACGCTCGGTGAGCGCCGGGGAGACCACATCGCCCGAGCGGTACGACACCAGGATGTCCCGCCGCTGCTCGTCGCCGAGCTCGTCCGGGGAGGCCACGTCCACCCCGCGGTCGTAAATCGACAGCCGCTGGCTGGGGTTCAGGTCGTCCCACACCAGGGTCCGCTTCGACCCGCCGAAGATCGCGGTGCGCACCTTGACCGGGGAGAGCCAGTTCACGTGGATGTGGGCGATCGCGCCGGTGTTCAGCTGAAGCGTGAGATACGCCACGCAGGCCCGGCCGGCGCCGATGCCGTCGGCCCCGTGCGCGGCGACCGCGACCGGGCGCACCGACGGCGGCAGCACGAAGTCGAGGATCGACAGGTCGTGCGGCGCCAGGTCCCAGATCACGTCGATGTCCCGCTGGACCAGGCCCAGGTTGATCCGTACCGAATCGAGGAAGTGCAGTTCGCCCAGCTCGCCGGCCGCGAGCAGATCGCGGATCCGGAGCACCGCCGGGGTGTAGCAGTAGGTGTGGTCGCACATCAGCGTCAGGCCGCGCTTGTCGGCCTCCTCGACCAGCTGGAGGCCCTCCTCGTGGGTGGCCGCGAGGGGCTTCTCGACCAGCACGTGCTTGCCGGCGCGCAGCGCCGCCATCGCGACCGGCAGGTGCGTGCCGGCCGGTGTGGCGATCGCCACGGCGTCGACCGACGGGTCGGCGAGGACCTCGTCGAGGTCGGCCGAGACCTGGACCGTCGAGTAGCCGCCGAGGACCCGCTGGGCCCGCTCGACGTCGAGGTCACAGAGCCAGCGCAGCCGGAAGTTCGGGCTGCTCTGGAAGTTGCGGACGAGGTTGGGGCCCCAGTAGCCGGCGCCGACGACGGCCACACCGATGGGAGCGGGGAGCGGAGAAGTCACGAGCATCCGTTTCGTCGGAGATTGGGCGGGAACGCGTCCGCGCAGAGTGGACGGACGGTGCCGACGCAGTCCGTCGGGAAAGCTATCGATTCGCCGCAACCGAGCGCCAGTCGACGACTGGATTTCCGGCGGAGCTGCGGGGTCATCGCGTCCCTTCGGCTGATCGGGGTACGCCTGTCGGTCAGCGATCACGCAACCGGATGGCCAGTTCGGCCGGGAACGTCGTTTTGCTGACATCGATTCGGAGTCTCAGCAGCTAGCCTGTGCCCGATTCCCGCCGATCTTCCGGAAGGCTACACATGACCGTCAATGTCGCCCCGACCGCCGACGTGGACGAGCGAGCCTCCATCGGCGCCGGCACGCGGATCTGGCACCTGGCCCAGATCCGGGAGGACGCCACCCTCGGCACCGACTGCAACGTCGGCCGCGGCGCGTATGTCGGCCCCGGCGTGGTCATCGGCGACAACGTCAAGCTCCAGAACCACGCGCTCGTCTACGAGCCGGCCCGCCTCGGCGACGGCGTCTTCATCGGCCCGGCCGCCGTGCTCACCAACGACGAGTACCCGCGCGCCGTCACCCCCGACGGCCGCCTCAAGACCGGTGACGACTGGACCGCGGTCGGCGTCACCATCGGTGACGGCGCCGCGATCGGCGCACGCGCCGTCTGCGTCGCGCCGGTCACCGTCGGCCGGTGGGCCCTGGTCGCCGCCGGCGCGGTCGTGACCAAGGACGTCCCCGACTTCGCCCTGGTCGTCGGCGTTCCGGCACGCCGCGTCGGCTGGGTCGGCCGGGCCGGCCGACCCTTGGTCGCCAAAGACGGAAACCTCTGGGTCTGCCCCGAGACGTCCGCCGAATACGTCGAGGAAGACGGCACCCTCACCGAGCGCTGATTCGGTACGGCTACGAAGAGCACTGTTCCCTACCCCGCGACGCCGGCGGTCGAAGCGGTCTCCACCGCGACCGCCGGGCGTGTCCGGTGGCCGGGCCGCTCAGCCGCGGGTCACTGGCGGGCCAGGCGGCGGGCCAGGACCCGTTCGGTGAGGGCCACCAGGACTGTCTTCACCGACTCGCGCCGGCGGGCGTCGCACTCCAGCAGCGGCATCCCCTCCGCGACCCCCAGCGCGTCGCGGATCTCGGCCGGGTCGAAACGGCGGGCGCCCTCGAAGGCGTTCACGCCGATGATGAACGGGATGTCGTGTTCCTCGAAGTAGTCGATCGCGGGGAAACAGTCCTCGATACGGCGGGTGTCGACCAGCACGATCGCGCCGAGCGCCCCGTGCACCAGGTCGTCCCAGAGGAACGCGAACCGGTCCTGCCCCGGCGTCCCGAACAGGTAGAGCAGCAGCGACTCGTCCAGGGTGATCCGGCCGAAGTCGAGGGCGACCGTGGTGGTGGTCTTCCCGGCGACCGCTGACGTGTCGTCGACGCCGATCGACCGTTCGGTCATCTCGGCCTCGGTCACCAGCGGCTCGATCTCCGAGATCGCGCCGACGAAGGTGGTCTTGCCCACCCCGAACCCGCCACTGATCACGATCTTGACGGCGACCGGTGACGGGGCCGCCACCGTGCTAGAGCGCCCGAACACGATCCCTGATCCTCTCGATCAACGCGGTGGTCAGCTCACCGGGCATCTCACCGGCCTGCAACAGTCCCTGCGTCATCAGGTCGGCGACGATCACCCGGACCACGCCGAGCGGGGCGTGCAGCGCCGACGACAGGTCGGCCACCGACTTCGGCCGCTGGCAGAGCTCGACGATCCGGCGGGCCTCGAAACGCAGGGGCGCGGACAGGGCGGCGGGTGCGGCGTACAACTGGGTCTCGATCCGAAGTCCGTCGTGCAGTGGCTGGGTGCGCCCGCCGGTCAGCATGAACGGGCGCACCACCGGTTCCTCGGCGTCGTGGTTCATCATCGGGGGAGCTGCTGCCGCGATTCGGCGATCAGGGCCGGCGTCAGCAGGTCGCCGAACCGTTCGGCGAGCATCGAGATCTCGTACCCGACCAGGCCGAGGTCGCTGTCGCCGGAGGCCACCACGCCGAGGCAGCTGCCACCCGGGATCACCGAGATCACCAGGAAGCCGCGGAGCATCTCGATCATGATGAGCTTGAGGCCGTCGAAGTCGTAGCGGCGCGACGCGCTGCGGGCCAGGCTGGCCATGCTGGAGACGATCGCCCCGAGCTGGTCGGCCTCGGCCCGGGCCAGCCCGTCGGACGCGGCGATCAGCAGGCCGTCGGAGGAGACGGCGACGGCATCACGTACGCCGTCGGTCTGATGGACGAAGTTGCCGAGCAGCCAGTTGAACTGGTGCCGATCGGCCTGGGCCTCGACGCTCACGGGATCTCCTCACTGATGAAGCTCGGTTCACGACGGCGAGGCAGGCTCGCGCCACCGGGTTCGACGCCGGGCGGGGACAGGTTGACCGCGTGCCGGCCCTGACCGCTGCCGCGCTGGATGCCCGCGCGCAGGGCGGTCAGCCGATCCCGGACCGCCTCGGGCGACGCGGTGACCGGGACGGTCGGCTCGTTCGTGATCGCCGGGAGCGGCAGCGTCGTCTCGGACCGGTTCCGCTGCGCCCGCGGGGTACGCCGGCGCAGGCCGTTGACGGTGTGCTCGGTGTGCGGGAGCCCGGACTCGGCGGGCCGGCGTGGCGCGGGCACGGCCGGTTGCTCGTCCAGCACCACGTAGTCGACCTGTAGCGGCGGGGACGGGATGACGGGTGGTTGCAGGGACGGCAGCTCGACCGGCTTCGGCCCGGCGACCTGCTTCGGCGCCGGCTGGGCACTGCGCAGCGGGGTGACGTTCCGCACCGGTGGCCGGCCGGGCGGGCCGTCCAGGGGCGCGCCCGGCGCCGCGAGCATCTCGGCCGGCAGGCAGACCCGGGCGGTCACCCCGGTCACCGGTGACCGGGCCAGCTGCACACTCACGCCCATCTCGGCGGCCAGCCGGCCGACCACGTAGTGGCCGAGGAACCGGGCCGGCGCGGTGAGGAAGTCGCCCTCGCCCCGCAGCCGCTGGTTGGCGGTCTCCAGCTCGTCCTCGCTCATCCCGACACCCTGGTCGCAGACCGCGATCAGGTAGCCGTCCTCGACGATCCGGCCGTGCAGCTCGACGTCGAGGTCCGGCGGGGAGAAGGCGAGACCGTTCTCGATCAGTTCGGCGAGCATGTGGGCCAGGCCGCTGGCGGTCGAACCGGAGACCATCGCCTCGTCGAGCCGGCGCAGCGACACCCGCCGGTACTCCTCGACCTCGGACACCGCGGCCCGGATCACGTCGGTCAGCGGCAGCGGCCGGGCCCACTGGCGGGGGCTGGCCGCGCCGACCAGCACCAGCAGGCTCTCCGCGTTGCGGCGCATGCGCGTCGCCAGGTGATCCAGCTCGAACAGGTTGGCCAGGCCGGTCGGGCTGGACTCCTCCTGTTCCAGCCGGGTGATGAAGCCGAGCTGGCGGCGCAGCAGGTTCTGGTTGCGGCGGCCCAGGTTGGCCAGTGACTCGGCGCCCGCCCGGCGCAGCTCGGCCTGCTCGGTGGCCAGCGCGTACGCGGTCGCCTGCACCCGGTCGAACGCGTCCGCGACCAGCTGGACCTCGGAGCTGGCCCGCTCGGCCACCTGCACCGCGCCCGGCGGCCCGGTGGCGTCGCCGGACACCGCCCGCCGGACGGCCTCCGGCAGCCGTTCGCCGGCCAGCCGGTTCGCCTCGGCGGCCAGAGCGGACAGCGGCCCGGCGATCGAACGGGCGGCGACCGTGCCCAGGTAGATCGCGATGCCGACGCAGACCAGGACCACCGCGGCGAGCGCGGCGAGCCGCAGGTTCGCCTCGTCGAGCAGCACCTGGGCGCGTTCCTCCAGGCTCGCCCCGATCTGCCGGGCCAGCGCGGCCATGTCGTCGAGCACCGGGCCGGTCGAGGTCCACCAGAGCTGCGCGTCGGCGCGGAGGGTCTTGCCGTCGCCCGAGCGCAGCGCCCGGTTCTCCAGCTGCTGGGCGCGTTTGGCCGGGGCGCTGGCCAGGAGCTGATCCCGGGCGGCGAGCGCCTGCGGGGTCGCGTACTCCTCGAACTCGGCGTAGGCGGCGTCCAGGTCGGCGCGCAGCTGGACGTACCGCAGGAACTCGCCGTCGGCGAATCCGCCGGCCGAGAAGACGCCGTTGAGGAAGGCCCGCTGCCGTGCGGTGGCCTCCTTGGCCAGGTTGAGCATGGCCAGCGACTCGGAGCCCAGGCGCATGGTCGCGTCGGCCGCGTTGTCCAGCGCGAAGTAGACCTCACCCAGCTCGGCGACGATCTCGTTGTAGTCCTCGAAGGTCTCGGTCCGGTCGGCTGCCCCGCCGTCCACCTCGCCGCGGATCGTGGCCAGCGCCTCCGCCTGTTCCAGCGCCTCCCCGACCTGCCCGTCCAGGTCGCCGCGCTGGTCGACGAGCTGTTCGACGGCGGCGCGCTGGGCGTCGACCCGTCGTCGGGCCGGCGAGATCTCGGCGCTGAAGTCCTGGTTACCGGCGAGCAGGCCGACGGTCACGCCACGCTCGGTCTGCACCTCCTGCGCGAGCGCCTGCACGGCCAGGTCGAGGGCGACGGCGTGCCCGGTCCGGGCGGCCAGCCGATAGGTGGCGAACTCCTCGACCACCACCACGGTCAGCAGCAGCATCATGGCCGCGACCGGCAGCGCCAGCATGCGGACGACGCGGCTGCGGATGGTCCGGCTGCGATCGGTGCGCCCGTCCCGCCCCATCAGGTCTCCTCTGCTCTCGCGACGCGGGACCTCAGCTCTCGCGACGCGGGACAGAATTGACGGACGCAAAGATGGCGGTCAACACCTCTATCGGGCGACAGGGCCACTGCGGGCTCGTCACCTCCGGTTCGACCGGGGCTCGTTCGGGACGGGTCCTACGAACGAGTGGTCAGGCGGTGAGGGTGATGATCGCCCGCTCGAGCAGCGCGGCCAGTTGCTCGCGCTCGGTGTCGGTGTAGGCGGCGGCGAGTGACCGCTCGATCCGGACGGCCGCGGCGTCGGCGCCGGCGAGGAGCGTGGCGCCGGCCGGGGTGACCCGGTTGACCACGACCTTCTGGTGCAGCGGGGACTGGTCGCGCTCGATCAGGCCCTTGGTTTCCAGATTGGTCAGCACGGTGGCCATCGTCTGCGGGGTGACCAGGGACTCCCGGGCCAGCTGGGCGGCGGACATGCCGTCGCCGCCGGAGAGCAGGAGCAACGCCGCGTACTGCGGGACGGTCAGGCCGAACTCGCGCAGGGCGGCGGTCTTGCGGGCGATCAGGGCCTGCTCGGCCCGCTTGATGACGAGGCCGAGCCGGTCTTCGAGGGCCAGCCGGTCGTCGATCGCGCTCATGGCGGCATTCTGCCACGGACCCGGGTTGTCTACGAACCCTGTTGTATGACAGAGTCCTGTCACATGAGCATCATCCCGGACAGTCACACCGACCTGCTGGAGCGGCCGCTCTTCGGTCACCTCGGCACCGTGCGCGACGACGGCGAGCCGCAGGTCAACCCGATGTGGTTCACCTTCGACGGCGAGTTCCTGCGGTTCACCAACACGACCACGCGCCGTAAGTACCGCAACGTGGTGGGCGAGCCGCGGATCAGCCTCTCGATCAATGATCCGGAGCAGCCGTACCGCTATCTCGAGGTCCGCGGCACGGTCGAGCGGATCGATCCGGACAGTGAGGGTGTGTTCTTCGCGGAGCTCGCCAAGCGGTACCGGCTCGACATCGCCCTCCCGCCCGGCGACGTCGAGCACCGTGTCGTCTACGTGGTCCGCCCGACGGCGGTCAGTTACCAGTAGATCGGCACGCCCCGGCGGACGGCGGGCGGCAGGGGGTGCCTGCCCGCCGTCCGCTTCCGATTCATTGTCCACCGTGGATATTGACCATAGTCTTTCTCTCGCGAGGATCGTCATCCCGACCGGGCTGGGCGATCCCATTCAGCGAGGGGGAGTCTTGGAAACACCAGGCCAGAAGTCTTCACTGAGCAGGCGCCGGATGCTGACGATCGCTCTGGGCGGCGCGGCCGGCGTCACCCTGCCGGCGCCCGCGTGGGCCGTCGGCGACCAGCGGCCGGGCGCCGTGCACCCACCCACCCTGACCGCCGGCGACGAGCGGGTCGCGGCCCGGGTGTCGGCCGAGCGGGCGCTGCGGCACCTCCAGGTGCTCTCGCAGGGCATCGGACCGCGGATCGGCGGCACCCGCTCCGAGCACAAGGCGGCCGATTACATCTCCGGCGTGCTGGACGGTCTCGGGTATGACGTGACCCGGCAGCCGTTCCCGGTGGCCGACAAGTTCCTGGCCCAGCTCGACGCCCGCCACGGCCTGCCCCGCGACCTGTGCTGGCAGGCCGGCGCCTCACCGCACGCGGCCCTGGACGTCAAGGTCCGCGGCGACGTGGTGGACGTGCACGCCGGCGCGGTCGCCGACTACCCGGCCGACGTGACCGGCAAGATCGTGCTGATCGACTACGTGGCCGCCGAGCGGGAGGCCCTGGTCGCCACCGCCGTCGCCCGGGGCGCCGCTGCCGTCGTCCTGCTGCCGGTCGACCTGGTCGAGCCGCGCCGGGCCGCCGCGTTCAGCCCCACCCTGCCCGGGTCGGCGACCACTCCCGTGCCGATCCCGGTGGTGGGCGTGGCCCAGGCGCAGAAACACCGGCTGCGTGACCTGCTGGCCGCCGGCCGCCGGCTCCGGCTGACCGTGTCGACGGCCGCCCACCGGAGCCTGACCTCGCAGAACGTCCTGGCCGAACGGCGCCGGAGCAGCACCAGCGGCCCGGTGGTGATGGTGAGCGCCCACTACGACACGGTGATCGGCGCGCCCGGGGCCAACGACGACGGCTCCGGCACTGTCCTCTGCCTCGAACTGGCCCGGGTGCTGCGCAGGCTGCCCACCCAGGCGAGCCTCCGGTTCGCGCTGTGGGGTTCCGAGGAGCAGGGGCTGCTCGGCTCCCGCTACCACGTGGCGCAACTGCCGCAGGCCGAACGGGACCGGATCGTGGCCGTCTACCAGAACGACATGGTCGCCACCAGCTGGGACCCGGCCACCAGGTACTGGCTGCTCTCCTTCACCGGCCTGGCGAACCGGGCCACCGACGAGGTGACGGCCGCCGCGACCCGGCTCGGTTACGAACCGCGGATCTCGCCGGTCACCCTGCGCGGATCCAGCGACCACCAGTCGTTCCAGGAGGTGGGGATCGCCGCCGCCAACTTCTCCTGGCGTGGTGAGGCCGGCCCGGCCCTGCTGGAGCCGCCGTACCACAGCCCGGAGGACACCATCGCGAAGAACATCAGCCTGGAACGCCTCCAGGTGTCGATGGAACTGATCGGCTCGGCCGCGTACGCCACCGCCGGCCCCGTGTGACGCCGCTGCGGGAGGGGGTCACGCCCCTCCCGCAGCCGTGACCAGCCGGGGCAGCAGCCCGTGGCGCGGCGCGAGCAGCTGGGCCAGCAGGAACGCCGCGGTCAGGGTAAGCACAATCGTCCCGCCGGTCGGCAGGTCCCACGACCAGGACAGGTAGAGACCGGCCGTGGCGCAGCCGGCGCCGATCACCGGGGCCAGCCACATCATCGTCGGCAGCCGGTCGGTGAGCAGCCGGGCGGTGGCCGCCGGGGTGACCAGCAGCGCCAGCACCAGAATGTTGCCGATCGTCTGCACGGCCATCACCACGGCCACCGTGACCAGCACGTACAGGGCGACGTCGAGCCAGAACACGCGCAGGCCGAGAGCCCGGGCCATCTCCCGGTCCAGGGTCACCGCCACGAACTCCTTGTGCAGCAGCAGCGTGGCCAGCAGCACCACGGCCGTGGCGCCGCCGACGACGTACAGATCCCGGTCCGGAATGCCGGTGATCGAGCCGAAGAGGAACTGCTGGAGCGAGCCGGCGTAACCGGGCGCCCGCGAGATGATCACGATGCCCAGGGCGAACGCGGCGACGAAGAAGATCCCGATCACCGAGTCCTCGCGAAGCCGGCGGTTCTGCGCGAACACGCTCACCAGCAGGGCGGTCACGATCCCGGCGACGGTGCCACCGAGGACCAGGCTGCCGGAGAACAGGAACGCGATCGCCAGGCCGGGGAAGACCGCGTGCGCGACGGCGTCACCGATGAACGCCATCCCGCGCAGCACCACGTAACAGCCGACGACACCGCACATCACCGCGGCCAGCACCGCGATCAGCAGCGCCTTCGGCAGGAACGCCAGGTCCGGGTTGAGCAGGTCGGCAAGGAACTGAAGCGGGGACACGTCACACTCCGAGAGCTTTGAGCAGGTGGCTGCCGGGACCGACGGAGAACGTGCGCATCCAGATCTCCGGATCGCGGATCTCGGCCGGCTGCCCGGAGGCGATCACCGTGCGGTTGAGCAGGACGAGCCGGTCACAGGTGTGCGCCGCGGCGGCCAGGTCGTGGGTCGCCATCAGCACCGCACGGTCCGCGGCCAGTTCGGCGAAGAGCTCCGTGAGCGTCTCCTGGGCGGGCATGTCGAGGCCGGTGAACGGCTCGTCGAGCAGCAGCACCGGCGGGGACAGGACCAGGGCGCGGGCCACCAGCACCCGCTGCCGCTGGCCGCCGGACAACTCGCCGACCGGCCGCTTGCGCAGGTCGGCCAGGTGCACCTGATCGAGGGCCCGCCAGGCCGCCTGCCAGTGCTCGACCCGGGGGCGGCGGAGCAGGCCGATCCGGCGGACCAGGCCGCTGAGCACCGCCTCCTCCACCGACGCCGGGAAGTCCCAGGTGAACTCGTGGCGCTGGGGGACGTAACCGGCGCCGGTGGTCGTGACGGTTCCGGCGCGGAGCGGGATCAGGCCGAGGGCGGCGCGGATCAGGGTGGTCTTGCCGGCGCCGTTCGGGCCGAGCAGGGCGGTGAACTCGCCCGCGTCCAGGCGGAGCGTGACGTCACGCAGGACGGGCCGGCCGCCGAGGTCGGCGTCGACACCCGTCATCTCCAGGGCGGGGGAGGTCACCGCGACTCCTCCGCGCGACGGCGGACACGACGCTGACCCAGGAGCACGAAACCGATGGTCAGGGTCGCGGCCAGGACGCCTGTTGCGCCAAGAGGGAACGCGTAGCTCGTACCGGAGGAGGGTTTCGAACCCGAAGCGGACGGTGACGGGACGGAGTATGCGGCGCCGAAGGCGGCCGCCGGGTCGGTGGCATCGCCGACCGCGAGTCGCAGCACGGTGTCGGTGGCGGCGGTGACGCCGTCCGGGAGTTCGGCGGTGACGCCCACCGCCAGCAGATAGACGCCCGGGGCGCCGAACACCCAGTTGGCGTGGGTGTGCGTGTTCGTCTCCACCCAGAGGGGTTGCGGGAAGGGCCGCGCCGAGCTCCACAGCACCTGCGGCGCGCCGAGGTTGCCGGACTGGAGGAAGACGGTGACCGGGCCGGGACCCTGTACGCCACGGAGGGTCATGGTGACACCCCGGCCGGCCGTGGCCAGCACCCCGGGATCCTGCGTGTTCCAGCCGACCCAGACCACGCCGGGCCGCTCGGTCTGCGGGACGACGTGGACCTTCGCGCCGGCCGGAGCGCCGAGGAACGCGTAGTCCTCGTCGTCGGGAACGACCAGCTCGGCGGTGTCGAGGACACGCAGCACGGTGTCGGCCGGATCCCGCCACACCGGCGGCGTCGCATGGTCGTCGTGGATCTGGATCGTCCACTGTCCGTCGCGGACGCGGGGCCCGATGTCGACGTGCCCGGTCTCCAGCACGGCCCGGCCGGTCGCCTGCGGCTGGTCCGGGTCGAGCGACGGACCGGGCGACACCACCAGCAGTAGCGCGAGAAGCGTTCTCATGAAAGGGGGTTTCCTCAGGTCAGGCAGGTACGGAGGGAGTCGGCGTTGAAGCGCATCATCGACATGTAGGAGGTCACCCGGTCGTCGAACGCGTCGCCGTAGATGTCGCAGACCCGTACCCCCGACCGGCGGGCCACTTCGACGAGCGTGGACGAGCGGGCGCGCAGGTTGGGCTCCAGGAAGACCGCCCGGATCCGCAGGTTGCGCAGCGTCTCGGTGAGCCGCCGGCGATCGGCCAGGCTCGCTTCGACGGCCGGGTTGGGGGTGACGAAACCGGCGACCGGGATGCCGTAGGCCTTCGCCAGGTAACCGAACGCGTCGTGAGTGGTCACCAGATAGCGGTCCGGCCGCGGGATGGCGTCGATCGCGGCCTGCACATGGTCGTCGAGTTCGGTGAGTTCCCGCAGGTAGCGGTCGGCGTTGGCGGAGTAGGCGGCGGCGCCGGCCGGGTCGGCGGCGATCAGCGTGTCACGGATCAGCTCGGCGTACGCCTGCGCGTTGCCGACGTCCTGCCACAGGTGCGGGTCGATCTCGCCGTGCACGTGCCGGCCGAGCACGGCCTGCGGCAGCTGATGGATCCGCGTGCCGGGCCGGCCCAGGAAGCGGAACCCCGGGCCGGCCGGCACCTCCCGCAATCCCTTGGCCGGGACCTCGATGACGGTACGGCCGACCGCGTCCCGCCGCCCGTCGTCGGAGTGGAGGTACAACTCCGAACCGTCGACGTCCACAGTGATGTCGGTGTGCCCGTCCCGCAGCACCGCCGCGCCGGGAATCACGCCGTACGGGTCGACCCCGACCGCGAACGTCACCGTCCCCGCGCCGAGCCGGATCGCCCCGCTGTCCGCCCGCAGACTCAGCCGGTAGACCCCCGGCTCGGTGAACGCCCAGCTCATGTGGGTGTGCGCGTCGGGCGGCAGATCCATCGCACCGGCCCCACCGGACACGAACACGGCCGGCTCACCGAACGAGCCGGTCAGATAGGCGATCAGCTCACCCGGCCCGGTGACCCCGGTGACCGACAGTCGGACGTCGGTCGACCGGGTCATCCCGTGTCGCTCACCCTTGCCGGCGACCCGCAGCCCCAGCCAGATGGTGTCCAGGGAGACGTCCTCGACCAGCGGGATGATCTCGGCGGCGTACTTCGTGGCGCCCTCGGCGAGCGAGATCTGCTCCACCCCGCCGGGCAGGTTCGCGTCCAGCGCCTTGATCACGCTCTGCGCCTCGAGCATCAGGTAGTTGCTGAACGCCACGTCCGCGTACACGATGTTGCGCACGTCGCGCAGCGTCGGCTCGTAGGCGTGCGCGTCGGCGTTGTCCGGCACGATCGCGTCGACCACCACCCGGTCGCCGCCGACGTTGCGGACCAGGTCGGCCAGGATTCCGGTGGTGGTCACCACCTGCACCCGGCGGTCGCCGGCCGACAGCGCCGGCGGCGGCGAGCATGCGGTGGTCACGGTGAGCAGGGCCGCGGCGGCCAGCAGGCGTTTCATCAAGCTCCGGGGGCAGGCTTCGGGGGTACGGTGGAACGGGCCCGCTCCAATTCCGGTGGAGCGGGCCCGACTTCACGGGAGGACGTCGAAGGTGAAGGCCTTCGCGCCGGTGGTGACGGTCGCGCCGGTCGACGCGAGCTTGCCGGTCACCTCGAACGTGACCGTGTACGTGCCGGCCGCGGTGAACCCCCAGTTGGCGTGCGCGTGCACGTTGCGGGCCACGGCACGGGTGTCGGGCAGGCCGTCGCTGGAGTCGTACGGCCTGGCCGGGGTGCCCGCCGACACCGTGTAGACGCTGACGTTCCCCGGCCCGGTGACGCTGTTCAGCTTGAACGTCACACTGTTGCCCTGGAGCACCCCGCTCGGGATCTCGGTGGTGTTCCACCCGGCCCAGAGCAGCCCCGACGTGCTGGACTGCGGCAGCACCCAGGCCGTCGCGCCGGGCGCTCCGAGGAACGACCAGCCGCTGCCACTCGGCACGGTCACCTTCGCCGCGGCCGGAACCTGCAGGACCACGTCGGCGGGGTCGCGTTCGGCCACGTCGTCGTTGACGCTCAGGACCAGGGCGCCGGCGTTGTAGTCGACGTCGAGGACGTCGACGTGCCCGGCGCTCAGGGTGATCGGCGCGGCCAGGGTGGTGGTGGCGGCCAGCGCCAGGATCAGCGGGATCACGGCTGCACCACGATCTTGTAGGTCGCCGGGCCGGAGGTGACCGTGGTGCCGTCGGCCAGCGTGCCGGTCGCCCGCACCTTGACCAGGTAGACGCCGGCCTTCGAGAACGCCCAGCTGCTGTGCAGGTGGGTGCCGGTCGCCAGGCCGACCGCGTCGGGCAGCCCGTCCGCGCTGTTCACCAGCACGTCCGGGGCGCCGAGAGCGCCCTCGGTGAAGATCGCGAGCCGGCCGGCGCCGGTCACCTTCTCCACGTTCAGCGTCACCGTGTCACCGGCGAAGACGCCGGCTTCGATCTCCTCGGTGGCGATGCCCGGCCAGAGCAGCTCCTCGTTCTGGATCTCCGGCAGGATCCAGGTCGGTTTGCCGGCCGTGCCGAGGAACCGGTAGGCCGGGTCGGCCGGAACCGTGGTCTTCGCGGCGTTCTTGACCAGCAGGACGACGTCGTCGGCGTCCCGCTCCACATCGGGCTCGACGGTTTCGTCGTGCAGCCCGATCTCCAGCGCGCCGTCCTCGTAGGCCACATCGACGACGTCGACGTGGCCGGAGCTCAGCACGACGATCGGCGAGGCCTGGGCGGGCACGCCGCCGCCCAGGAGGGCGGCGACGAGGACGCCGCCACCGATGAGCAGTCTTCGCAAGGTTTCAACCCTTTCCATTCGGTACGCCGGACGAGCGCCCGGCAACGTCCTAATGCTAATGGTTTTCATTTTCATTAGGAAGAGTGGGTGGGGGCACTCCGGCGACGGCGGGTACCGAGCACCGCGGCCGTGCCCACGGCCAGCAGCAGGACGCCGCCCGCGCCGATCGTCATCACGTCCACACCGGTCCGGGCCAGGTCGCCGCTCGTGCCGGTCCCGCCATCACCGGTCTCGCCGTCGCCGGTCCCGCCATCACCGGTCTCGCCGTCGCCGGTCCCGCCATCACCGGTCTCGCCGTCGCCGGTCTCGCCGTCGCCGGTCTCGCCGTCGTCACCGGTCTCTCCGCTTTCGCCGGCCGGGGTCTCGGTGCTGTCGCCGACCGCGAACGTCAGCGTCCGGGTGTCCGAGACGCTCTTGCCCCCGGTGGTGGTCGCGGTCATCCGCACCGTCAGCCGGTAGACGCCCGCCTTCGTGAACGCCCAGTTCCCGTGCGCGTGCGTGTTCGGCGCGACGGCCAGCTGCTGCGGCAGGCCCTTCGCCGAGTCGAACACCACCTCGGGCGCGCCGAACGAGCCACTCAGGAACAACTTGACCGCCCCCGGCCCGGCCACCCCGGTCAACTGCCAGGCGACGTCGCCACGGGTGCCGGCGACCATCGACTCGTGCTGGGTGTTCCAGCCGGGCCAGACGATCCCGGCCTGCTGCGACTGCGGAAGCAGATAGACCCGGTCACCGGCCCCGCCGAGAAACGCATACCCGTCCCCGTCGGGCACATCGATCAGCGCCTTGTCACCCACCTTGAGCACCACATCGGACAGCTCCCGCCAGACCGGCGGAGTCACCGTGTCGTCCTTCAGCCGGATGACCAGCGAACCTCCGTCAAGCTGCGGCCCCATGTCGACATGCCCGTCCGCGATGACCTTCCGCCCATTGCCCACTTCACCCGCAGCCCCGCCGTTTGTCGCTGTCCCGGCGATGGCGGCCGTCGGCCGGTTCGGTGCCGAAGAAGCCGCCGGCGGCGCGGTGACGCTGCGGCCCGGCACCGTGACCCGGTAGGTGACCTCGTCCCGCGACGCCCCCACGGCGGCCCGCAGCGTGACGCGATAGTCGCCCGGCGCCCCGAACATCCAGACCAGCCCACCGAGCCGCCCCCGGGGAAGCACCACACTGCGCGGCCCATCGCTGTCGAGCAGAAGCTCCGGCCGCCCCCAGGCCGACAGCCGGTAGGCGGCGAACGACCCGGGCCCGTCCACTCCGGCGAGTTCAAGAGTGACGCGTCCGGACAGCCCAGTGGTGTCGATCGCCGGAAGCCCGGCACTCACGCGGCCGAGCGACCACACCGGAGTCCCGGGCGCCCCGAGAAACCCGAACGCGGCATCACCCGGCACCACCCCACCCGGCTCAGGCGTCGCGATGAACCGCAGCGCCCCCGGCTCGACCCCGTCGCCACGGCCATCCTCCCGAAACCGGAACCGCAGCTCACCACCCCGATCCGACAGCGACACGAGATCCGCCCCGGCCACGTCAGGAGGCCCGCCGTCGGCTCCCGCGGGCACTCCGGGCAACACCGAGAACGACAGCGCGGCGATCCCACCGACGACTTTCCAGGTCCTACGAGTCATCACGTTCCTCTCAAGAAGGCAGCCAGCGGCCCCAGCCCGGAGACCGCCAGCCGTCGCTGACGGCGGTTTCGGGGGTGCTTTTCCCGCGCTGAGCGACGGCTGGCGGGTTCTGGGTGCTGCCTGGTGGGTGGGTGTCCGGTTCGGAGACCGTCGGCCGTCGCTGGCGGCGGTTTTGGGGGTGCTTTTTCCGCGCTGAGCGACGGCTGGCGGGTTGTGGGTGTGCGCTGGGTGCTGCCTGGTGGGTGGGTGTCCGGTCCGGAGACCGCCAGCCGTCGCTGGCGGCGGTTTTCGGGGTGTCATTCCCGCGCTGAGCGACGGCTGGCGGTGTTTTCGGGCGTCTTGGACTGGTGGCGGGCTCGGGCCTCGGCGGCGGTGATCGCTTCGGCACGGCGGCCTCGGGCCTCGGCGGCGGTGATCGCTTCGGCGAGGCGGCGGCGGGAGCGGCGGCGGGCGAGCGCCCCTGCCGCTGTCAGGGCGGCGGCCAGGGTCAGGAGGGCCAGCTGTGACCAGGGGATCAGCCATACGGTCTGGCCGGCGGTGGCCGGCAGCGGGGCCGGGTCGATCGGGCGGCCGTCGGCGGTGGCTGGGGTGACGGTGGCGGTCAGCCTCTCGCGGAACAGGGGTGGCACGTCGGTGAGCTGGACCGCGGTTCGCACCGAACCGCCGGGGAGGATCTCGGGGACTGCGGTGGTGGTGGCGGTTCGGGCGCCGAGGCCGAACAGGCCACTGGCCCGGGCTGAGGACTGGGCGGACAGGCGCACGTTTCCGGTGTTGGCGACGGTGAAGGTCGCGGTCAGGCGGGGGAGCCGGAACGGGTTCCACGACGTGGACGCGGTGACGTGCATGTCGGTGACGGTCAACTCGGGGCGGAGCGGGCCGGTGACGCGCAGGTGGACCCGGCTGCCGACCCGGTGGTCGACGGTGACCTGGCGTCCGGTGGCGTCCTCGGCCAGGGACGCGACGACGCCCGCCGCGTGGTCACCCGGGGTCGCGTCGGCCGGCACGGTCAGGGTGAACGGGACGATCGTCCGGGACGTGGCCGGCAGGGTCACCGTGGTGCGGGCCGGGGTGATCCACGCGCCCGCGCCGGTGGGCTCGGCGGTCGCGGCGAGCAGGCCGAACCCACCGCCGGCGGTGGTCACGGCGTCCGTCGCGTACAGGCGCAGGGTCAGTGGCTGCCGCGAGTGGTTGGTGACGGCCACGTGATCGGTGAGGGTCGCGCCGGGGTCCAGTTTGTAGTCGAAGGCGGTCCGGCCGTTTGGCCCTTTCGGCCCGGAGGGCGCGACCGACCAGGTCAGAGCACCGGCGGCGGTCCCGGGCGATACGGCAGGGCCGGCGAGAAAGGCGGAAGAGGCCGGGGAGACGGGGGCGGCGGCGAAGGCGGGAGAAGCCGGGGCAACGGGGGTGGCGGCGAAGGCGGGAGAAGCCGGGGGAACGGGGGTGGCGGCGAAGGCGGGAGAAACGGGGGAGACGAGGGCGGCGGGAAAGGCGAGCAGGAAGGCGGCGGGAGGCAGCGCGCGTCCGGGCGTACACATGAAGGGTCTCCGTCTTGAGATGGACGGGCCGGGAAGCGGGACCCGCCGGGCGGCCGAGGGGCCGGACCGCCCGGCGGGGAATCAGATGGCGGTCAGGGTGAGGGTTCCGGTGTAGGTGCCGGCCGCCGTGTCGGTGGGGACGCTGAGCAGCAGCGCGGCGTCGAGCCGGGCCGTGCCGAGGCCCGCGCCGGACGGCGCCGAGGCGAGGACCGCGCTGCCGCCGAGGCCGGTGTGCGGCTGAACGGTGCCGTACGGGTATGCGACCGGCCCGGCCAGCGCGCCCTGCCGGACGCTCTGCTGGACGACGGCCGGTGTCCACCCGAGGTAGCCGCCCGCGAAGGTGTCCCCGCCGCTGGTCCGGAATCCGTCGGCGACCTGGCCGGACGCCGTCCAGCCGGGCTTGGCGGAGCGGGTGTCGGTGACGGTGACCGGCTGGAGGGCGCCGCTGCTCTCCCACCTGTCGCCGGACGCGGCCAGGACCGCGGCCGGCAGGTTCACCGTCCGGTCGCCGGGTTCGACGCTGATCACCAGGGCGCCTTCGGTCTCGCTGATGGTGGCGGTGACCGTCTTGGCGGCGCTGCCGCCTTCCGGCGGGAACGCCACCCACAGCCACACGGGTTCGGCGGCGGCCGCGACGGTGTCGCCGTCGTAGAGCTCGACCAGGTATTCGGTGCCGTTCAGGGCGCGGGTGGCGGTGAACGTGTAGGACGCCGCGGTCTCGCCCTCGATCGGCTGGTATCCGGCGTCGTCGGGGCGCTTGCTGAACCACTGGTACCTGGTCAGGGCGCCCTGCGGGGTCTGCACGGCCTGGAGGGTGACGGTGTCGCCGGCCTGGTGTTCGTCGCTCATGCCGGAGATCGACAGGCCCACCGCGGCCTGGTCGGCGCCGACGGTGAACCGGTAGTCGACGGGTCCGGTGCTGAGGGTGGTCCCGTCGGTGAGGGTGGCGTCGGCCTGGAACTTCAGGGTGTACGCGCCGGGTGCGGAGAACACCCACCCGGCGTGGGCGTGCGTGTGCACCGGCACGTCGAGCCGGTCGGGCAGGCCGTCGTTGCTGCGGAACTTGACGTTGGCCACGCCGAGCGAGCTGGTGTCGAAGAGGGTGACGTCGCCGGGCCCGTCGACGCCGACGAGGCTGATGGTGACCTTGTCGCCGGCGAACACGCCACGGCTCAGTTTCGTGGTGTTCCAGCCGGGCCAGAGCAACTCCGGGTCCTGGACCTGCGGGAGCATCCAGATCGGGGTGCCGGGTGCGCCGAGGAACGCGAAGCTCGGCAGGTCGGGGACGGTGGTCTCGGCGGCCGGCAGCACCTGGAAGGTGACGTCGGCCGGGTCGCGGACGACCGCCGGGCTGACGGTGTCGTCGTTGACCCGCAGCTGCAACCGGCCGTCGATGTGGTGCACGTCGACGGCGTCGGTGTGCCCCTTGGCGAGTGTCACCTGGTCCGCGGCGTACGCGGCGGCGGGGGTGAACAGGGTGGCCGTGGCCAGGGTCAGACCGGCCACGGTGGACGCGATCCGCACGGGATGCCTCCTGACATGAAAATGAAAACGATTGTCGTTTCGTGGCGAGACGCTAGCACGAGAGGACGTCGGATGTCGTCAGGGGAGCAGGCGCGAAGCGCGCAGCCAGGCCTCGGTCCGGGCCATCCCGTCGGCCAGGTCCACCATGGGCCGATAGCCGAGAAGCCGCTGCGCCTTCTCGATCGAATACGTTCCGGTACGCGCGAAGTAGCGCATCGAAACAGCGTTGACCTCGGTCTCCGCCCCGGTCAGCCGGATCAGCCGTCCCGCCGCCCGGGCCACCCCGACCGCCACCACGGTGGGCGCCACGAGCGGCCCACGCCGCCCCAGCATCCGGTAGTAGTGCCCGAAGAACTCCCGGCACGGCACACCCGTCCCGCCGGTGAGGGTGAAGACCTGCCCGGCCCCGACCCGGGACATGGCCGCCCGGACCAGGCCGTCGACCAGGTCGTCGACGTAGACCGGGCTGAAGATCCCGGCGCCCATGGCCGGCAACAGGAACTGGCGCCGCCTGATCAGCTGCAGGGGCAGGACCGTCCACGGACGGGACCCGGGTCCGTACACGTCACCCGGGCGCACCACGGTCACCTCGATCCGGCCCTCGGCGTGCGCCTGCAACACCACCTGCTCGCCGGCGATCTTCGTGTCGACATACGGGTTGCCGTCCGGCCGTACCGGATCGTCCTCGGTCACACCGTCCGGGAAACCCAGGTCGGAGAACGCACGGATCGACGACAACTGCACGAACCGCCGGGCGCCGGCCCGCTCCGCCGCGTCCAGGACCCGCCGGGTGCCCGCCACGTTGACCAGCCACTGGCCGTCCAGCCCGACCGCGTTCGACACCACTGCCGCCGTGTGGATCACCACATCGGCGCCGGTGATCACGTCCTGCCAGGGGCCGCTCCGGGTGATGTCACCGGCCACCACCCCGGCCTCCGGATCGGCGCGCAGATCCATCCCGTACACCTGATGGCCCAGCTCACGCAGTCGCGCGGCGGTGGCGCGGGCGATGAAACCGTTGGCGCCGGTGAGGAAGACCCGCATCCAAGGACGGTACCGCCTCTATCGAAAGGTAGAGGATCGTTCGGCTCGCGGGCGGATCCCGGCGTTGCGCCGTGATGGCAGGCTCTCAACGGCCCGGCGATCCCGGGCGCCATCTGTCGAATCGGGGGAGGCGACGTGGCGCGCAAGCGTGCCGTGAAGGAAGAGCGACAGCGATGGGACTGGCGCAGCCGGGTGCCCATGGCGTTCGGCATGCTCTACGCGGTCGTCGGGATCCTGGGCATCCTGGCCGCCGTGGGCACGGTCGGCAAACAGATCGCCGGCGACGCCTCACTGTGGACCGGCCTGCCCGCGATGACGTCGGCCGCGAGCGGCGTCCTCTACCTGATCGTGGCCCGTGGCCTGAGCCGCCGCGAGCACACCGCCTGGGTGTGGCTGGTGTCGCTGCTGACCCTGCAGGTCGTGCTGGCGGCGGCCGGCATCGTCACCGACACCGCGCACCCGATGCGGCACGGCGCCACCCTGCGCATCGGCATCAGCGCGCTGCTGCTGGCGGTGGCGGTGGCCGCCGGATCCGAGTTCACCACCGGCCGACGCCGGCCCCGCCGGTCGACGACGGTGCTGCTGGTGTCGCTGGTCGCGGTCGGCCCGCTGGCGAGCTGGCTGATGCTGACCGTGTTCAGCCCGCGCACCTCCACCGGTGGACTGCGCCGGGCGTGGTGCGGTGTCTGGTTCCTGGTGCGCTGGCTGGTCGGGATCCGGCAGCCGCACTTCGAGGCGGCGCCGCCCGCCTGGATCCCGTTCACCGTGGGCCTGGCCGGCGCGACCGCCGTCGTGCTCGCCGCGTGGCTGAGCCTGCGCCCCAGCCGCCGGGTCACCGGCGACGACGACGGCGACGCGGCGGCCCGGGTCCGGGAGTTGCTGGCGGCCCACGGCGACCAGGACTCCCTCGGCTACTTCGCGTTGCGCCCGGACAAGGCGGCGGTCTTCGCGCCCAGCGGCAAGGCGGCCGTCTGCTACCGCCTGGTCAACGGGGTGAGCCTGGCCGCCGGTGACCCGATCGGCGCCGCGTCCGAGTGGCCGGGCGCCATCGAGGCGTGGCAGGAGGAGGCGATCGCGCACGGCTGGACCCCGGCCGTCCTCGGCGCCGGGCCGGCCGGGGCACGCGCCTACGCCCGGGCCGGGCTGCGGGTGCTGGAGATCGGCGACGAGGCGATCCTGAACGCCGGCGAGTTCACCCTGGAGGGCCGGCCGATGCGGACCGTGCGGCAGGCCGTGCAGCGGGTCCGGCGGGCCGGCTACACGGTGCGTGTGCACCGGGTCGGTGACGTGGCTCCGAGCACCATGGCGGAGCTGGCCGGATATGCCGAGCGGTGGCGCGACGGCCGTACCGAACGGGGTTTCTCGATGGCCCTCGGCCGGTTCGCCCACCCCGACGACCTGGAGTACGTGGTGGTCGAGGCCCGCGACGCGCAGGACCGGCCGGTGGCGGTCCTCGGTTTCGTCCCGTGGGGCGCGGGCGGCCTCTCGCTCGACCTGATGCGCCGCGACCCGGACGGCCCGAACGGCCTGATCGAATTCATGATCGTCGAGCTGCTGGCGATGTCTGCCACCATGGGTGTGCAGCGCCTCTCGCTCAATTTCGCGATGTTCCGGTCCGTTTTCGCTCGCGGTGAGCGGCTCGGCGCCGGACCGCTTCTCCGATGGTGGTACGGCCTGCTGAAGGTGCTGTCCCGGTGGTGGCAACTGGAGTCGCTGTACCGGGCGAACCAGAAGTACCAGCCGACCTGGCAGCCCCGCTTCATCTGCTACCCGAGGGGCCGCTCGTTCCCGAAGGTGGCGGTGGCCGCCGCCGTCGCCGAGGGTTTCGTCACCGCCCCGAGCCTGCGCCGCACGATCCCGCCCGTGCCCCGCCGCCCGATGGCGAGCCTCGATCGCAAGCAGACCACCGTGGGGACGTCCCATTGAGCGGCATCGTCCTGACCAGCGGCTGGGTGATCGCCGCGCTGGCCGGCCTGACCGTGACCGCCGCCCTGGCCACCGCCGCGTTCTGGGACCGGGGCCGGTTCCGGGTCGTGCACCGGGCCGCCGGGCTGCTCCTCGTCCAGTTGCTGCTCCTGGTCAGCCTGGCCGCGGTGGTCAACAAGCAGGCCAACTTCTACGTCACGCTCGGCGAGTTGCTGGGGCAGGGCGGGGACACCTACGCCCAGACGCTCCCGGCCGACGCGCCGCGACTGTCCGCGGACGGCGGGCAGGACGAGCTCGCCGCCTGGATCGCCGGTCATCCGGCCGCTCCCGGCCGGGGCACGGTGATCCCGGCGACCCTGGCCGGCGCTGCGACCGGTTACGCGCTGCCGGCGCAGATCTACCTGCCCGCCGGGTACGCCGCGTCCACCGGTGACCTGCCGGTGGTGATGTTCCTGGCCGGCTATCCGGGCACCGTGTTCAGCTGGCTCGACAGCGTGGGGCTGGGCGCCGCCCTGGACGAGGCGATCAGCGCCGGGCGGCTGCCGCCGGTCATCGCCGTGATGGCCGAGCAGGATCCGGTCCGCGGGCGGGACAGCGAATGTGTCGACTCGGCGCTCGGCGTCAAGTCGGACACCTATCTCACCAGCGACCTCCCGGAGATCATCAACAAGCACTTCCGGGCTGCTCAGGGGCGGCAGAACTGGGCCGTCGCCGGCTACTCGACAGGTGGGTTCTGCGCGGTCAACCTGGCTCTGCGCCACCCGGACCGGTTCGCGTCGGCGGCTTCGCTGGCCGGCTACTTCCGTCCGCTGATCGACAGGTCGACGGGTGACCTATACCAGGGCGACCTCGACCTGCGCCGGGCCAACGACCCGCGCCTGACGATCGGGCAGCCACGTTCGGCGCCGCTCGACCTGTTCCTGACCGCGGGGGCCGCCGACCGCAACGCCCAGCGCGACCTGACGGCCTTCGCGCCGATGGTGCGCGCGCCGGACACCGCCCTGGTCATCGCCGACCGGCCGGGCGGCCACAACTTCACCACCTGGCGGGCGATCCTGCCCGACCTGTTCAGCTGGCTCAGCGAGCGTCTCGGCGGCAACCGCAACGCCGCCTGACCTCTCACCACGGCGTCTCCTGTCAACGACCGAGGGCGTACAGCTCGACGAGCAACTCCGACAAGGCGGCCGGATCGCAAGAGCCCAATCTGGTACGCCGTACCGACTGCCAATGATCCGACCAGAGGCTGTCCACCCAGATCTCGGTGATCCGCTGTGGACCGGCCGGGTTGAGGTAGGTCGACGTCGGCACCCCCGGATCCAGTTCGGCGAGCAGGGTCAGGTCGCCGGGCAGGCGGCGCCGCAGGTGCGTGTGTGTGCTGTCCCCGGTCTCGTAGCCGTTGCCGTGCCACCGGCCGCGCAGCATCTCCTCGATCGCGTCCGGTGACACCGGCCCGAACCCGGGCAGGCTCGTCGCCGCCCGCTGTTCCGCGGTGAGCACCACGGCCGGCCGGTTCACCTGCGGGAACGGTTGCAGGATCTCGTAGTCGGCCAGGAGCTGCGCCCACCCGGCCAGTTCCTCGCCCAGCTCGGCCGGGTGCACGATGCCGAGCGGGGTGTCGCCGTCCACCGTCACCGTCGAGTCGTGGACGTCGGCGAGACTGCCGTCCTCGGCCACCCGCAGCGCCCGGAACAGGCGGTTCCCCGGGCCGTACGCGCCCCACAGCAGCCGCCGCGCGATCGGCCCCAGAATCGGGTGCGGCAGCAGCACCCCGGCCAGGTCCCGGGCCGGGCGCAGCCGGTGCTGGTGCATCTCCCGTTCCAGCCGTGCCGTCTGGGCCGCCACGGTCGCCCGCAGATCCTTCTTGAACTGCAGGAACCACTGGTACGCGCCCGGCTCGGTGTCCTTCACGCCCGGTTTCGGCGGCCGGGCCAGGATCCGCCCGTCCGGGCCGGTCACATGCGGGGTCAGATGCTCGTCGACGACCACCGGGAACCGCCGTGACCCGTAGTCGACGACCAGCCCGGCCTCCAGCCCGTGAGTGATCGCCAGCCGGTCCGCCAGCTGGGTCGGCGACAGCCCGCGCCGGGCCGCCGCCTGCGTCAGATAGTCGAGGGCCCGGTCGTTCGTCGAACCGCCGGACATGTTCGCCTCGATCGCCAGCAGATGCCGCAACGCCACATCCGAACCCACCGTGGCCAGCACCGCGAACCCGTCGACCGCCCGCGCGTACCGGCTCTTCGCCGGCCACGACCGGACCAGCGGACCCAGCTGCTCCATCGTCGTGTCGTCACCGGTGTGCGCCTGCGCGACGAGCACCCACGCCTCCGCGGCCGGCATCCCGTCGGTCAGCCAGCCGTCCAGCAGCGCCCGCCCGAACCCGGCCAGACTCTCCTGGTCACAACCCTTCAACAACCGCGCGGCGGCCTCGTCGAGGTCGGCCACCAGCGGCTGCCGCGCCGCCGACGACTCGACCACCAGCGGCAGGCCGCCGGACCCGTCCGGATCGCCGGGCGGCGGCTCCGGCGGATCCGCCAGCCGCGACCCCATCAGCGCCCCGGCCACCGCGGCGACCTCATCCGCAGGCATCACCCCGCCATCGACCCGGCGCAACTCCGGCAGATCCTTCGGCAGACGACCTTTCTTCGGTACGCGGGGAAGCCGTCCCGCCACAGCCCCGGGGCCGCCGGTCGTCACGTCCGCAGTCGCGAACCCCGGCAGCGTCTCCGGCACGCCTGCGGGGGCCGGTGCCGGCGGGTTCGGTATCGCTGCGGAGTCCAGCCCCAGGAGGGTGACTACTGCGGCGAGGGCGCTCTGGCCGTACCCCATCGCGATCTTGTGAATTGACGCTGTGTGACCGGAAGCGGTGAGGAAGTGGAGTGCGTCCTCCGCGTTCTGTCGTGGCTTGCCGGGTCGCCCGGCGGCGGCCGGGATCAGGGCGCGCGCGGCGGCCTCGGGGTGGCGGGCCAGCCAGAGGCGCGCCCACCGGCGTGCCGAACCGAGATGCCGCAGCCAGCCGGCGGCCAGGGCAGCCGCCTCCGGGGCGCGGAACGGCAGAATCAGCAGGCCGAGGACGTCGGCGCTCTGGCTCGCCTCGCTGAGCACGAACGGCAGCGCGTCCAGTCCGAACCTGGCCACCGCCACCCGGCCCAGGTCGATCCGCTGCCGGTGGCGCAGCATCGGCGGGTCGGCCAGCAGTGCCCGGGCCGGGCCGTCCGGGCCCTTCGCGATCAGCCACGAGATCTGTGCGGGTGACAGGTCGGACATGCGGTTCGCGCTGGTCACCGCCATCGGCCAGTCGGGTTGCTCGCGGCCGTGGTCGAGTTCGGCGGCCCGGGCCGCCCACCGTTCCCGTTCGCCGTCGGCCCAGGCCAGCGCCGGTTCGTCGGTGCAGGCCGGCCCGTCGTCGTTCCTGTTTCCGCCGGCCGTCGTCATCGTCCCTCCCCGTCGATCCGCCAGACCGTATCGGAGCGGCGCCCGATCGCCCCAACCGCCAACGCATGATCACGTTGAGTGATATTCCACTTGCTATCGTCGTGAGGATGCGAAGGCGGGTTCTCGTCCTTGCGGCGCTCATCGTCCTCGGTGCGTCGGCGGCGGTCGTCCAGCGGTTCACCGTGCCTTCGTCAGCCCCGTCCTCCGCTCCCACTTCGGGTTCCGCTCCCGCTGCCGCTCCTTCTGTTTCGGCCTCCGCTACCGCTCCTTCTGTTTCGGCCTCCGCTACCGCTCCTTCTGCGTCGGCTTCCGCTTCTGCCTCCGCGCCCCGCGTGTCGGTCTCCCCTTCCTCGACCCGGCCGCCGCCGGTGTCCGCCATGGATCGTCTCGCCGGGCCCGGCGCGCCCGCCGACCTCGACGTCATGAGCTTCAATTTGCGCTACGCGAGCCTGTCCCGGCCCAACTCGTGGGCCGAACGGCGCCCGGTGACCCGCACCCTCCTCACCACCGAGCGCCCGGACCTGATCGGCACCCAGGAGGGCCTGGCCATCCAGTTACGTGACATCGAGAGCGACCTGGGCGCCGACTACGACCGCATCGGTGTCGGCCGCGACCCGGGTGGCCTCGGTGAGCACATGGAGATCTTCTACAACCGCACCAGGCTGCACCTGCTCCGCTACAGCCATTTCTGGCTCTCCGAAACCCCCGACGTGCCCGCTTCGACCAGCTGGAACTCACACCGCATCCGAATGGTCACCTGGGCGCTGTTCGAGGACCGGCAGACCGGCGGCCGTTTCTACGCGGTGAACACCCACCTGGACAACGTGAGCGAACCCGCCCGCCGCAACTCCGCCCACCTGATCATCAGCCGGCTGGCCGCCTTCACCCCGCTCCCGATCGTCCTGACCGGCGACTTCAACAGTCCCGCCACACCGTCCAGCGAGGTCTACCGCCTGCTGACGGTCTCCGCCGGCCTGCACGACACGTGGACCGCCCCGAAACGGGGCCCGGCCTGGGCGACCATCCACAACTACGACCCGCTGATCCCGGACGGCGAACGCGACGACTGGATCCTCACCACCCCCGGCATCACACCGGTGGCCACCTTGATGAACCCCTACCAGCAGTGGGGCCAGTTCCCAAGCGACCACCTCCCGATCCAGACCCGCCTGCGCCTCCCCACCTGACCGCCCGGCAGCCCCGCCCCGCCGACGTCCTGTCCGCCCCTCCCGGCGCCCGCGCTGGACATTGGTGACGACCAGCCCGGCAAGATCGACAGCAGCGCCGGCCGCCCGGGATCGAACGGTCCCTCCGAGACCGCGAGCCGTCGCTGAGCGCTGGAATGCGGGCGGTTTGACCGTGTGGAGCGACGGCTGAGACCGCCAGCCGTCGCTGAGCGCTGGAATGTGGGTGGTTTGAGCGTGTGGGGCGACGGCCGAGACCGCCAGCCGTCGCTGAGCGTTGGAATGCGGGCGGTTTGACCTGCTGGGCGACGGCCGGCAGGGGTCATCGGCCGGTTCCGCGGGCCCTGCTGCTGCCGGTTGCGGGCGGCGGCCGGCGACGTCGATCAGCGCACACATTGGCCTTGCGTGTGCGCTGGTCGTTGCCCGAGCAGAGACAGGAGCACACGCACGGCCGATCGTGAGCGTTCACCCACGCCGGGACGACTACCCGAGCACACGCAACGCCAACGTGTGCGCTCGTCACCGGCGCGGATGCCAATTGAGGAACCTGTACACCTGTAGAACGTGGTGACCGCCGATGGACAGAAGCCCTCCGGCCTCCGGGTCTTGATCGAGGTCCGGTTTCCGCTGCCGAGGCGCGGGGCCGGCGGCACGGCATGGCTGTTTCCGGCTCTCATCGACCGGCCGGCGGCACGGCATGGCTGTTTCCGGGGCCCGGCCGGGCGGCCGGCGGCACTGCACGGCTGCTTCCGCGGCGTTTTAGGGTTTCCCTCGCACCGCCGGGGCCACCTGCGCGGTGTTTTGGGGTTCCTGGCGCACCGCTGGGGTGGCGGATGTCTGGGTTCGCTGCTGCGACGCTGGTGAGGTTGCGCCGTCCGGAAGGGCTGTCCGATGCCCGGCGGCAGGGCCCGCCACGTTTCCGCAGGTAGGCGGGTTCCTCTATTGGTCAGCAGAGTCGTCACCGTTCCGGCGGCGCTCGGCAAGCCGGGAGACGAGATCCCGGCGGATGAACCGGACCCTGATCACGGAAGGTCTCCGGTTCGAGCCATCCCCGCGATCTTGTGGACTTCGGCGAGACAGGTGTGCCTGAAGTCAACAAGATCGCCGGAGAGTGGGGAGTGGGGAGTGGGGAGTGGGGAGCGGGGAGCGGGAGCGGGGAGCGGGAGCGGGGAGCGGGAGCGCGGGGTGGGAGTGCGGGGTGCGAGCGGGAGCGGAGCGCGGTGTGGGAGCGGGGGCGCGGTGCGGGAGCGGGGGCGCGGGGGTGGGTCAGGTTCGGAAGGTGAACCAGTTCAGGGCTGCGTAGTCGGCTGGCTGGGCGCTTGTGAACGTCAAGTAGACGGTGTGGGTGCCGGTGGGGGCGGAGACGTTTCCGGGTACGGAGCGCCAGGACTGCCAGCCGCCGGTGTTGTCCAGGGCGAAGTCGCCGATCGGGGTCGCCGATGGACTGTTCAGGCGGATCTGGATCAGGCCGCTGCCTCCGCCGGTCAGGCCGGATGCCACCCGGGCCACGAAGTCGATCGCCCGGGAGGTTCCGAAGTTGACGTTGTCGTAGCGGAGCCAGTCGCCGTTTCCGAGTGCGGTCACCGCCTTGCCGCCCTCGTCGCATGTCACCACTGTGCCGCCGCTTCTCGAGGTGAACGATTCGGCCTGCAGGACGGCGTAGGCGTCGAGGGTGGACTTGGCTGCCGGGGCCGGCGTGGTCGCCGTGCCGCCCGGGGTTCCGGTCCGGATCGGGGCGTCGCCGCCCTGACCCGGCGCCGGAGCAACCGCCGTGGACGAAGAACCCGGCGGATTGGCCGTGGACTGATAGCCCGGCGGGTAGCCCGTGGGCAGGTGACCCGGCGGGTAGGCCGTGGACTGATAGCCCGGGGGGAAGACCGTGGACGGGTAGCCCGGTGGGTAGGCCGAAGGTGGATAGCCCGATGGATGGTCCGAGGGCATGGCCCCGGCGTTGAGCCACGGTGACGGCATCGCGGGCGGGAACTGGGCGGCGCCGGGCCGGGACGAGTCACGGCTCAGGCCGGACCACAGGGTCAGCGCCAGCAGGACGACCAGCGCGATGATGCCGCTGAAGATGACGACCCATGGTGCCGCCGCCAGGGCCAGGCTGCCGGAGAAACGCCACGCCCGATGCCTGCTCGCCATCAATTCCCCGGAAACTTAAGAGATAACCGTCGATAACCCCGTGAACGTGCACACCCTAGACGAACCCGGCGGTCACCAGGCGACGACCCCCTGAGTGGCCGGCTGGAGGCTGCCGATCTGCAGGGATTTCATGGCGATGCCGCTCTTCTCGGCGGCCGGGAAGCCGTCCAGTTTCGCGGCCGGGCCGTTCGTCGTCTTGGTCAGGCTGTAGCGGATCGTGTTGCCGACGCCGCAGACCGGATCGCTCTTGGCGCAGACGGCCCACTTGATCCCGGCGAACGCGGTGGTGCCCGGCTTGAGGTCGATGGCCACCGCGGGGCCTGGTTCCTCGACCGTCTCCGAGGGCACGTTCGCCGGTTCGTCGGCTGCGTTCACCAGGGTGATCGACAGCCAGCCGTTCACTGTGCAGGTCTTCTTCGACGTGTTGGTGACGGCCACCAGCCCGCGCTGGGTGGTGGCGGTCCCGTTCGGCTGGAGGGTGATGGTGGCGCCGACGTCCTCGGTCTTGCACGTCGACTTCCCGCTGGTCGCGGAGCCGGTGGTGCTCTTGGTCGGTGCGGCGGCCGAGTCGGTGGCCGGCGTGGTCACGGTGGGGGAGGTGGCCGGCGGCGGCGTGGTCCCGGCAGGTGTGGGGGAGGACGACCCGCAGGCGGCCAGGGCGGTGAGCAGGGCCAGACCGGGAACGGCCGTCGTGAGGACTCGCATGTGTTTCCTGTCCGAGGAGAGGGGACTTCGATCAACAAGGGACAGCGTGCCCGATTCGGCCACCGGTTATCACGTCGCCGCCGGAGCTGGCACGAACGCGGTAGCCGTACAAAAAAATATGTTTGGCTAGGTTTTGTCAGCTTGGAGTCGGAGGCTGTGTGGTGCCGGCGGCGGGCACGCTGGGCGCGTGGATGACGAGCAGCGTGGTGGAGTGGCCCGTCGCCGGGTGCTGAGCCTGATGACGATGGCGGTGCCGGCCGCGGTCCTGACCACGGGTGTCGCGCAGCCGGCCGAGGCGGCCCGGGGATCGGGCGGGCCGGTCCCGTTCACGCCGGGCCGGGCGATGGCCGGCTCGTTCCTGCGGTTGCGCGGCCGGACCCTGACCGAGAGCCTGGCGCTGCGCCGCAAGCAGCTGGGCCGTGAGCAGCGGATCGTGCACCGCTACTACCCGTGGTCCGGGTATGCCCCGGTCAGCGAGCCGCAGGTGCCGTCGGACGCGGTGCTCATGGTGTCCTGGGACGGCACCTTCCACAAGCGCATCACCAGCGGCAAGGCGGACCGCAACATCGCCCTGATGGCGAACCGGCTGGCCGGCATGCAGCGCCCGATCATGCTGCGCTGGGGCTGGGAGATGAACGGCAACTGGTTCGACTGGGACGGCGTGCACAACGGGAAGAAGCCGGCCGGGTACATCAAGTCGTGGCAGCGGATGCACCGGATCTTCCGGGACGAGGGCGCGAGCAACGTGGCGTGGGTGTGGGCGCCGAACTGGAACTCCGGCCCGAACGTCGCCTGGAACAGGTTCCAGCACTACTACCCGGGTGACTCGTACGTCGACTGGGTCGGCGTCTCCGGCTACAACTTCTCGAAGGAGTCGCCGCGGACGCTGTTCAGCCCGATCGTCGCGGCCTACGGCAAGCGCAAGCCGATCGTGCTGGCCGAGACGGCGGCCATCGGCCACGGGCGGAACACCAAGGCGCCGTGGATCCGGAAGCTGTCCGCCTACGTGGAGGCGACCCCGTCGATCGGCGCGGTGGTCTGGTTCGACACCGACAACCAGAAGGGCACGTCCCGGAACTTCCGGCCGGACAGTGACGCCGAGGCGCTCGCCGCGTACCGGAAGATGGTCCGGAAGACCCGATTCTCCGGGTGACAGATCTTAACAATCGGAATATTTGCATGCACCGACTAAGACGGAGGGCATGCGTAAATTTCTGGTCGCCGCCGTGGCGACGAGCACGCTGCTGCTGGGAGTGCCGGCGCCCGCCTCGGCGGATCCGCCCGGGCCCGCGCCGGGCGCCCTCCCGTCCGGCTGGTCCTTCGACGAGCGAGCCCTGACCTGGACCAGCGAGAAACCGATCCCACCGGGCGATGCCGCGGTCGAGTTCTGGTCGGGTGACCGGCTGCTCGGCCGGGCCGCCGGGGCTGCCGACCTGCGGACGTTCGCGCTGCCGGCCGGGGCCACCGGCCGGCTGACCGACCTCCAGGTCCGGATCGGCGGCAAGCGGGTCGACGCCGCCGCCCCGAAGGCGGGACAGCGCCTGGCCGCCACCAAGCCGGCCACCGCCCCGGTGCTCCCGGCGAGCACCGTCGACCCCGGCGTCAAGGGCCGGTACGCGACGACGACCGGCGAATACACCCTGCCCGGCGTGCAGCTCTCGACCTACCCGTCCCGGGTCGAGATGCAGGCGGTCGTGGTGGCGCCGAAGGGTGCGCCAGGCAGACGTCCGCTCGCGGTGTTCCTGCACGGCCGGCACTGGACCTGTTTCGCCGGCGACGACCTGAACTCGATCAGTCTCGAATGGCCGTGCCCGGCCGGTTCGGCGGCGGTGCCCAGTCACCGCGGCTACCTCCAGGCGCAGCAGTTGCTCGCGTCGCAGGGCTACGTCACCGTGTCGATCTCGGCCAACGGCATCAACGCGCAGGACACCGCCGACTCCGACGGCGGCGCGCAGGCCCGTTCCGCGCTGGTCCGGATGCACCTGGCGCGCTGGGCCGACTGGTCCGGCGCCGGCCGGGCGAAGGCGCCCGCGATTGTCCGGGCGGCGCCCCGGGCCGACCTGTCCCGGGTGCTGCTGATGGGCCACTCACGCGGTGGCGAGGGGGTGAACCGGGCCGCGCTGGACAGCCTCAACCCGCCGGCGAACGACGACTACCGGGGCCGGACCCGCTGGACGATCCGCGGGATGCTGCTGGTCGGGCCGACGCTGTTCGGCCAGAACCCGCAACCCGACGTGCCGTCGGCGACGATCCTGCCCGGCTGCGACGGTGACGTCTCCGACCTGCAGGGGCAGATGTTCGTCGACGCGACCCGCGGGGTCAGCTCCGGGCGGGCGCTGCACAGCGCGCTCTACATGGTCGGCGCCAACCACAACTACTTCAACACCGAGTGGACCCCCGGGCAGGCGATCGGGCCGGCGTTCGACGACTTCCAGGGCGAGGACGACCCATTGTGTACGCCCGGCGCCGCCCCCGCCCGGCTCACCGCGCAACAGCAGCAGACGGCCGGGGCGACCTACATCGCGACCGCGGCCCGGCTCTTCGTCGGCGGGGACGACCGGGCGCGCCCGCTGCTGGACGGCACCGGGGTGCGTGCGCCGTCGGCCGGCCCGGCCCGGGTGCTGAGCCACGCGATCGGGGCGAACCGTAGCGCCGCCATCGTTCCGGACGAGACGCTGGCCGTACAGCATGCTCGCCTTTGTGACCAGGTGGCCGTCGAACCGGAAGCCGCCTGTATCGAGGGTGTCTCGCCGCATTTCGTGGGTTTTCAATGGCCTGAGCCGGGCCGGAAGGCGGTGGCGCTGGACGGCGCCCGCACCGCCACCCTGACGCCGGCCAAGGCGCTGCCGGTGGCCGGATCGCGGGCGCTGGCGCTGCGGCTGATCGTGCCGCCGAACGCGCCGGCGACCGGATTCACCGTCGCGGTCACCGACGAGCGCGGCCGCCGCACCGCACTGGGCACCGCGACCGTGGCCGGCGTGCCTGGTAGCGAGGGCACCTCGTCGTTCTGGGCGCAGGAGGTGCGGCTGCCGCTGCCGTCGCACGTCCGCACGGTGGCCGGTCTCGAGATCACCCCGCGCGGCGACGGCCCGGCCTGGCTGATCGACGCCTGGGGCTGGTCGCCCGGCACCCCCGCGCCGCGGGCGGCCGCGCTCGACCGGATCGACGTCGGCGAGATCACCGTCGACGAGGGCGACTCCGGCACGGCCGAGTACACCGTGCAGGTGCGGTCGAGCGGGCCGAAGGCGGCCCAGGTCCGGCTGTTCCTGACCGACGCGCGCACCTTCCTGACCACCAACTGGGTCGCCGACGTCAAGCCGGGGACCTCGCGGATCAAGGTGCCGGTCTCGGTTCCCGGCAACACCACCTACGGTGGTGACCGGCGGTACACGGTGTCGGCGAAGGCGATCCGCAATGCGGTGGTCGGCGACTACGACGGCGGAGTCGTGGTACGGGAGGACGAACCCGCCCCGGACATCACGATCACCCCGTCCAGCGAGGTGGCCGAGGGCTCGCCGCTGACGTGGACGGCGTCGCTGTCCGGGCCGGTCGACGAGTACACGTACCTGATCTTCCTGACCCAGCCGCCGGCGACCGGCCCGGAGCTGTCGTCGACCGACGTCGACCCGGCATGGTTCACCGAGAACAGCGGACAGGACCCGGAGCCGTCCCGGCCGCTGTCGTCGACGAACCTCCAGCCGTTCCTGGAGATCCCGCCCGGCGCCACCTCGGTGGACCTCACTGTGCCGACGGTCGCCGACGGGACGGCCGAGGGCGCCGAGCACGTCCGGTTCCAGGGGCTGTTCTTCCTGCCCGGCGCGTGGGAGCCGGTCGAGTTGCCGTTCGCCGACGGCACCCTGACCGACTGATCATGACCGACGGGTCGTGACGTGTGCCCGGGGCCGCGTGGTCCCGGGCACACCCCGTTGCCCATCGATCACCGTTCGTGATTGAGTGGGCACTCAGCGGCGCTTGGGGGTTCCTGTGACGGCTGGCATCCCGCGGCGAGACCACCCCTGGGCAGCGGGGACGTTCCTCGGCAGTCTGCGCCCCGAAGTCGCCGGGGCCCTGGTCAGGAGCAGTGTCCAGCGGACCCTCGAAGCCGGCCGTACCGTTCTGCGCGAGGGCTCCCGCGACACCCACGTGCTGCTGCTGATCGACGGATTCGTCAAGGTGACCACCTCGGTCGAGGGCGTCGAGACCCTGCTCGGCATCCGGCTGCCCGGTGAGGTGGTCGGCGAGATCGGGGCGCTCACCGGCGAGCCCCGCAACGCCACGGTGATCGCCTGCGGCCCGCTCACCGTCGGCCAGCTGAGCGGCGGCGACTTCAACGCGTTCCTGCGGCAGCGCTCGGACGCGGCCGCCCTGATCGCCGCCGCGATGACCCGGCAGCTGCGCTGGGCCAACCGCCGGCGGGTGGACTTCGCGGCGTTCCCGGCCCACGTCCGGCTGGCCCGCCTGCTCACCGAGATCGCCGAGGTCTGCGGGCGGCAGCGCCCGGACGGCAGCGTCGAACTCCTCGTGCACCTGAGCCAGACCGACCTCGCCGCGATGATCGCGATCGCGCCGGCCACCATCCAGAAAGCGTTGCAGCAACTGCGCGACCGTGGCCTGATCACCACCGGCTACCGGCGGCTGGTGATCACCGATCTCGCGAAGCTGAGGACGGCCGACTGAGTCGGAAATGCGAAACCTCCTACTTGTAGGCGGTCTCGATCCCGCGGCGACCCCACCATCGGGCGTATCGGCTCGACAGGGAGGCACGCCGTGCACGCATTGATCGGACGGGGCGACGAACTACGGCGGATCGCCATGCTCGCCGGCGCCGCCACCGTGGGCGCCCCCACCGTGCTGTTGATCGAGGGACCACCCGGCAGCGGCCGGACCCGGCTGCTGGAGGAGACCGCGCGACTGGCCCGGCGCCGAGGTGTCACGGTTCTCGCCGAGCCGGAGTGGGCCGGCGCGGCCGGGTCGCGGCGGCTCCTCGACACGGCCGGCGACGGGCCGCTGCTGTTCGCCGCCGACCATCCCGGCCGGGTCGACCCGCGCGCCTGGCCGGTGCTGGAACTGCTCGCCGAGAAGCGGGCGGTGCTGGTGGTGCTCGCCGGGGGCGGTGTGCCGTACCTGCCGACCGCTGTCGTGCACCGGATCCGGCTCGGCCCGCTCACCGCGGCGGCGCAGGCCGAGTTCGTCGCCCACCTCACCGGCGCCCGCCCCGATCCGCAGCTGACCGACCTGTGCCGGGTCGCCGCCGGACGGCCGGCGGCGCTGCGGGAGCTGCTGACCGGCCTCGGCGAGGACGGGCTGCTGCGCGTCGACGCGGGCCGGGCCACGATCCGGGTCACCCGGCTGCCCCGGCGGGCCGAGGAACACCTGCGCGGACTGGTCGCGTCGGTCTCCGTACCGGCCCGGCACCTGCTTCAGGCCGCGGCCACCATCGGGGTGTCGTTCCCGCTGGCCCGGCTGGCCCGGCTGATGGGCGTCGGCCCGATCACCCTGCTGCCCGCCATCGAGGAGGCGATCGAGTCGGGCCTGCTAGCCGGTGACGGTGAGCGGCTGGCCTTCGGGCACGAGCTGGTCCGGGCGGTGGTTGAGTCGACCTTGCCCCGGCCGGTGGCGGCCGCCCTGCGTGGTGAGCCGCCGCGACGTCCGAGCCGCCCGGTTCCGCCGCCCCGGCCGGGCCTCGCGCCGGGGCGGGTCGACTGGGCCGCGCTCAGCCCCCGCGAGCAGGAGATCGCCGACCTGGTCGGGCAGGCGCTGACCAACCGGCAGATCGCCCGCCGCACCGCGATCAGCCCGCACACCGTCAACTTCCACCTGCGGCAGATCTTCCAGAAACTGGGGCTGGTGTCGCGGGTGGAGCTGGTGGCGCTGTGGCATCAGCGGATGGCCTCCGCAGGCAGTCGAGAAGCTCCGCCGTCGTCATCGTGACCGCGCACCGGCGGGCCGTCCAGTCGAGCGCCAGCAGGTGGTCGGCCAGGCTGAAGTCGGCTGTCGCGTCGGCGATCAGGAACGCCTCGATGTCGTGGGCGAACGCGTCGGCGGCGGTCAGCAGACAGCCGATGTGCGCGAAGATCCCGCACACCACGAGCTGATCCCGGCCGGCGGCGGCCAGGCGGGACGCGAGGTCCGTACGGTGAAAGGCGCTGTATCGGTGTTTGACCACGACCTGATCGCCGTCGCCTGGGGCGAGCGCCGCCACGACGTCCCCGGCCGAGGTCCCGGCGTTCGTCATGCCCGGCCCCCACAGATCGTGCAGCAGTCCGCGCTCGGCCCGGGACACCCGGGACGGCTGGGCGCTGTAGAACACCGGCATCCCGGTCTGCCGGATCGCGGCGATGTTGGCGATCAGCTCGTTCGTGGGTGCGGCGCCGGCCGGCAGGAACCCGGTGAAGTACTCCTGCATGTCATGGATCAGCAGGGCCGCGCGACGCGGGTCGGGCCGCCACGGCGCGTGGCTAGGGGTGAGCTGCTCACGGCCCGGCATCGGGTAGGGGAGGATCGGCGGGATCGGCACGGTCGGAACCTTTCAGACATGCAGCGCAGCGCCACCGTCGACGTAGAGGTCGTGCATGGTGATGTGCCGGGCCCGGTCCGAGGCGAGGAACGCGACCGCCTCGGCCACGTCACCGGGATCGGCGATCCGGCCCAGCGGGATGCCGGTCTTGAACAGCTCCGGCCGGCCGTCGACGGTCCGCCGGGCGTCCTCCGGACCGTGCCACATGCCCCGTTGCATGGGGGTGTCGGTGGAGCCGGGGGAGACCACGTTGCAGCGCACCCCGTGCCCGGCCAGCTCCAGGCCCAGGCAGCGGGTCAGATGTGCGGACGCCGCCTTGGACGCAGCGTACGCGGCCATGCCCATCCGGGGTACCCCGGCCGCGTTGGAGGCGACCGTGATGATCGAACCGCCGCCACGCCCGGCCATCAGCGCGCCGACGCTGCGGCAGAGCCGGAACACCCCCGTGGTGTTGACCTCGAACACCTCCCGCCACTGCTCGTCGGTGGTGGTCACCAGGTCGCCCACGTGCAGCACCCCGGCCACGTTGACCAGCAGCGCGATCGGCCCGATCCGGTCCTCGACGTGCCGGACCACCCGTTCGACGGCGGTGGTGTCCCGGACGTCGAGCTCCAGCGACGACGGTTCCGCCGGCCGGACCCGGTCGGTGGCGGCCACCTGCCAGCCGTCGCGCCGCAGCACCCGCACGACAGCCGCCCCGATGCCCTGCGCGGCCCCGGTGACCAGGGCGACCCGCGCCGTCATGAGCGGGCCGCCGAGCCGTGGCCGTACAGCCAGTCGTGGCCGGGCAGTTCGGCCTTGCCGAGCTGATCGTCGCGTTCGGCCTGCTCGGGACCGTCGGCCAGGTGCAGGGTGCGTGCCCCGGCCAGGCTCGCCGCGGCGACCCGCGCACGCCGCGGCGCCCGCTGCTCCTCGTATCCGGTGAGGCCCGCCTCGGCCAGCGCCACCGCGTCCTCCAGGGCCTGGCACGCGCCCTGCGCCAGGAACGGCAGCAGCGGATGGGCGGCGTCGCCGAGCAGCACCACCCGGCCACGCCGCCAGGCCGGCCGCGACCTGTCGTACAGACCGTGCCGGTCGAACCGGTGGGCGGCGGCGAGCAGCGCCCGGACGGCCGGGTGCCATCCGGCGAACTGGCCGAGCACCTCGGCGGCCGGCACCTCCCGGGCGGCGCGGGCCGGGGTGGCGGCGGCCGCCACGGCGACCACGTTGATCGTGTGCCCGCCGTCGACCGGATAGCTCACACAGTGCCGTCCCGGGCCGAGCCGCACGATCACCCGGTCGCCGTGCCGGGGCAGCCGCCGGGCCGGGGCCAGGCCACGGTAGACGGTGTAGCCGCTGTACCGCAGCGGGTCGGCGACGACCGTCCGGCGGACCACCGAGCGCAGGCCGTCGGCGCCGATCACCAGGTCGGCGGTCAGCCGGGAACCGTCGGCGAGCAGCACGGCGGCCCGGTCACCGAGATCCTCGACGGCCGTGCAGGGGGTGTTCAGGCGTACCTCGGCGTGCCGGTGGGCCGCGCCCAGCAGCATCCGGCACAGCTCGGAGCGCCGCAGCGCGTAGTAGGGGCTGCCGTATCGCCGTTGCGCGTCCGCGCCGAGCGGAACCGTCCCCACCGGGGTGTCGTCACGCCACCGGCGCAGCTCCCGCGCGGCCGGCCGGACCGCGGACGCCAGGTCGCCGGCCAGGCCGAGCCGGTGCAGGACGGCGGCGCCGTTCGGGGCGATCTGGATGCCGCCGCCGGCCACCGCCGGAGCCGGCCCGCGTTCCAGGACCAGGCAGCGCATCCCGCGCCGGCCGAGCGCGGCGGCCACCGCCAGGCCACCGATCCCGCCGCCGACCACGACGATCCGGGTGGCCATCAGTAGTACTCCAGGGCCTTGTCCCAGTCCTCCCCGGCGTGGAACAGCCCACGGGGCTTGACCACCTCCGGCTCGGTGGTGAGCAGCCGTTCCGGGACCAGGCCGCCCGGCGGCAGCGACTCGATCCGGGCGTCCAGGCCGTACGCCCGGCCGGCCGCGTCGTGCAGCTCGCGTTCGGCGGCGTGCCGGTGGGCGGCGGCCACCTCGATCTGGATCCGCAGGCCGTCCGGCTCGGCGCGGGCTCGCCAGAACATCACCCCGTACTCCGCGGGCAGCCCGAACACCAGGTCCTCGACGTCGCCCTGGGTCAGCTCGGCGGCGCCGTCGCGTACCGTCCAGGCGCTGCGGCCCAGCACCCGCACCACCGGCAGCCCCCAGCCGCAGGCACAGTCCGGATCGGACACCTCGACGCTGTCCTCCAGGTTGTAACGCAGCAGCGGCATCGCCTCCCGCTGGAACGGGGTGACGACGAGCTGGCCCCGGCCGGTCGCCGAGCACCGGCCGGTGCCCGGGTCGTACACCTCGAACAGCGCCCGGTCGGCCCACAGATGCAGCCTCCCGGACGGGCACTCGCCGGCCAGGCTGCCGGTCTCGGTGGCGCCGTACTCCTCGACCACCGGCGCGTTCCAGATCTCGGCGATCCGTTTCTTCTTGGCCGGGCCGAGCGGGTCGCCGCCGACGAACAGCGCGCGCAGCGCCGGGAAGTCCCGCTCCGGCGCCCGCCCGGCCAGCCGGGCGGCGGCCGCCCAGAGCAGCGTGTCGGTCGCCAGCGACCAGGTCAGCGTCACGTCCAGGTCGTGCAGGATCCGGACCACCTTGGCGTACGGCATGGCCAGCGACCGGTTGTCGGCGGGCACCACGGTCGCCCCCCGGGACCGCGCGGCGGCGTGCGCCAGATGGCCGGTGATCATCAGGGCGTACGGGGTGCGGACCAGGAACATGTCGTCGGCGCGGATCCCGACGTGCTTGCGGGCGTACCGCTCGGTGAGATCCCGCCAGTCGCCGGGTGTGTAGTACGACGACGTCGGCGTCCCGCTGCTGCCACTCGACTCGTGGTAGGTGGCCAGCTCGGCCCGGTCCACCGCGAGCAGCCCGAACGGATACCCGGCCCGCAGGTCGGCCTTGGTGGTGAGCGGGTAGCCGGCGAACTCGGCCCGGCTGCCCGGCACGCCCCGCCCGGCGTAGAACGGCGACCGTTTCGCCGCCGCGAGGGCGGTCGCGAGCCGGTCGTCCTGCAGCCGGGCCAGTTCGGCCCGGCCGGCCCAGGTGACGTCCAGGGTGTCCATCAGATCTCCTCTCCCAGCACGCGGCACGCGTTCCCGCCGAGGACCGCCGAACGGCCGGCCGGATCGAGCCCGAGCGCGTCGACCTTGCAGAGCTCCACGGCCGGCGCCTGGAGCGGATACTCGGTGCCGAACAGCACCCGGCCCACCCCGAGCCGGGTCACCGCCCGGCGCGCGGTGACGGTCAGGCAGCCGGAGATCTCGGCCAGCACGTTGGGGTGGCCGGCGAGCAGGTCCAACCCGGCCAGGCCGAGCCCGTGGTGCCCGCAGTGCCCCCACACGAACGTCACCCGGGGGAACCGTCCGGCGAGGCGGCCCAGGTCGGCCGGTCCGGCGCCGGGCCGGGCCACCGTCACCAGGTAGACCGGATGCCCGGCCGCCTCGGCCACGGTGACCAGGTCGTGCACGGCCGGATCGTCGAGACGTCCGCCGTGTACCGCGGGAGAGATCTCCAGACCTTTGAAATCAACTGCATCGCTTCGGTACGAGGAGAGGTCGCGCATCGGGTCGGCGAAGAAGAACGGCAGCAGCCGCCCGCCGGAACTCCGGGCGGCCCGCCGCACCCCGTCGTTGTCCGCCGCGGCCTCGGCCCGGCCGCCCTCGTCGATCTGTGCGGCGAGCCGGTCCAGTGGGATCAGTCCGCCGGCGCTGACCGCGGCCCGGTCGATGCCGGCCGCGTCCATCACGGCCAGCAGGCGCTCCGGTTCGGCGCCGCCGGGCACGAGCCGGGCGTGGAAGTCGACGACCGTCATCGTTCATGGCACAGTTCGTCGATCGGGTAGCCGACGTGCCGCTCCCGGCCCGGCAGATGTCCGAGGACCTCGTCACCGGCGCGCAGCTCGGTGCTGTTGAGCACCGTGCCGCCCGGCCCGAGCACCCGTACGTGCCAGTCGTCCTGCACGATCAGGCTGACCGGCTCGCCGCCGGGCGCGGTGGCGTCGATCGCCAGCAGCGGCCGCGTCTCGATCTTGACCCGGCCCACGGTGACCGGCCGGGTCCGCCCGTCCGCCCCGACCGCCAGCACGGTGTCGCCCGCACCCAGCTCGCTGAGGTACCGGGTCCGGCCGCCGCCGGCCATCGTGTAGGACATGATCGCCCCGGCGTTGACCCGGAACGGCCGGGTCGGCATGTACGGCAGCGGATGGGTCTCGCTGACGCAGAGCAGCAGCGCCCGCGCCCACGAGCCGACCAGGATCCCCTCGTCCGGCCGCAGGAGGGCGCACGTGTCCACGCAGGCCCGCTCGCCGGTCCCGACGTGCCGGACCCCGGTGACGGTCATGGTGACCAGCTCCAGGCCGGCGGAGGCGGTGCGGGCCCGCCCGGCCAGCCGGGTCGCGTCCCCGGGCGCCGGACTGGTCAGCATCACCCCGTCCGGCCCGTGTTCGAGCACGCTGAGGTGCACGATCGCGTCGTCGACCCGGCCCGCGGTGGTGATGATGACGCCGGGGCTACGGTCGGCCGCGGCGAGCACGATCTCCATCGGGATGTTCGTCGGGTCCACGAAGGTCAGCACGGTCAGGCCGTCACCGCGGACCGCCTCGCAGGCCTGCTCCAGCACGTCCGGGCCGTCCACGGTGTACCAGCGCCCGAACCGTACGTCCGGATGGTCCTCGGCCAGCCGGCCCGGGTCGCCGTGCGCCGCCGGGTCGAGCAGCACCACGTCGGCTGTCCCGAAGCCGGTGGGCAGCCGGCCGCCGGCCGGGGCCAGCACCCGGGTCACGGTCGGCGGCAGCGCCGCCAGGTCCGCCGGGTCGTCCGCGACGATCGCGTCGAACCGCTGGTGGACCGCCTCCTCGCTGATCGCCCGCCGGGTGTCGCCGGCCGAGCGGACGTCGAGCCACAGTCTCGCGGTCCTGGGGCTCGCGGTCATCGGGCGCCGGCCAGGGCCCGGTGGTGCACGAGGCCGGCCAGCCGTGCGGTGACCGCGCCCGGGTCGGCGGCGGTGAACACCGTCCGCCCGGCCGCCACCCCGCCCGCTCCGGCCCGCAGCGCGGTGGCCAGCCGGGCGACCGCGGTCTCGCCGTCACCGGCCGGGCCGCCCGCGGCCAGCACCGGCACCGGGCAGCTCGCGGTGATCCGGGTGATCGCCGCCGGGTCGTCCGGCAGCATGGTCTTGACCAGGTCGGCGCCGAGCTCGGTGGCGACCGTCAGCGCGTGCGAGATCTGCGCCGGGTCGCGGTCGTCCACCAGCGGGCCGCGCAGGTACATCATGGCCAGCAGCGGCATGCCCCAGCGGTCGCACTGCCCGGCCGTGGCGGCCAGGTGCGCGACCTGCCGGTCCTCGGTGGCCGAGCCGATGTTGACGTGCACGCTCACCGCGTCGGCGCCCAGCCGTACCGCCTCGGCGACCGTGGCCACCGGGTACTTGGCGTCCGGGTCGGCGGCCAGGCCGGTGCTCGCGTTCAGGTGCAGCACCAGCGACATGGTGCGGAACCGCTCCGGGCGGATGCGGGACACCGCGCCCTTGTGCAGCACCACCGCATCCGCGCCGCCGTCGGCCAGCCGGGCGGCCAGCCCGTCGAGCGTCCCCTGGCAGGCCGGTGGACCGGCCCCGATCGCGTGGTCCAGCGGCACCACCAGCAGGCCCGGCGCGTCCGGCCGGTAGAGCCGGCCCATCCGCAGGCGCCTGGCGAAGGATCCGTTGCCGTACACCGGAGTCACCCCTGATTTCCGCCTCGTGATTTCCGTCTCGGCTGAGGCCCGATTCGATGCGCCGACGCTATGCAGCGCGGCGGTGGCCGGCCCACTGCTCGAATGGGTAGGTGCCCGGCGCTGGCGACGAAGGCGCAGGTCAGCGCGGTGACAGGCGGGTGGCCCGGGTAGACGGGTAGTTGTCCCGGGCGGCGCCGCGGGCGTGGGATCGACTGATGACATTCGACGATCTCGCGGGGTTCGGCCTGCCGCCCGGCCCGGCGTTCGCTCTGCTGTACCGGCCCGAGACGGACCCGGGCCGGGTGGACCTGCTGACCGGCGCGGCGGAGACGGTGGCGAGCCTGGCCGACGTGCCGCTGACCCGCGACGGGACCCTGATCGTGGTGCCGTACCGGCAGATCCGGGAGCGCGGGCTGGAGGCGGTCGACGACGGCACGCCGCTGATCGCGATCCGCCCGGCGGCCCGGGTCTCGCTGCCGCTCGGCGAGGTGATGCGCCGGCTGCCGCGCACACCGGACGGCTCGTTGGCAGGAGAGTGCGCCTTCGATCGGTCCGACGACGACTATGCGGCGGTCGTCCGTACCGTCCTGGAAGAGAACATCGCCCAGGGTGACGGCTCGAACTTCGTCCTGCGCCGCACTCGTCGCGGATGTCTCGCCGGCTGGTCGCCGCGGCGGGCGCTGGCGGTGTTCCGCCGGCTGCTCGCCGCCGAGCGGGGCGCGTACTGGACGTTCCTGGTGCACTGGAACGGCCGGACGCTGCTCGGCGCCACCCCGGAGAGCCAGGTGCGGGTGGCCGCCGGCACGGCCCGGATGACCCCGATCAGCGGCACCTACCGCTATCCGGCGGGCGGCCCGACCAGTGCCGGGCTGCGCGGGTTCCTGGCCGACCCCAAGGAGAACGGCGAGCTGCTCATGGTGGTGGACGAGGAGCTCAAGATGATGGCCGGGATCTGCGCCGGCGGCGGCCGGGTGCGCGACCCGAGCCTGCGGCTGATGTCCCGGCTCGCGCACACCGAGTACGTGATCGAGGGACCGACCGATCTGGACGTCCGCGACGTCCTGCGGCTCACCATGCCCGCGCCGACGGTGACCGGCAGCCCGGTGCGCAACGCCTGCCGGGTCGTCGCCGGTCACGAGGGCGCCGGGCGCGGCTACTACGGTGGGGTGCTCGCCCTGGCCGGCCCGGACGATCTGGACGCGGCCCTGCTGATCCGCACCGCGGACGTCGACGCGGACGGCCGGTTCACCATCGGCGCCGGGGCCACCCTGGTCCGCGGTTCGGATCCGGTGGCCGAGGCGATGGAGACCCGGGCCAAGACGTCGGCGCTGCTCGGCGCGCTGACCGGGGAGGGCGGCGAGAACCTGTCACCGGGTCCGGTGGTCCGGGTGCCGGTCCCCGCCGACGATCATCTGTCCGTCTTCTGGCGCCGCCCGGCCACCGCACCGCCCGCTCCGAACGGGCGACGGCTGATGATCGTGTCGGCCGAGGACGACTTCACCGGCATGCTCGCCCGGATGGCCGAATCGCTCGGCGACGACGTCCGGGTGGTGCCGTGGCAGCACGCCGCCGGCACGGACGCCGACATCGTCCTGATCGGACCCGGGCCGGGTGATCCGCGGGATCGTTCCGACCCGCGCGTCGACGCCCTCCACCGGCTCGCCCGGGACCTGCTCGCCCGCCGGAAGCCGTTGCTCGCGGTCTGCCTGGGGCACCAGGTGGTGGCGGCCCAGCTGGGTCTGGAGATCACTCGTTTGAGTGAACCTGCGCAGGGCGTACGGCGCCGGATCACCCTGGACGGCCGGCCCCGGCTGGTCGGTCTCTACCACTCGTTCACCGCCGTGAGCAGTGCCGACTCGATGACATCGGACCTGGTGGACGGTCCCGTGCAGGTGACCCGTGACCAGGTCGGCGGCGCGGTTCACGCGTTGGCCGCCCGGGGTCTGCGATCAATACAGTTCCATGCAGAGTCACTGCTGACCGAGGACGGGGCGGCCATTCTGGACTCCATGCTCGCGGCGGTGGCGAAGTCAACCATTGATCGATTGGCTTCGAAAGGTCTCATCCGGCAAGGTGCGCAGCGACACGCCCGATGCTGATCGGTCACACGGACAGAAACCATGCCGTATCGGCCGGTCGGTCGAGCCGCCCGCGAGCACTAAATTTCGGCGGACGGGGACTGTCGATGTAACAGCGATCTTGTGAGGGAGACGGGTCGCTAAGTGAACGACCACATCATCGGGCGCGCCCGCGAGCTGGCCATCATCCGTCAGGCTCTGGACGAGACCAGGGCCGGCATCGGTGGCTGCCACGTGATACTCGGCCCACCGGGCATCGGCAAGTCGCGGATCCTGCGCGCCGCCGGCGACTACGCCGACGGCCGGGACATCGCGGTGGCCGCCCGCGAGGCGTTCCGCCACGACCTCGCGGCCCCACTCGTCTCGCTGGCCGGCGCGCTGCTCCAGTGCAGCCCACCGACCGGGGAGTTCGCGTGGCTGGCCGGCTCGGCCGAGGCGGACCCCGGCAACCACGCCCGGATCCACCGGCTGCGCACGTCGCTGGAACGGTACGCGGCCGACAACCCGCTGCTGATCGTGCTCGACGACGCGCACTGGCTGGACGAGCTGAGCGCGCTCGCCGTCCGCGAGCTGGTGCCCGCCCTGGCCTCCTCGCCGGTGCGCTGGCTGCTCGCCGGCCGCCCCGGCCCGGAGGGCACGCCAGGCGCCGAGACCCTGAACTGGCTGGCCCAGTACGGCTCGTCGATCACCCTCGGCGTCTTCGGCGAGACCGAGACGAAGCAGCTGTGCGAGTCGGTGATCGGCGCGACCGTCGACAAGACCGTCGAAGCGCTTGTCCCCGGCTGCGGCGGCAACCCGCTGCTGATCGAGGAGCTGCTCTCCGCCCTGCGCGACTCCGGCCAGCTCGTCGTCGCCGACGGCATCGCCACGGTGACCGGCGAGGACCTGCCCGGCAGCTTCGTGTCGATAATCAATGGGCGGCTGGAGCGGCTGTCCCCGGACGCCCGATGGCTGCTGCGGGCCACCTCGGTGTTGGGCCGCCCGTTCGACCTGGAGGCGGCCGGCCGGTTGATGGATCGCCGGCCGACCGGGCTGTTCGACCTGGTCGACGAGGTCAACGAGGCCGGGATGCTGGTCGAGGACCAGGACGGCCTGACCTTCCGGCACGACCAGGTACGCCTGGCCGTGCAGAGCAGCCTCGGCGCGGTGAAGGCCCGCCAGCTGCACCGGGAGGCCGCCGCGATGGCCAGCGAACTGGGCCGGCCGACCGCCGAGATCGCCGCGCACCTGCTGCGCAGCGGCCCGGCCGGCACCCGCGAGGCGGTCGACCTGCTGCGGGACACCGCCGCCCGGGTCGCCCCGGACTCACCGGCCGACGCCGCCGAGCTGATGCAGCAGGCGCTGAACGCGATCGGCCGGCACGACCCGGAACGGCCGGAGATGGTCGCCGCGACCGTACGGCTGCTCGCCTCGGCCGCCAAGGTGGCCCGCGCGCAGGAACTGGGCGAGGCCGCGCTGCGGGCCGGACTGGACCCGCCGACCCGGGCCTACCTGCACCTCGGGCTGGCCGAGGCGTTCAAGCACGCCGGGCACAACGCCCGCGCCGCCGAGTACGCCGAGGACGGGCTGGCCGGCCCGGCGGCCACCCCACCGACCCGGGCCCGGCTGCACGCGATCCACGCGCACGCCACGTTCTACCTCGACGACTTCGCCGCCGCCGACCGGGCCGGAGCGGCCGCCGACGAGATAGGGCGCGAACACGAACCGGGCGCGGCGGTCTTCGGGCTGACCGCGCGCAGCCTGGTCGCGCAGGCCCAGGGCCGGCTCGCCGACTCGCTGGAACACGCGAGCGCGGCCACCGAACTGGCCGACCGGTCCGGCGGGACAGCCCTGCACCGGCATCCCCGGATCTGGCTCGCCAACGCGCTGACCTCGCTGGACCGTTTCGACGAGGCCCAGCGGGAACTGCGCGCGGCCCGCCGGGAGGCGGAACGTCTCGGCACCCGCTGGGCCCAGCCGTTGCTGCACTACTACCTGTCCGCGCTGCTGACCGCCCGCGGCCGGCTCGACGACGCGGCCGCCGAGGCCGACGCCGGCGTGACCGTGGCCGAGCAGGAGACCGCCCACCAGCTGATCGTGCCGCTGCTCGGCACCCTCATCCGGCTCGCCGTGCTGCGCCGCGACCTGGACCAGGCCCGCGCCCACATCGAGCGGGTCGCCGCCCTGATCGCCACCGGCATCAACGCGCCGCCGGAGGACGTCGAGTGGCCCCGGGCGATGCTGTTCGTCGCCGAGGGGGCGACCGGGGCGGCGGTGCACGAAGCGGCCCGGATCTACGACACGCTCCCGGCCCGCCCGACGCTGATCGTGCAGCGGCCGACCGCGGCCGGCGCCCTGGTCCGGATGGCGCTGACCGCCGGCCGGCGGGACCGGGCCGCGATCGTCGTCGACTCGGCCGCCCGCCTGGCCGCGGGCAACCCGGATTCCCGGGCGGCGGCCGGCTCGGCCGCGCACGCCGCCGGCCTGTTCGACGAGGACGCCGAACAGTTGACCTTCGCGGTGAAACAGTTCCGCGGCGCGGGCCGGTCGCTGGCGCTGGCGTCCGCGCTGGCCGACCTGGCCGTGCTCACCCGCAAGCGGGACGAGCACTACGACGAGGCGATGGAGCTGTCCGCCGAGTTCGGCGCCTACAGCATCCGGGCCCGGCTGGACGCCGGCTTCGGGACCGCGGCCGGTTCGGGGATCGCGAAGACGCCGGTCCTGCCGCTGCTGACCAGGGTGGAACGGGAGGTGGCGCTGCTGGTGGCGGACGGGCTGACCAACACCCAGGTGGCCGACCGGCTGTGGAAGTCACCGCACACGGTGGACACCCATCTGCGGAAGATTTTCAAGAAGCAGGACATCCGCAGCCGGGTGGAACTGGCCAAACTGGTCGCGGAGGAACGTGCCCGCAATCCCGGGGACACGTGATACCGGCATCGGCCCGGCTGACCCAGCATGACGGTAGGTGAGGTCCACCTGCCCCGACGCTGGAGCCGATTGTCATGCCTGATCTGCGTACCCCCGTGCTGGTGATCGGCGCCGGTCTGACCGGTTGTGTGCTGGCCCTGGAGCTGGCCCACCACGGGGTGCCGAGCATGGTGGTGGAGCGAGCCGCCCGAATACCCCAGCAACACGAGCTCAACCTGGTCAGCGGGCGCAGCATGGAGCTGCTGCGCCGGCTCGGGCTGGCCGAACGGATCCGTGAGCACGGCGTCGACCCGGACAGCCAGGCCGCGGTCGTCTGGAGCCGGTCGATCGGCCGGCCGCCGGTGCTGGTCACCGAGGTGCCGTCGGCCAACGAGCTGCGCCGCCGGTACGCGGGCACCACCGACGGCAGCACCCCGGTCGAGCCGTACACGCTGGTGACCGGCACCGGCCTGACCACCAGGCTGCGCGGGGTGGTCCGCGAGCATCCGCTGATCGACCTGCGCGAGGGCTGGACCTTCACCGACCTGCGGGTCGAGCCGCACCGGACGGTCGCGACCGTGCTCGACGGCGGCAGCCGCACCAGGCATCTGATCGAGGCCGGGTACCTGGCCGGATGTGACGGGGCGCAGAGCACCGTACGCCGATGTCTCGGGGTCGCCCTGGAGACGGCGGCCGCCCCGGCCGGCCACTGCACGATCTACTTCCGTACCGGCGCGCTCGGCCACCCGTACCCCGGGCAGTCCACGATCATCACGTCCGGGGTGGCGCTGACCAGACAGTCCGGCTCCGACCTGTGGATCGGGCAGTTCCCCCTGGACCCCGGGGACAGCACGGTCACCGACCCGGCCGCGCTGCTGCTCCAGCGGCTCGGCATCCGGCTCGACGCGTCCCAGATCCTCGGCGTCACCCAGTGGCAGGAGGCGCTCGGCATCGCGGCCGCCTACCGGCGCGGTCCCGCTTTCCTGGCCGGGCAGTCGGCCCACCCGTTCCATCCACCGAGCCATTCGGTGGACACCTGTCTGGGTGACGCCGTCGATCTGGGGTGGAAACTGGCCGCCACGATCGGCGGGTGGGCCGGGCCCGCGCTGCTGGGCAGCTACCAGACGGAACGCCGGCAACGGGCGGTCCTGGTCCGGGAGCTGCTGGCCCGGTCACTGGAGGCACGGCAGCGGTTCCGGCGGCTGGCGGCGGCCGGCGCCTCCACCGCGTATCTGGCCGGCGTGCTGCGTACCGAGCCGCCGCAGATCGACCCGTCCGGCACGCTCCCCGGCAGCGGGCCCGCCACGTCCGCGGTCGTCTGGCGCGACGCGGGCGATCCGTCGCCCGTCGCGCGGCCCGGCAGCCGGTTGCCCGCCTTGCGGACAAGCGACGGGCGGCAGCTGTACGACCTGCTCGGCCCACAATTCACACTGCTCGATCTGACCGACGGTGAGGACGGCCACACGCTCGTGGACATCGCGTGTGCACGTGGCATCCCCATGGTCCACCTGGGACTGCGTGACGCGCCGACGCTCGCCCGGGCCGGGTCCGGGCTGCTCCTGGTGCGTCCCGACCATCACGTCGCGTGGCGAGGAGCCGGTCGTCCGTCCGAATGGGACGCCGTCCTCGACGTGGTGACCGGACACCGCGCGCAGGACCCCGCGATTACGTGATGGTGCCGCCCCGGTGATCCCGCCAGGCTCGTTGGCACGCAGGCACGACCAGCGAGAAGGACTGATGGCGATGACGACGGCACCAATCGATCCGGTCACCTTCCAGGAGTTCGGCCCCACCGTCGTGGCGCGGTGGGTGGAGCGGCTCTCCAGCAAGACGTCGTCCCGCCGGAACCACTGGCAGACCAAACTGGTCTACTACCGGGCCGCGGTCCGGCTGCTCGAAACCGTCCCGGCCCCGAAACCGACCTGGCGCAACATCCTGAAGGCGGCCGACGGCCGGGGCTGCCGCAGCACGTTCTACGAGGTGGCCGGCTCACGGGCCCGGCACAGCATGGTCGACGAGCTGATCAGTGACGGCAGCACCGACTCGATCCAGATCGCGCTGCGGTACCTGCGGTCCGACCCGGTCGAGCAGCTCATCGACGAGACCAAGGTGTGGTCGTTCTGGCCGTACCGTCAAGGGCTCGCCAGGCGGCTGGCCGCCGCAACCGGCCCGGAGGCCGCCGCACAGGAACTGGCCGCCGCCCTGCTCACCTGGGCCGGCCGCAACCCGGCGCTGGCCGCGGCGGTCGGCCACGCCCCGCCGGCCTGCGCGGTCGAGGACCTCAGCCTCATCCACGGTGGACGGGTCTCCGGCACGCAGGCCGAGTACCGGCTACGGGAGCTGCTCGCCGGCGCCCTGCCGAGGCCGTGACGGCGCTGCGCCGTCCGGCGCCGGATGCGGCGCGGCGGCGCCGGTCCACAGCCAGGCCCGCCCGGTGAAGGTCTTCACGGTGAAGTCGGCCGGCTCGAAGTCGCCGCTGTCCAGGCCCGGGTATCCCTCGGCGACCACGTCCTGGTGGAGCCGGTCGGTGATGCCGGCGACCACGTCCGCTTCGGGGTGGCCGGTGACCGCCCGGCGCAGCACGTCACTGTCCAGCAGCCGGCCGATCTCGATGACGGCCCGGCCGACGAACCCGGTCGCGCCCTCGGTGAACGGCCCGGCGCCGACCGACAGCCGCAGCCGGATCCGCTCCTCCGGATGCCCGGCGTTGTCCACGGCCAGGTGCCGCCGCCAGCCGTGCAGCAGCGCCGGCAGCGCCGTATGGGACGGCACCGATGCCGGCAGCACGACCAGGATGCCGTCACCGCTCTGCTGCCGGTCGGTGTCGTGCAGTTTCAGGCCGAGGCCGGCGAGCACCTGCCCGGCCAGGCCGGAGAGGCGTCGCTGCACCTCGGTCTGGGCCGGTGACGTGCGGGCGCTGTAGTTCACCACGTCGACGTTGAAGGCGACCCGGTGCTCGACTCCCGGCGTGACGGGCCGGTGCGGAAGGACCGGGAGCTCCGGTTCGGGCCGGCCGGGGATCGCGGCGCCGATGATCAGGCGGATGCGTTCGGCCTGCTCGCGGGTGGCCTCCATCAGTTCGGTCTCGACGGCGATCTGCGCGGTCAGCCACGCGCCGAGCTCGGCGTCGGCTGGCAGCGGCCCGGGCAGCGCACGGTCCATGTTGGCCCGCGCGATCGCCACGCTCTGCGCCATCGTCCGCAGCGCGCCGACCGCGCCGACGACCTCGCTCTCGTCGGCGGCGAGCGCCCCGGACCGGCGGGCCGCCTCGGCCCGGGACCGCGGCTCGCCCAGCAGGCGGGAAATCTCCTCCCGGTGCCCGTCAGTGCGTTTGCGCAGCCGGGCGAGGCGCCCGCCGTCGCCGAGGACCCGGGCCGCGTAGCGCAGTTTCGCCGCGTGCAGCAGGTACCGGCCGAGCGGCGGCAGCGCCGTGCTGCCGTCGCCCCAGGCCAGCTCGCTGAGCTGGCGATCCTGTTCCGGCCCGGCGAGCAGAGCCAGCCGCCGGAACGCGTGGACCCCGGCCGCGGACACCTCCCACGCCGCGAACCCGCCGAGCGGGTATCCACCGGTCCACCAGGAGTCGGCGTCGTCGTCCTGCCGGGGCACCTCGGCGCGGATGTCGACCGCGCCGGCATCGGGTGTCTTGGCCAGGTAGACGACGGCGCCGCCGAGCGCGGCAGTCCCGCCCCGGAGGCCGTTCCACCAGCGGGTGTACTCGTGCCAGCCGGGCGGGGTCGCCGACGCGTACCGGGAGTGCGCCGCGGCCTCCGCCGCCGCGAAGGCGAACGACACGTTCAGCACGTCGTGCTCGCGCCGGGCGACGACCTGGTAGCGGACGGCCGGATCCTGCAACCCGGCCAGTGCGCCCTCCGGGCCGGCCGCGGGGTCGTCCGGCAGCTCGCCGGGCAGGCCGGCCTCCACGATCGGCTGGGTCATCCCGAGCTGCCCGCGGCAGTTCGCCCAGAGCTCCCAGGCACCGGCCAGCGCGGCTGCCGCCTCCGGCCCGTCCAGCGGCAGGAAGAGATGGGCGACGAGTTCCGGTTCAACGAGCCTGTCGGTCGGCACTGTCGTCCTCCGGCGTGGGCGCGGTGGGTGAGTCCGGCGTGAGCCGGTGGACCAGGGCGTTGCGCAGCTCGAGGATCGGCTGGGACACCCCGGTCACCGGCCGGGCGCCGATCAGGGTGAGCCGGACCGGGCCGGCGATCTCCAGGTCGGTGACCGCCTCGCGAAGGGCCACCGGGTCGCCGGCGGTCAGCGCCGAGTCCAGCCGGTCCAGGATGCGGGCGACGTTCGCCCAGCGTGGCGGGGCCATCTCCCACAGCGCCAGGTCGCCCAGAACGGCCATGGCGTCCCGGGCGAGCCTGTCGTCCCAGCCGTGCTGACGGTCCATATCGGTCACTTTTCCACGGTTTCCGGGGCGTCACCTCAGCCGAATCCACGATCCGTTCCGGCTGCCGGCGGCGCCCGCCATCGGAGGCGACCTTCCCGGCGCGTCACCGGCTGTGCGCCACGATGTCGCCGTAGTCGCTGGTCGCGTGGATCTCGAGCGCCGCGGCGCCGTCGTTCTTCAGGCGGTTGTCGACCCGGCCGTACGAGACGCCCGCGTTCAGCACCGCCGACACCCCAGCCGCCGCGCCGACCTCGATCGCCCCGGCCCGCACCCGCAGCACCACCGAGCCCCGCACCGCCTCGGCGATCCGGATGTCGCCCTTGCTGACGGTGATCTCCGCCGGGCCGGTGAGCCGCCCCACCGACACGTCGCCGGCGGCCACCTCGATTCGCGCGCTCGCCGCCTCCTCGACGACGACCGGGCCCTGGGCGGTGTCGAAGGCGAGCTCCCCGAGCCGTCCGGCGGCGCGGAACTCGGCGGCGGCCGCCCGGCCCTCGACCCGCGATCCGGCGGGCACGTGGACCGTCACGTCGACCGAGCCGGAGTTGCCGAAGATCTGGTTCTTCGCGGTGGCCGCCTCGATCCGCAGCACCCCGTCGGCGTACCCGACGACGGTCTGCCCGGCCGCCCGCACGTCCCGTCCCTTGGTGGGGTCGGCCGGCCGTACCTCCACCGTCGTCGTGCTGTGGTCGCCGGCGGCGACCGCGATCCGCCCGGCCGGGATGTCGAGGACGACGGTGATCGGCGCGGCGGTGTCGAACGTCTGCATCATGGTCTCCCTGTGGTGTGCCGTGTTGACCCACAGACCATGACCGCCGCCGCTGACACCGCCCTAACACCGCACTGACAGCGCCGGTCCGGCGCTGTCACCCGATGACGGTCAGCGGGCGCAGGTCAGCTGGTACGGCAGTTCGGGGATCTCGCGTTCCCACTCCTCCGGGGTGAGCCCGCGGCTGGTGATGGTGCAGCCGAGCGCGGCCGGATCAGTACGCAACGCGGTGAGGTCAGTGAGATCCCAGAGGGTGAGCCGCCCCTCCCAGCCGTAGTCGGTGCCCACGGCCAGGGTGTTGCCGTCGCCGCTGAACCGCATGTCGACCGGGCTGTGGTACTGGTCGAGCCGCATCCGGGCCAGCTGCACCGGCTTGGCCGGCTGCGACACGTCCCACAGGATCGCCCACGAGCCGTCCTCGGCGGTCGCCACGGTCTTGCCGTCCTGGCTGAACGCGACCGCGCTGACCTTGTACTCATGCCCGGTGAGCGTGGTCAGCCGGCGCGGCGCGGCCGGGTCGGTGACGTCCCAGAGCATCGCCGTGTGGTCGTAGCTGCCGGTCAGCACGGTGCCGCCGTCCGGGCTGAACCTGACCGCGAGGACGGTGTTGCCGTGCCCGTTGAGCACCGACAGCTGCCGGGGCGCGGCCCGGTCGGTGATGTCCCACAGACTGACCGTGGAGATGGCGGTGACCGCCATCGTCTTCCCGTCCGGGCTGAACGCCACGTCACCGACCGAGGAGAGGGCGAACGTCAGCGTGGTGATCCGGGAGGCGGTCCCGCCGGCCAGGTCCCACAGCTCCAGCTTGCCGGAGCCGCCGATGGTGAAGGTGCGCCCGTCCGGGCTGAACGACAGCGAGCCGGGCCACGAGACCGCGGTCCGGATGGTGGCCACCTCCGCCGGGTTCGCCGGGTCGCTCACGTCGGTCAGGACCACCACGTCGTCCTCGGCGCCGGAGCCGGCGATCACGGTTCCGGACGGGCTGATCGCCGCCGGCCCCCAGCCGCCGAGCCCGGGCACCTCGAGGGTGTGCCGCCGGGTGGGCCGCTGCCGGTCGGTCACGTCCCAGAACACCGCGGCACCGTCGGCGCCGACCGTGGTCATCGTCCGGCCGTCGGCGCCGTACGACATGGCCAGCAGCATGTCGGTGTGCGCCGCCGACTCGGAGAGCTTGCGCGGGGCGGCGAACTCGGTGGTGTTCCACAGCACCGCGGTGTCCGCGCTGTCGGCGGTCACCAGCGTCCGCCCGTCCCCGCTGAACGTCAGCGAGTCGATCCCGCCGGTGCCGGCCATGTCGGCGATCTGCCGCGGGTAGAGGCCCATCTGCCAGAGGATGGCCCGCCCGTCGCTGTCACCCGACGCGAGCATCGTGCCGTCGGCACTGAACGCCAGCGACAGCATCAGGGTGGTCGGGTCGTACTCCAGCTGCGCCTCCCGTACCGGCCTGGCCGGGTCGGTCAGGTCGTAGAGGTCCAGGTCGCCGAGGCTGTTGCCGATCGCCAGCAGCGGCGCCGACGGGCTGAACGCCAGCGCGAAGACGGAGGTGGCGCTGCCGGTCGGGATGGTCGCCCGCGCGACCGGATCGGCCGGGTCGCTGATGTCCCAGATGTGGGTGCCGTTGACGCTGTCCACGAGGGTCCGGCCGTCGGCGCTGAACACGAAGTCGTCACCGGACGAGATGCTGCCCTCCAGGGTGGACAGCTGCGTGGGGTCGGTGCGGTCGGTGATGTCCCAGAGCGTGGCGTAGCCGTCCGGGCCGGTGCGGTCGCCGGTGACCAGGATGCGCCCGTCCGGGCTGAGCGCCACCGAGTGGAAGTACCTGTCCTCGGGCAGCGCGGAGATCAGCGCCGGGCGCGCCGGGACGCTGATGTCCCAGAGTTCGGCGGCGCCGTCGCGGGCCAGCGCCAGGACCGTCCCGTCCCGGCTGAGCGACATGACGTTGTTGAGCGGCCCGGCGGCGCCGATGGTGGCGAGCAGCACGGCGTCGGCCCGATTGCTGGTGTCCCACAGCGACACCACACCCGAGTCGCTGAGGGTGATCAGGAGACTGCCCGGCCCGTGTACGGCCGACGCCACTCCGGCGATGTCCCCGGCGTACCGGGTCGACGCGATCAGGTTGGCCACCGCCCGCCGGGTCTCCGCCTCGGGGTAGATCTGCTGGGCCGCGATGCCACGCCGCAGAGCCGTCTGCGGCTCGTCCGCCAGGGTGGCCTTCGCCTCGTTGATCAACCGGCGGCTGATGGCGATCCGCTGCTGCTGCTCGGCGTTCGCCTTCTCCCGCTCGGCGTTGGCCTTCTCGCGTTCGGCGTTCGCCTTCTCCCGTTCCGCGTTGGCCTTCTCCCGCTCGGCGTCGGCTTTCGCGGCCTCGGCCCGTGCCTCCTGCTCCCGGGCGATCTTCTCCTGCCGGCGGGCTTCGGCGGCCGCCTCGGTGGCGAGTTTCTCCTGCTCCGCGGCGATCTTCTCCTGCCGGCGGGCCTCCGCGCCGGCCGCTTTGGCGAGCCGCTCCTGTTCCACGGCGATCTCCTGCTGCCGGCGGGCCTCCGCGCCCGCCGCGGTCGCCAGCTTCTGCTGCTGCCGGGCGATCCGGGCCTGTTCCTCGGCACGTTCCTGTTGGCGGCGCATCTCCCGCGCGGACTCGCGGGCCAGCTCGTTCTGCCTCTCGGCGAGCCGCTGCTGCTCGACGGCACGGGCCGCGGCGCTGTCGGCCCGGGTCAGCTGTTCCTGTGCCTCGTCCGCGGCGTCACGAGCCCGGGCCTCCTGACGTTCGGCCATCTCCTGCTGCCGTTTCGCCTCGTCGGCGAACTTCGCCGCGCTGCCGCGCTGCACGGTCGCCTCCTGCTGCTGGCGGACCGCCTCCAGCGCCGACGCGTTGGCCTGCGCCGCGTTACGGACCGCGACCATGCCGGCGGCCGAGGCCAGCAGGGCGAGCAGCGCCAGCGACGTCAACGCGGCCAGCCGCAGCCGCCCGGCCCGGCGGTGCTGCCGGACGTCCTCACCCTCCAGATCGTCCTTGGTCACCCCGTGCATCGGGGCCGCGAGCTGGGCGATCGCATCCCGGAACCGGGAGTGCCGCAAACTCAGATGCTTGTCGTCGCGCGCCCAGCGCAGGTCCAGGTGCAGCGGTTCCTCATCGAAGACACCCCGCAGAGCCGGCGGTACGGCAGTCGACGACTCATCGAAGTCGCGGGTACGGCGGTCCCACTTCCATTCACCGTCGGTGACCACCGGCAGGATCCGGTCCGCCGACTTGGTCGCCACCCAGTGCTCGATCTCGCGGTTCACCCACGGCGACTGGGCCGCCTCCGGGGAGGCCATCAGCACGAAGTAGTCGGAACTGTCGATCGCGCGCTGAATGGACGTCCACAGTGCGGGGGTCACCGACAGGCCGGTCTGATCCCGGAAGATCCACAGCGCCCGGCGGCGGTTCCATGGTTTCGCCAGGTGATGAAGCCCCCGTTGGACGGCGGGAGCGAGCCGCCCGTCCGCCGCATGGCTGTACGAGATGAACCCGTTGTACGACACGATCATCGATTGTGCACGATGTCTCGTGCGACTTCCGGCCCGCGTCGCCCCTTTCTACAGGCCGCCCTTCTCCTGCTTCTCCTCCAGATAGCGGCGCACCGATCCGCCGCCGAGCTCGTGCACCTCCTGCGCCACCTGCGGCAGCTCGCGGACCAGGGAACGCAGATACGCCAGGATCTGTGTGGTGTCCACCCGCTGGTCGATCTTGTACCACCGGCCGCCGTTGTCCTCGGCCCACTTGCGATAGCCCGGCAGATCCGGCGAGGCGACGAAGCAGATCGCCTCCCGGATCGTGATCTGCTCGCCCACCTCCGCCACGCTCAGATCCTCGGTGAGCGGCGGCTCGTCGGTCAGCACCACCAGAACCGGCACGGCGAACGGCCGGAACGGCTTGTCCAACGCCGCGACCACCGCCTCCAGGGTGGACTCGCCGTAGTTGCCGCCACCGCTGAACCGGGGCATCGCGTTCAGTTGCTGAACCGCGTCGTGATAGCTCCGGACGAACGGCAGATCCGCGACGACCTTGTCGCCGCTGACCGTCAGATCGCCGTACGGCACGGTCGTGATCCGCCAGTTGAGCTGCAACTCGGAGAGCTCACCGACGAAGTCGACCATGCAGGCGATGAGCCCGGAGATCTTGCTCGACATGGAGCCGGTGGTGTCGAAGACGAAACACACGTCGACCGCGCCGCGGTCCTCGTCGTCGGGATTGTGATCGGGCCGGATGACTCTCGGGCTCGGCTCGGCGGGTGCGGAACGCCGCCTGCGAAACCATGAACGCTTGCCTGTGTCCATCTGCGGATCCTTGTCGGTCCTGGTCAGCACACGCTTGTTCGGTTCCTCCACGAGGCTAGCCGGTGCATGCTCGTGACAGCCGTCGATGTGTCTCCACTGCCCGTTGCCCGGCCGGGCATCTGGGAGAGTTGACGATGATCCGCGCGACCGCGGGAGCGACCATGAGGGGCGGCGGCACGATGAGCATCAGCAACGAGATCGCGGCGAGCAAACAGGTGAGTCTGACCACCTACCGCAAGGACGGCACCGCGGTCTCCACTCCCGTCTGGCACATCGTCGACCAGGAGACCCTGCTGATCGTCTCGGAGGCGGAGGCCTGGAAGGTCAAGCGCATCCGCAACAACCCGCAGGTCCAGGTGACGGTGTGCGACATCCGGGGCCGTGTGGCGCCCGGTGCCCAGCCGGTCCCCGGCACCGCCCGCCTGCTCGACGAGCCCGGCACCGAACGGGCCCGCGACCTGCTGGCCCGCCGCTACGTCACCTCACGCGTGGGCAACTGGTTCGCCAAGACCTTCGGCATCAAGCGCAACCCGATGATCGCCATCGCCATCACCTTCTAGCCACACGGGTCGTGCTAGCCGCAGGGGTCGTGGGGCGGCAGGTCCGGGGCGAGGGCCGCCCATTCGTCGGTGGTCATGCCGTCGCCGCCGGGCGTGCAGATCGTCCGGACCGCCTCGTCGAGGTCCAGCGGCCAGAAACGGGCGTCGTATCCGGCCGCCGTGACCAGGTGCCGGCCGTCCGGCAGGAACGCCACACCGTTGACCGGCCAGCGTGCGTCGATCACCGCGGTGAGCTCGGGCGCGGCCGACAGGTTCCAGGTTCGCAGGGTGTTGTCCTCGGCGCCGCTGGCCAGGACGGTTCCGTCGGCGGAGAAGGCCAGGGCGCTGACCGCGCCGGTGTGCCCGTGCAACGTTCCGGCCTCGCGGGGATGCGCCCGGTCGGTCAGATCCCAGAGCCGGATGGTGTTGTCGGCTGATCCGGTGGCCAGCAGGTTCCCGTCGGGGGCGAAAGCCGCCGTGCGTACGCCCGCGGTGTGCCCGTTCAGCACCGACAGCTCGACCGGGCGCGCGCCGGCGGTGGCCCAGACCTCGGCCGTGCCGTCCTCCGAGGTGATGACCGTGGTGCCGTCCGGTGCGACGGCCAGCCCATGCAGCCGGTCCTGCTGGCCGCCGAACGTCGCGGCGAGGGTGTTCCCGCCGGTCCACAGCTGGGCGGTGCGGCCGAACGAGGCGGTGACCACCCGGCTGCCGTCGGCCGTGAACGCCGCCGCGGACAGCGCCTGCCGGTCCGGGCCGTCGGCGATGGACAGCAGCCGGGGCACGGCCGGGTCGACGACGTCCCACAGCCGGGCGTGGCTGTCCTGGGAGACGGTGACCATGCGCCGGCCGTCCGGGCTGAACGCGACGGAACGGATCTTGTCGGTGTGCCCGGCCGCCACCGACAGCAGCCGGGGCACGGCCGGGTCGCGCACGTCCCACAGGCGTGCCGAGTTGTCACCAGCGCCGGCGGTGGCGAGCAGCCCGCGCGGCGCGTTGACGGCCACCGCGCTGAGGAAACCGGTGTGCCCGACCAGCATGGACCGCGCCGACGGGGAGTCCAGGCGCCAGAACCGGACGGTACGGTCGCTGGACCCGGCGGCCACGGTTCGCCCGTCGGGGCTGAACGCGACCCGCAGCACGGTGTCACTGGGGCCTTCCAGCCACGCGGTCACCACCGGCCGGTCGAGGCGGCTGACGTCCCAGACCCGTACCGCCTGATCGTCGAATGAAGTGGTCGCCACCAGGCGACCGTCCGGGCTGAACGCGGCGCTGTACACGAAGCCGGTGCGGTTGTTCAGGGAGGCGAGCTGGCGCGGCCGGCGCGGGTCGGTGATGTCCAGGATGCGGGTGGTGCCCTCGACACACGCCGCCGCGATGCGCGTGCCGGCCGCATCGAACGACACCTGGCCGATGGTCAGATCACGCCGCCCCGCGACGACGCCGATCGTGGTGGCGCGGGCCGGATCACGCACGTCCCACAGCCGGATGGTGCCGTCCCGGGACGCCGTCGCCAGCAGCTCCGCGGTCGGGCTGAACGCGACCGCCCGTACCTCATGGGTGTGCCCGTGCAGTGTTGCGACCCGGACCGGATGGGCCGGATCGGACACGTCCCACAGCAAGGCAAGGTTGTCCGGCCGCCCGGCGGCGGTCGCCAGCAGACGCCCGTCGCGGCTGAACGCGGTGTCCGCGGCGTACGGAATGTCCTTGGCCGGCGGCAACGCCTTGCCGGCCGGATCCAGAACGCTCAACGGCCGGGGCCGGGCCGGGTCGCTGACGTCCCACAGCCGTGCCTGCGCGCCGCCGGAGGCCGTCGCCAGGACCCGGCCGTCGGGCCGGAACGCGGGATTGCCGATCCCGGCGCCGGTCATCTCGCCGAGCGGCACCGGGCCGGCGCCGGTGACGTCCCACAGCCGGGTGGTGCCGTCCGCGGCGTTGGTGGCCAGCAGTTTCCCGGAGTTGTCGTAGGTCAGCCGGGTCACGTAGTTGCGGTGCGCGATCAGCCGGGCCGACTGCGGGCGGGTCGCCGCGGCGAGCACCGCGCCACGCGACTCCGGGTTGGCCGAGAGCCGGTACGCGGCCAGGCTCAGCCGCCCGGCCACGGTGGAATCCTGCACGTCGGTCGTGGACGCCCCGGCCAGACCGCGGGCGATCGCATCGTCGCGCTGCTGCTCGGCGGCCCGCTGCTGGACCAGCGCGGCCGTGCCCGCCCCGGCGGTGACCAGCAGCAGGGTGGCCAGCGCGGCGATCACCTGGCGGCTGCGCCGGGCCCGCCGCCGGTCCCGGCGCCGGCTCTGCGCGAGGAACTCGGCGCCGGTCGGGCCCAACTCGGCCGCCGTGCCGCCGCTGCCGAGCGCGTCGGTCGCGGCGGCGAGACGCCCCGCTGTGTACAGATAGGACGGATCGCGGTCGTGTTCGGCCCAGACCCCGGCGTCGAGGGCCAGCTGCTGCCGAGTCAGCAACGCGGTCCGGTCCTCGTCGATCCACGCCCGCAGCCGTGGCCACGCCCTGATCAGCGCCTCGTGGGTGATCGCGATCCGATCCTGCCCGGCGGTGAGCAGCCGGGCCGCCACGAACCGGTCCACCACCCGCGCCGCAGCGTCCGCCCGCGGCTGGTCGCCCGGATCCGGCAGAACCTCGGCGGGTGCGGCGGCCCGCCTGGTGTCACCCGTCTCGCCACCGAGATGGACCAGCCGCAACAGAAGATCACGAGCGATTTCCTTCTGGTACGGGGTGAGCGCCCCCAGAGTCGCCTCGGCGGTGTTGGTCAGCGCGCGGGTGACACCACCGGCCGCCCGGTATCCGGCGATCGTCATCGTGTCGTTCTCCCGCCGCTGCCAGGTGGCCAGCAGCGCGTGCGACAGCAGTGGCAGCGCGCCCGCCGCGTCGGTGGCGCCCTCGCTCAGATCGTGCAGCAGCAGGTCGGCCAGCCCCGGCTCCAGGCCGATCCCGGCGTCGGCGGCCGGGCGTTCGATGACCGCACGCAGGCCGGCGGCCGTCATCGGGCCGACCACCACCGGTGTACGCAACGCGGGCAGCAGAACGGGATGGGCGGTGCAGTGGCCGAAGAAGTCGGCCCGCACCCCGAGGACCACGCGCGGGCCGGGACAGGCCAGGGCCGCGATGAACGCGTCCCGTTCCCGCGGGTCACCGGCCTCGGTGAAGACCTCCTCGAACTGGTCGACGACGATCGTCACGGCACCGAGCCCACCGAGCCCACGGGCGAACGCCGCCGGGTCGGCGAGCCAGCGGTCCCGCAGATCCGGCGCCGCGACACCGGACGATCCGGCCACCCGCCGGGCCAGCTCCAGCAACGGCTCGGCGCCCGGCGTCAGCACCCAGTGCACGCCCACGTCACCGGCCTTGCGCAGCCCCGGCAGCAGCCCGGCCCGCAGCAGACTGGACTTGCCGGCCCCGGACGGCCCGGTGACGATCAACGGCCCGTCACCGCCGCGCACCCGGGCGACGAGTTCGGCGGTGAGCGCCTCCCGGCCGAAGAACAGAGCGGCGTCCTCCGGCTCGAACGCCGACAGACCCCGGTAGGGACTCGGCCGGTCACCGCCGGCCAGACCCGGCGGCCCGGCGACGACGGCCGGCCGGTAGGCGGGATTCGGCGCGAGCGGAGCACCGGGCGTCAGATCAGACGACAGCCGTACGGGCGCCGGCAGCCCCCGCGCAGGCAGCCGCCGGGACAGGTGCCGGTAGAGGTCATCGAGCCCGATCTCGCGCGGCCCGGCCGGATCACCCTCGTCCAGCAGGGTGATCATCTCCCCGGTGAACGCGGTGAACTCCCGGTCCGGCGGCGCCCACGCCAGCTGGTCACCCCGGGCCGCCGCGAGCAGGTGCACACCGTGCCGGCGGGTCGCCTCGAAGTCGTCCTCGGGCCGCCGGTTCGTCAGGTTCGGCGCCCGCCCGGCATAGCAGCAGTCCAGCACGATCACGGCGAGCCGGGCCCGCGAACGTTCCAGGACACCCCGCAGCTCGGCGTACGGCAACGCCTGATACGTGGCGATGTCGTCGTCCAGATCACGTGACGCCTGCGTGGCCAGGTGCAGCTCACCGTCGTCGGCGAGCAGCCCGTGCCCGACATAGTGGACGTACAGCACGTCGGTGGCCGCACGGGCCGCGACGGTCAGCTCCCGGCCCAGTTCACGGGGATCCGCCGGATCGAGCAGCACCCGGAGATTCGCCGGTTCGAGCCCGCACACCCGGACCAGCCGGTCGGCGATCGCCGCGACGGTGGCCGGAACCGTGGGCAGCCCCGGATAGATCGACCCGGCCACGTGCCGCGCCGTGCCGACGACCACCGCCCGCACACCCGATCCGGACAGCAGGCCACCGATCATCGGCGCGTGTCTCCACGAGGATCACGGTCCTCCAGCTGCGCGAGCAGGTCGCCCGCCAGTGCCTGGAGCTGCGGCCCGTCCAGTTGCCGCAGACGGTTCGCGGTGATCTCCACCCGCCGTTCGGCGCCTTTGCGGGTCAGCGTGACCTTCACATCCCCGGTGCGATACCGCAGCCAGCTGACCAGCGCGGTCACCATCGCGGCCCCGGCGCCGGCGGGTGCGAGCGCCACCTGGACCACATCGGCCAGTGTCCCCATGGCGCCTGACGGCACTTCGCCACGCCGTACGGTGACCAGCCCTTGAAGTTCTGGATCCGCCCGCAGCCACTTCACCAGATTCTCCAGATGACGACCGCTGTCGTCTCCGGTCACCGCTGCTTCGACCAGCATCGACACCCTCCGGATGTCCGTGATCCGCCATGAAGGGCCAAAAGGTATCCCGAGCGCAACCAGACTGGGACCACCACAAAGCCCCACTCAAATGCCCGATTCGGCACGCCGCCGACGATGATCGGCTGGCCCCGCCAGCAGCGCAAGATCGCTGCCAAGGTGGCGAACCGTGCAAGATCTAGGGCTGGTCGCGCCGAAACCGGCGGGACACTGTGGTCGCCCTGGCTCAGCCGGCCTGCTGGCGGGTGATCAGGGCCTGGACCCCGTCGAGCAGCCGGGCCAGACCGAAACCGAGCGGGTCGCCGGCCGGTTCGAAGGCGCCGCCGACGATTGCGCGGGTGAGGGCCGGGAAGCGGTGGGCGTGCCGGGCGAGCAGTTCGCCGTTGAGCCGGTTCCACTCCTGGTCGTGCTCCTCGTCGTAGTCGAGGCGCTGCTGGGCCAGGTTGCGGACCAGTCCGGCGACCAGCAGGAAGATCTGGTGCTGATCGGCCGGCGGCAGCCCGGTCTGCTCCAGCGACGCGAGCGCGGCGTCCATCCAGCCGAGCTGGTGCGGCCCCATCGCCTGCCGGCGCATCGCGGTCGCCGTGACCAGCCACGGGTGCGCCTGGTGGACGTCCCAGGACCGCCGGGCCCACTCGGTGATCTGGGACTGCCAGTCGTCGCCGGCGACCGAGAGGTCGGGCCGCTCGGCGAGGATCGCCTCGATCATCAGCTCGACGAGCTCGGCCTTGCCCGGCACATACCGGTACAACGCCATCGCGGACAGCTTGAACAGTCCGGCGACCTTGGTCATCGTCACCGCGTCGAGCCCGTCGCTGTCGGCCAGGCTCACGGCGGCCTCGGCGATTCGGCGGGGCGTCAGGCTGGGCTTCGGGCCGCGGGTCGGCGCCTCGGTCTCGTCCCAGAGCAGCGCGAGCGCCGTACCCAAGTCGCGGTTGTCCTTGCTGTTGCCGCTCCTGGCCACGGCGGCCCTCCTCGATGTTGCTCGATGGAAACGGGTTGACGCCCGCCGGAACTGTTTATACCGTATAGAAATCGAGTACATAATAAACAGTTTAGGAGCAACACCATGTTGGGTACGATCATCGCCGCGTCCGCAGCCACCCTCCTCACCGCCCCGGCGGCCGGCCTCCTCGGCTACCGCCAGGTCAAACGCACCGCCAACGCCCGCCGGATCCGCATCACCGGCCCGCACGGCATCGACGAGTCCGGCTTCGTCCGCATCGGCGGCATCGACCAGTGGATCTCGGTCCGCGGCGACGACCGCCGCAACCCGGTGCTGCTGGAGGTGCACGGCGGCCCCGGCGCCACCAACCTCGCCTACGTTCCGCGCACCCGGGCCTGGGAGCGCCATTTCACCGTCGTGCGCTGGGACATGCGTGGCGCCGGCCGCACCTTCCAGCACGGCGACCAGGGCGAGATGAGCCTGGACCGCTTGCAGCGTGACGCCGTCGAGGTGACCCGCCACGTCCTGGACCGGCTCGGCGCCGACAAGGTCCTGCTGGTCGCCAACTCGTTCGGATCGTTCATCGGCCTGCGCCTGGCCCGCAGCCATCCCGAGCTGTACTCCGCCTACGTGGGCACGGACCAGAACATCAACGCCGGCGGCCGCGACCACACCGCCCACGAGGCGCTGCTGGACCGGCTCACCCGCGCCGGCAAACACAAGCAGCTCGCCGAGATCACCACGATCGGGCCGGACCGGACAACGTGGACCACCGAGCAGTGGTCGCAGTACCACAGGCTGCTGACGGTCTCCGACCCGCTGACCCTGGACACACTCAAGACCGTGGTGCTCGGCTCCCTGCTGACGTCACCACTGCACACCCTGGGTGACGTGGCCGCCAACAGCAAGGCGATGAAGTTCTCCGAGCAGGTGGCCCTGGAGTCGGCGACGATCGACGAATGGGCCGAGGGCACCACCTTCGACATCCCGATCTTCATCTTCCAGGGCGAACACGACGTGATCACCCCGCCCGCCCCGGCCCGCCGCTTCTACGACGCCATCACCGCGCCGGCCAAGGACTTCGCCCTGATCCCCGACGCCAGCCACTTCGCGTCGTTCCGCCACCCCGACCGATTCCTGGACCTGCTGCTGACCAGGGTCCGCCCGGTGATCGACGGCCACCGGTGCGATTCCTCGATGTGACAGGCTGTCGGCCAGGAAAAACAAAAACGGTGCGGGCAGATGTAAATCTCGCCCCGCACCGTTGGAATCAGGTTGTGTCCGAGGGGGGACTTGAACCCCCACGCCCGATAAAGGGCACTAGCACCTCAAGCTAGCGCGTCTGCCATTCCGCCACCCGGACCTGCTGCGTACAGCTTAGCGGGGCCTTCTCCCTGGCTTTCACCTGGGTTTTGGCTGCCCTCTCAGCGGCACGGACAGAACTATATACGGCCCTGACGCAGGGTCGAAGCGGGGGCCGGTGGTTGTCGGGGGTGTGGCGCCGGGCGGGGGAAACGGGCAGCATGGCGGGCGTGTCTCGGTCGCCCCTCACCCCCGCCATTGAACGTGCGCGTGCCCTGATCGCATCAGGTGATCTCGGGTCGGCTCAGGTTCTGCTGGAGCGGGCCGTGGAGCTGGGGCGGGAGAACCTGGGGGAGGACGAGCCGGACGTTCTGACCGCTCAGCGGGAGCTGGCCGGGGTGTTCCTGCAATCGGACGACCCGATGGCGGCCCGGCGCCTGCTCGAGGACGCCTATGCGGCGGGGCAGTGGCGGCTCGGCGACGGCGATCCGCTCATGCTGCACATCTCCTATGACCTCGGCGTCGTCGCGCAGGAGCTCGGCAACCGGCACGAGGCCCGCAAGGCGTTCGGCCGGGTGGCGGCCAACGGGCCTTCGGCCCTCGGCGACGGTCACCGGTTCGTGGTTCAGGCACGGTCCTACCTGGGTGAGGATCCTTCAGGCGCGACGGTACGGCCGGACGCCCCGCCCACCCAGCCGGACGCGACGTCGCCCGGCCCCGCGGTTCCGGTGAACAACGTGACCGCGGCGCTGAACCCGGCAACCGATGTGCCGCCGGCCCCGCTGACGGTGACCCAGGCCCCGGCGCCGCTCGTGCCGCAGGCCCGCAGTGGGGAGGCGGATGCCCGGGCGGCTCTGGAGCGGCCGACCGATGTGCTTCCGGTCACCCGCCCGGTTCCGCAGCCGGACGAGCGCTCGGGGAACCCGTGGAACGCCGCCCCACCGGTCCCGGAGCAGCGGCGGCCCGCCACGAAGATCCACCAGCACGTCACGCCACCGGCCTGGGCCGGCCCAGCCCCGGTCCAGCACGTGGCGCCCCAGCCTGTCCACCAGGGGCAATACGGTTCTGTGGATAACCCGCAAGCCGTCTACCAGCCACAACAGCACGGGTTCCCGCAGAGCACCGGGTGGCCGACGACACCTCAGCATGATTCGGGGGCGGGTCGTCCGTACCAGAGGAATGCCGTTGGTCTGACCGTTGTCGCGACGCTGGTCGCGCTGGTCGCGGTGGCCGCCCTCGTGGTCGTCCTGATCGGCCGGGAGGGAAAGAAGGACGAACCGGTCATACCGGTGGCCACCGCCTCGGCCGGGCCGCAGCTCGGTGGCGCGCCGCCGACCAGGGTCAAACTGACCGATCGCGGCACCTCGATCGACGTGACCTGGCGTGATCCGAGTGGTGGGAAGGCACCGTTCATGGTCACCATGGCCCGGGAGGGGCAGCAGCTCAAGCCGATCGCGCAGGTCGGACTGGGCAAGACGAAGTCGACGGTGGCGGGCCTGAATCCGAAGCTCCAGTACTGCTTTGCAGTGGTTGTCGTCTATACCTCTGACCTGTACGCCAGTTCGACTCAGGTGTGCACCGAACGTGGCTGAGTTGTCCACAGGCGCGGGACACGGGTATCGACGCGGACCGTCGTTTCGCTAAGGTGGCCCACGTCGTTCAGGCGGCGACACGGGGAGGGCAGCCGCAGTGACCAGCACTGACGCCACCACACCGGGGCGTGGAAGCCGGATGTTCAGCCGGGGCCGGCTGGTCACGATGGCGACCGTCGCCGTTCTGGTGGCCGGCCTCGGGCTCACTGTGCGCGGGCTCGGCGCCGCCGATGACGCGCTGGCCAGCTTCGATGCCGCGTCGTGGGTGTGGAGCAAGGGGGCCGGTGAGCTGGCCCGCCTCAACGGGGTGAGCGCCCGCATCGACACCCGCGCCGACGTGCCACAGGCGCTTCGGCACCAGGTGCAGGTCAGCCAGAGTGACAGGTTCGTGCTGCTCCGTGACGTCAACACCGGCGCGATCGCCTCGATGGACCTCACCGACCTCCAGGTCTACTGGAACCAGCAGCTCCAGCCGGGCATCGGCGTGAGCGTGGCGCTGCACGGTGACGACGCGTTCGTCGTCGACGCGGTGCAGGGCAAGGTGCAGCAGGTCGACCCGTCGAGCGTGCAGCCGGTGGGGGAGCCGTTGCAGTTCCCGCCGGGCATCAGCGGCGGTGTCTTCGACGGCGCCGGCCGGCTGTGGGTGGCCGTGCCCAGCGAGGGCACGGTGACCTCGATCGCCTCCGGTGACGCGGGGGCCACCCGGGTGCGCACCGATCCGGTCGCCGCGCCCAGCCACGACCTCGCCGTCACCGCGCTGGACCAGGGCGTCGCCGTTCTCGACCGGACCACTAACGCGCTGGTCCGGGTGGATGAGAAAGGCGCCGGCCAGCCGACCACGCTGCCGCTGAACTCGCCCGGCGAGCTGCCGCCGCGTTCCGAGGGCGACATGATCGCGATCACCCTGCCGGACGAGCGGCGGGTCTTCACCGTCACTCCCGCTGGTGTGCGTGACGTCACCATCCCGGATTCGGGCGGCGAGCTGCGGCCGGCGGTCACCTACCAGGGTTATCTGTATGTGCCGGAGGACGACGGCACCGTCCACGTCTTCGACAGCACCGGAAAGCAGCAGGCCCCGATCGACATCGACCGGCCCGGCGGCGACCTGGAGCTGGAGGTCCGGGAGAACCGGCTGTTCATCAACGCGCCCGGCTCCTCGACGGCCCGGGTGGTCGACGACAACCACGAGGTCCACAGCGTCGACAAGTATGACGACAACGTCCTCGGCGGTGACCCGCCGCCGGTGAAGGCGCCGCCCGCCCCGCCGAAGCAGGAGAAGCCGAAGAAGCCGCAGGCCGCCAAGCCGGGCGCCCCGCGCAGTGTGCGGGCCGCAGCCGGCAACGCCGAGGTGCGGGTCTCCTGGCAGGCCGCCCCGGACAACGGCGCCGCGATCAGCAAGTATGTGGTGGCCGGCGCGGGCCGCACCTTCCAGGTCGGCGCCGATCAGCGGTCGCTGGTGGTCGACCAGCTGATCAACGGCCAGAAGTACAAGTTCGAGGTGCATGCGGTCAACCGCAAGGGTGACGGGCCGGGGCGCAGCAGCAACGAGGTCATGCCGACCGCTGAGGTTCCGGACGCGCCGGGCGCCCCGGTGGCCGAGGCCAAACCGGACGGCACGGTCGCGGTCACCTGGCCGGCCGCGAACGGGCAGGGTCACGACATCGTGCGGTACGCGGTGACGGCCGTCACCGAGGGCGGCACCGCCCCGATCGGTGAGGCGACCGGCACCGAGCTGTCGGTCGCCGCCAACCAGGTCGAGTTCGGCAAGTCGTACGCGTTCACCGTCGTCGCGATCAACGACATCGGCGCCGGGTCGAAGGCTTCCGCGGTCAGTAACAGCGTCGTCCCGTTCGCCGCTCCGGGGGCTCCGGGCGACCTGGCCGCCGCCACCGTCGCCGGGCAGGCCGGCGCCGTGTCGGTGACGTGGACCGCGCCGGCCGACAACGGGCGGCCGATCACCAAGTACGTGGTGAAGGCCGGCGGCAAGGAGACCGAGGTCACCGGCACCTCCACCACCCTCACCGAGCTGGGCAACGGCACCAACGTGCAGGTCGAGGTGACGGCGGTCAACGAGGCCGGGCCCGGCACGGCGGCGACCGCGTCAGCGCGTACCGTGGCGGCGCCCACGGTTACCGTCACCGGGGTCGACCCCACCTACAACACGGCGAAGGTGACGTTCTCGGTGAACAACGGCGGCGGCACGACCACGTGCACGCTCACCGTGACCGGCGGCGGCAAGGGCTCCACCGGCAGTTGCTCGTCGTTGAGCGCCACCGGGCTCAAGCCGAGCACCGCCTACACGTTCACGGTCACCGCCAAGAACGCCGCCGGCAACCAGGCCAAGGGCATGGCGAAGACCACCGACGCCCTCTACGGCACCGCCACCTGCATCAACGGTGACGACGGTGACCAGAAGACGTACTGCGACAAGGACGTCTCCGGCCGCAACGGCAACGAGATCTTCAAGGTCACCCGGCAGGACGACGACCAGCAGGCAGGCTGGGTCAAGAACGGCACGAAACTCAAGACGTACTGCAAGAAGACCGGTGAAGAGGTCTACGCCTACGTCTACAACGACAACAAGAAGAGCACGTGGTGGATTCAGGTGGACTACGAGGGCAAGACCTACATCCCGTGGGCGTGGCTGAACCTCGACGGCGGGGACGACCTGGGGGACCTGTCGACGTGCTGACCCCCGCCCACATCCAGGGCTTCGCCGACGTCGCGAACGAGCTGGCCAACCGCATCGGCACCGTCGTCCTCGGCAAGCCCGAGGTGGTCCGGCTGGCGCTCACCGCGATGTTCGCCCAGGGCCACGTGCTGCTCGAGGACGTCCCCGGCGTCGGCAAGACCACCCTGGCCCGGGCGATGGCGGCGTCCATCCGCGGGCAGTGGCGGCGCATCCAGTTCACCCCCGACCTGCTGCCCTCCGACGTGTCCGGCGTGACCGTCTTCAACCAGGCCAACCGTGGGTTCGAGTTCCATCCGGGGCCGGTCTTCGCCAACCTGGTGATCGCCGACGAGATCAACCGGGCGTCGCCGAAGACCCAGTCGGCGCTGCTCGAGGTCATGGAGGAACGCCGGGTCACCGTCGACGGCGTGCCGCACCCGGTGCCGCAGCCGTTCCTGGTCGTCGCCACCCAGAACCCGGTCGAGATGGACGGCACCTACCGGCTGCCCGAGGCGCAACTCGACCGGTTCCTGGTCAAACTCTCCGTCGGTTACCCGTCCGAGGAGGTCGAGATCGAGGTGCTGCGTGGCGCGGCGGTCCGGTCCCCGGACGCCCTCGAGCCGGTCACCGACACCAACATGATCGGCGAGATGACCCGGATGGTCGCGGCGGTGCACATCGCCGACACCCTTTATGCGTACGCCGTGCGCCTGGCCGCCGCCACCCGCAACCATCCACAGGTCCGCGTCGGCGTCAGCCCCCGTGGAGTGATCGCCCTGACCCGTGCCGCCTCGGCGTACGCGCTGATCAACGGCCGTGGCTACGTCCTCCCGGAGGACTTCAAGGAACTGGTCGAGCCGGTCTTCGCGCACCGGGTGCTGCTCTCCGCCGACGCCCAGCTCCGTGGGGTGACCCCGGCCGAGGTGCTCGCCGACGCGCTGCGCTCGGTGCCCGTCCCGCTGCCCGATCAGCACGTCCCGGCCTGATCCGTTGCGCCGTCGTACCCCCTCCTCCCGCTCCCGGGTCACGGCCCGTTTCCGGCTTACGGCCCGTCGCAGCGGCGTTTCCCGCTCCCGGTTCACGGCCCGTTTCCGGGCTACGACCCGTCGCGGCGGCGTTTCCCGCTCCCGGGTCACGGCTCGTGGCATCGGGCTGATCGTCGCGGCGGCCGGGCTGCTCACGGCCGGGTTCCGCTACGGGTATCCGGATCTGGCCCTGCTCGGGGCGGCCGCCGGACTGGCCGTGGCCGCGGCGGTGGTGTTCGCGTTCTGGCGGCCCCGGCTCGGTGTCAGCCGGGTGGCCGACCCGGACCGGGTCGCGCGTGGGGAGCCGGCCAACGTGACGCTCACCATCAGCAACACCAGCCGGATGCGGTCGGCCACCCTGATCGCCACCGATCGCTGCGGGACCACGTCGGTCGAGGTGCCGTTGCTGCGGTTGCGGGCCGGCCACGACACCGTCGAGAGCTATCCGGTGCCCACCCACCGGCGCGGGCTCGTGCCGATCGGGCCGTTGCAGGTCACCCGCCGTGACCCGCTCGGGCTGATCACCCTGGCCCGGGGTTACGGCGAGACGATCGTGGTGCGGGTCTATCCGAAGGTGCATCCGCTGCGTGCGGTTCCGGCCGGGCTCACCCGGAGCCTGGACGGCAGCGTCGACAAGGTGCCGCACGGCAGCATCACGTTCGACACGCTGCGTGAATACGTGCCGGGGGATGAGCTGCGGCGGGTGCATTGGCGCAGCAGCGCCAAAGTGGGTGAGCTGATGGTCCGGGAGCAGCTCGACACGGCCGAGCCGACGATCGTGGTGCTGCTCGACGACCGGGCCTCGGCACATCATGCGGACAGTTTCGAGGACGCCTGTGAGGCCGCGGCCTCGATCGTGGTGGCCGCCGTGCGGGAGGACCTGCCGGTCAGCCTGCACCTCGTCGGCGGCCCGGCCAGTGGGCCGCATCTCGACGTGCTGACCGAGGCCACGCTCCGGGACGGGGATCTCGCGGCCACTCTTCGCCGGCTGCGGGCCCAGAAGATCGGGGACACCCTGATCTTCCTCACCGGGCCGGGTGGGCGTGACGACCTGGGGGCGGTCAGTGGGCTGCGGGGGGCGTACCCCATCGCGCTCGCCGGAATCCTTGGCGACCGTGACTCGTCGCCTGCCGTGGCCACCGACCGCCTGTTGGTGATCGAGGCCGCCGACGGCGCCGAGTTCGCCGCCGCCTGGGACGGGATGCGCGGATGGTGACCCGCGGGCCCGCCCGGGTTGCGCGGACGGTGACCCGCGGGCCCGCCCGGGATGCGCGGATGGTGACGCGTGGGGTCGCCCGGGTTGGGCGGATGGTGACCCGCGGGGTCGCCCGGGTTGCGCGGATGGTGACGCGTGGGGTCGCCCGGGTTGCGCGGACGGTGACGCGGCCCGACGTCGGGGGTGGGTCGTGGGGGTAGCGGGAATCGTGCGTCGGGCCGTCGTCCCGGTGGCTCTCGCCGGGATGCTGGTGCTGGCCGGAGCCGTTCTGGGGCGGATCTTCGCCGACGACCTGATGTTCCGGCTGGCGGCCGGGGCCGCGGCCGGATCGGTCGGCGCCGGGGTCGCCATGCGGCGGCTGCCGTCGTGGGCGGTCGCGCCGATCTCGACCGTGCTGCTCGGCGGCTATCTGGCGCTGGCGCTGCATCTGGCCGCCGGCGCCGCCGGGCTGACCGTCGAGGCGGCCCGCGACGCGCTCGGCAACGGGATCCCACGCCTGCTGACCGCGATGATCCCGGTCGAGACCGCGCCGGACACCGTGGTCGTCGCGGTCGCCGCGATCTGGATCGCCGGGCTCGCCGCGACCGAGGTCGCGGTGCGCAGCGGGCGGGTGCTGCTCGGCTGTGTGCCGCCGGTCGCGGTGTACGCGGCCGCGCTCTACGTGGTCGGGCCGAACGCCTCGGCGGCCACCGGGTTCACGCTCGCGCTCGCTGGCCTGGTGGTGTCGGCTCTCGCCGCGGCGTCCGGAACCGGTTCGGGCACACCCGCGGCCGTGCGGGTGCGCGCGGTCGGCGGGGCGGTCGCCGGACTGGCGGTGCTGCTCGGCGTGATCGCGGCAGCTGGTCCGTGGGTCGGCGGTCACGTCACCGCGACGCCCGTCGACCCCCGGCGGTACGTCCAGCCGCCCCGCGTGGACAGCCTGGACGAGAGCCCGCTGAACCGGATCTCCGGCTGGGCCCTCGACCCTGCGCAGCCGCTTCTCGAATTTCTTCCCGGCGATGCCACGGCGACGCCCGCGCCGGGTCCTTCCGCGTCGGGTCCTTCCGCGCCAGGTCCTTCCGCGTCGGCGGCCGCACCGGCGAAGGGCGCGACGGGCAAGGTCGCGCCAGGGAAGAACGCGCCGGCGCAGGCCGGGCCAAGCGTGCGAATCCGGCTCGCCGTCCTCTCCGACTACGACGGCGTCACCTGGAAGGTCGGCGGCGTCTACCGCAACGCCGGCCGGGTGCTGCCATCACCCGACGTGCCTCGCGGAACCGCGGTCACCGAGACCCAGCAGCAGATCACCATCACCGGGCTGACCGGCCGCCTGCTCCCGGCCGTGCCGACGCCGACCCGGATCACCGGGGCGCGGGTCGCCTACGACGCGGCCAGTGGCACCCTGATCCGCCCCGAAGGACTCACCGAAGGCCTGCGTTACACGGCGGTCTCCGAGGTGCAGAACCCGGACCTCAACCAGCTCCCGATCGCGAACGTGCCGTCCGGTGACGCGGTCTCCCGCTATCTGGCGATCAGCGCCGGCGCGCCCCAGCAGGTGCAGAAACTCGCCGATTTCCTGGCCGAGGGTAACGGCGCTCCGTACGACCGGGCGGTAGCGATCGAGACCTTTCTCGCCGAGCACTACCAGCACGTCGCCGACGCCCCCAGCGGGCACGCGTTTCCCAACCTGCGGCACTTCCTGTTCGGCCGGCGGGACATCGGCGGGCAGAAGGGCACGTCGGAGCAGTTCGCCGCCGCGTACGCGGTGCTGGCCCGCCTGACCGGACTGCCCAGCCGGGTCGTCGTCGGGTTCACCGCGCCCGCCGCCGGTGGCGCGGTCACCGCCGGGGACGCGATCGCCTGGCCGGAGGTCTACTTCGACGGGCTGGGCTGGGTGGCGTTCGACCCGATGCCCAAGACCGATGAGGTACGCCCGGTCGAGGAGGACTTCACCCCGCCCACTCCGAGCCCGCCGCCGTCACAGTCGGAACCGCCGCCGCCCACCGCCACCGACTCGGCCTCGGCCGGGCCGGAGATCGCCGCGCCGCCCGTCCCGGCCGGGCCGTCAGCGGTGCTCGTCGCATCCGGGACGTCCGGGGGAGTGCTGCTGCTGATCTTCGGGGCGGCCGGGGCGGTCGCCGGGATGCGGAGTTCCCAGCGCAGACGCAGGTTGACCGGCGGCAGTCCCGGGCAGCGGATCGCGGGCGCCTGGCTGGAGTTCACCGACGCGTTGCGTCTGGCGGGACGGCCGGTTCCGGCGCACCTGTCGGCCACCGAGGCGGTGCGGCACGCGGCCGTCGTGCCACGGCCGGTGCAGCGGACCGGGCTGTTGCGGCGGGCTGTTCCTGATCAGCCCGACGTCGACGAGCCGCCACTGCCGGTCCTGGACGGGCTGGTGGACGCGGTCAACACCGCCGGGTTCGCTCCGGAGGCCGCCGACGCCGGGCAGGCGCAACGGGCCGGGGAGCAGGTGGTCGCCTACGCGGCGGCGCTGCGTGACCGTCGCTCCTGGTGGCGGCGGTTCTGGTGGTCCGTACACCCGGGGCCGTTGCGCTGGAACCGCAAACCCGCCGCCGACCCGCCGCGCTGAACCGCCAGCCGTCGCTCACGACGGGAATGCGCTGGCGATAACCGTCGTAGGCGACGGCTGAGGCTGTGGATGTGGTGCGGCCCGCCGGGGCAGCCGGGAGGTAACTGGGGGACCGTCTGCCCCGGCGGGAGTCTCACGGACCGGTCACATTGCTCGCGATGCAGCTCGTGCCGTCCGGCCCGGAACCGATCTTGGTCGGCTCGTCGCCGGTGTCGTTGCCCTCGAACCTGTCGCACAGTTCGATGTCGTCGCCGACCAGGGTCACGCCGTCGATCGTCAGCCGGTCACCGAGATTCGAATTGATGCCGGCGAGCACGTCACCCGGTGCGGTCGCGACGATGTTCTCCAGCCGTACGGTCCGCGCCGCCTGCGTCGAGCAGTTGCCGCACGACCGGTAGAGCTTGCCGAAGTCGGACACCTCGAAGTCGCGGATCGTCACCGAACCGCCGGCGCCCCGGTTGTCCTGGAACACCTTGTCGTCGGCCTTCGCCGCGCTGCCACCCTCGATCACCACGGTGGCGTTCGTGCCCCGGAACGTCGCCGCGTCCTCGCCGACGTCCTCCCAGTGCACACCGGACAGCGTGCAACTGCCGGAACAGTGCACACCATCAGCGGCCGGGCTGCCCAGGATCACGTTGCGCAACGTCGCGCCGTCGGCCAGCTCGAACAGCGCGTCCTGGCCCTCGTCCTGGCCACCGTCACCGAGCGCGCCACCACCGATGAACCGCTTGTTCTCGCCGTCGAAGACCCCGGTGACCTCGATCGTCTCGGTCACCACCTGCTCGCCGCTGGCCTCGGGCACCGCCGCCGACGCGAAGTTCGTGAACACGACCGCCGCGCCCAGTCCGAGAGCGATCACTGCCGCTCCGATCGCTCTGCCTCTGATACGCCGGGAATCAGCCATCATGTGCCTTTCGCTAGGAGGGGCGGCTTTCTCTCCTTAAGCACGGATCCTGGGAGAAAGCGGTTTCCTCTTCCGAGCAGACTTAAGGCTCCCTTAAGGATTTTGGTCTCGCTCCCACGGGTTCGCCGGGCGTTCTCAGGCGGTCACCGCGGCTTGGGCGCGGGCCAGCAGATCGGCGCACCAGGCCGCCTCGTCGATCGGGGTCATCGGGGTCTTCGACCAGAACGCAAGCGCCTCGTCGGTGCTGGTCACGGCCTCCGTGAAATAGACCGTCAGGTAGGTCGAGCCGATCTTCTCGTCGCGGACGCACCGGGAGGTGGCAGTGAGCTGACCGTCGTTGATCAGCTCGCAGGTGCCGGTCGGTTCCGGGGCGAGTTCGACGAGGGCCTGCACGCGCCGCTCACCGAACTCGTAGCTGGTCACCGAGGCGCCGTGGGCGGAGTCGGTGCCGCCCGGCGTCATCCGGAGCAGACCGGGCGGGCGCTCGGCGGGAACCAGCGCATACGCCCGTGTCTCACCGTGCCGACGGTCGAAGTCGATCTGCAGGATGTCGTTGAGCAGCTTGAACTCGGGAACCGAGACATCGGTGACGGTGTCCGGGTAGGTCGGGGCCGGTGGCTCGGCGGGTGTTGAGCAGGCGGCGGCGGTGAGGGCGGCGATGAGAGTGATGACGATCTTGCGCATAAGAGCCGTCACGGTAGCCGGGGTGATCAACGGCGAAGCCTGGCGCACCATTAAGGAAGCGACGTTTCCCTTGAGGGTGGGCTCGTCGACACCGTGGAACGTCGTCCCCGACGCCACGGTGCCCCCGACGAACCGCGAGTTCTTCGCCCGAATCGCCGCCGAAGCCGGTTACCCGGATCTGACCTACCGAGCCGAGTCGCCACCCCGACCGTTCCGATCAGCTCAGCCCGTCTCCGAGCCGCAGGTTTCACGTTCCGCCTTGACGCCTCTCAACCCTTCAGCGCGCTGTATGCCCAGACCACCAGGGCTGCCGCCGGCAGAAGGCTGAGTGCCCACCCGGCCACCGCGGCGGTCCGAGCCCGCGGGAAACGCCAAAGCATCGCAGCGAGGAAAAGCACCAGAAAGACCGCCCACAGCCCAGCCGTCGCAAAAACGGTGCCGGTCCCGTTCTCGGTGAGGTCCTCCATCCAGGCGACCTCGGACGCGTACGCCGTGTACCAGAACGGGATCGCGCCCGCGACCACCCACATCGTGCGCCCGAACACCGACGCCGTAACCCGCATACCCTGCTCATCCCCGTGCATCCGGGCATCGTCGCACGCGGCCCCAACGCATTCCACCTGCCGATCGGCGGGTATTCGCAAATCGCTGCCGCTGTCTAAGATCACGCCTCATGTCCGAACGCAGCACCGCCCCCGACGTCGCCGACGACACTCCAGCCACCGGCCCTGTCACGGCCGGCGACGATTCGGCCCCCACAGTTCCCGATGCGAAGAAGCCCACCGCCAATCCCACGCAGGCAAAGCCCGAGCCCGCAGCCCCCACCGACGCCCCCACCCCCACAAAGCCGGAGCCGGTGGTAGCCGACGGCGATCCTGTTCCCGTGGTGCCGGAGCCGGTGGCTGCCGACGGCGATTCCGTTCCCGCGGTGCCGGCGCCGGTGGTTGCGGACAGCGATCCCGTTCCAGCGGAGGCAGAACCCGCCGGTGATGTCGCTACATCCGGCCGCGTCACCAACGGCAACACGGACGGCCATCCCGATGTGGATGTGGATTCCGACGCCCATGTTGATGCAGACGTCAATGTTGAACCCAACGTCCATGCTGATGCGGTCAATATTGATTCGGACGTCAATGTTGATTCGGCTGGTCGGGTTGATTCGGGCAGTCATGTTGAGCCGGTCAATGTTGCCGGTGACAAGGCCGCTGCTGCCGCCCAGGCGGCCGCGACCGCTGCCGCCGCAGCAGCAATTGCCGCCGACGCTGCTGCCGATGCCGCAGCAGCGGCCGCGGAAGCAGCCGACGCCGCCGCAATCGCTGCCGATCTTGCCGCAGTGGCGGCAGCCATCGTCGAGACGCCCGAGTCCAGGGCCGGCAATGGCACATCCAGTGCGGCTGGCGCCGACGGTGTTGTCGCGGCCGGGGCGGACGCTGACATCGATCTCAAGGCCGACGGTGTCTACGCCGACGACCTCGCCGATGCGCGGGCCGACGACCTCGCTGATGCGCCCGGCGACGAGTTCGACGATGCGCCTGGTGACGAGTTCGACGACGAGTCCGAGACGCCGCAGCGGGGCTTCCGGCACTGGCTGACGGACCGTCGACCGGACGTGTTGGCGTACGTCTTCGTGCCGGTGGTGACCCTGTTCGCCGCGCCGGTCCTGGCGATCTTCTGGGGCATCGTCATTCTCGGATCCGACAGCGAAGCGCCGTCCATGTGTGACGACGTGCGAGCCGTGAACGGCTGCGAAGAACTCACCCTGAGCCTGATCAGCGCCCATGTGCTCGGCTTCCTCGGACTGTGGGCCTTGCTCTGGGCCCTGCCCTGGTGGCGTGGCCTGCGCACGCCCCGGGTCCTGCTCGCGGTGGCCTCCGGAGCTGTCCTGTTCGCCGCACTGTTGCGGATGGCCGCCTGAACTGACGAGGGATTCCCGATCCTTCCGCGGACGTGACCACAGAACGGGACCTCGGCCGGCGGGCTGAAACAGCGCACCCGCCGTTGCGTCACGCGCCGGGCCCGGTTCCCGTCCGATGGCAATGGATTCAGCCGCAACCGGTAGGCGCGGCGCCCCGGTATTCCTGGCGAGATCAGGAATACCGGGCACGGGCCGGGGATTGGCAGGGATATGACCGACGCTTCGTTCGACCCTCGTCAATTGATCGCGGACAGCAGGATCGGTGTCCTCGCCACGATCAAGGCCAACGGGCTTCCGCAGCTCTCCCCGGTGACACCCTGGTACGACCGGACCGCCGAGACCATCTACGTGTCGATCACCGCGAACCGTGCGAAGACTGCCAACCTGCGCCGTGACCCGAGGGCCGCCTTCGAGGTGACGAGCCCGGACGGGTGGGCGTGGGCGACGGCCGAGGGTTCGGTGACGCTGATCGGACCGGGCGACGACCCGGACGGCCCCGAGGTGCAGGCGCTCGTCGACTACTACCGTGCGGCCGCCGGCGAACATCCGGACTGGGCCGAGTACCGCCAGGTGATGGTCGACGACCGCCGGGTCCTGATGGCGCTGAAGGTCGATCACGTCTACGGCGCCAGGTTGCGCTGACGGGGTGCGAGAATCGAGGGCGTGCGGCTGGAGATCGACGAGACCTCGGCGCTGACCTTCGACGACGGCTCGCCGGTGCGGGCCGCCTCGGCGATCGCCCCGTTCGGCGACGGATGGCTGGTGGCCCAGGACGACGCCACCCATGCGGCCTGGATAAGGCCCACCGCGCCAGCCGGGCCCGAAACGAACGCGAGGCCCGGCAGAGAAGCCGGTTCAGGCGCTATACCGAATCCGGCCGCGAAGCCGGGGCCGATCGCAATGCCTGGTCCGGCCGCGAAGCCGGGTCCGGCCGTGAAGTCGGATACCGCCCGCCGGTCAGAGTCGATCACCCGGGTCCGGGTGGTCGACCCGGTCGACGGACTGGAGACGTTCACGGCCGCCGACGGGACCAAACATCTCAAACCAGACTTCGAAGCGGCCTGCGCGATGCCCGGCGGTGAGGTTCTGCTGCTGGGTTCCGGTTCGTCGCCGGCCCGGATGCGTGCGTCGCTGGTCGGTGCGGACGGCTTCCGGGTCGCCGACCTGCGCCCGCTCTACCTGGCCGTCGCCGCCGCGTTCGGGTTGCGTGCGGACCAGCTCAACCTCGAGGGCGCCTGCCTGGCCGGCGACCGGTTGCGGTGGTTCCAGCGCGCCAACCTGGCAGCAGGCGCGGCGACGGCGTCCGCGGACATCGAGGTTTCCGCGCTGCTCGCGGCGGTCCGCGGCGAGATCACCCCAGACAAGATCGACATCCATGGCGTACGCCGATACGACCTCGGTGTCGCACACGGAGTAGCCCTGGCCGTCACCGATGCGGTGTCACTCGCCGACGGCCGGGTGCTGGTCAGCGCCGCCGCCGAGGACACCCCGAACGCAGTGGACGACGGCCCGGTGGTGGCCTCCGGTCTGGCCCTGCTGAGCGCCGGCGGCGAACCACAGTTCTTCGCCGAGATCCCCGGCGCCGAGAAGGTGGAGGGCCTGGCCGTCCGCGAAACGACCACCGACGGCATCCGCCTGCTGGCCGTCGTCGACGCAGACGACCACGAAACCCCGTCCCGCCGCCTCGAACTCCACCTCCACTGGTAAGCCACAGATCGTGTTGAGTTCCACCGGACAGGTGCGCCCGAACTCCACAAGACCGCCGGGAGGCACGGCGGGCGGTGAGGAGGTCACGGAGGCGAGCCGCCCGCGGCGCGGAGGGCATGGTGTGATCGGTCCACCCGGCAACGCTGATAAATGCGTTGTGGGGCATGCGGATCACGCTGAAGAATGGCGTTCGGCCCCGGCGGTCTCAGAAGAAAGCGCGTAAGCAGCGGGCGCACAGGCGATCAAACCAGGCTTGTCCGCTGTCATCATCCGCGACCGATCCTTCCCATCGGAACCGCTACGGGGCCTCCCTTTCTTTCCAAGATGAACTTCCAATGATGAACTGCAACATAGAAGTAACGAGGTGTACCCGATGACCGACGAGGTGATCATTCGGAGTGGTTTCCGTGGCCTGCGCTATGTCGACGGCCGGTTCGACCAGGTTCTGGAGCCGGGCCGCTATGAGCTGCCGCGGCGCCGCCGGCTCGGTGGCCGGGTGGCGACGGTCGACGTCGTCCAGGTCGACCTGCGGGAGCGTGAGCTCAACATCAAGGGCCAGGAGATCCTGACCGCCGACAAGGTCGCCGTCCGGGTCAACATCATCACGCACTTCCGGGTGACCGATCCGGTGGCCGCCGTCGAGCGGGTGTCCGACTACAGCGACCGTGTCTACAGCGACGTGCAGCTCGCCGCCCGCCGGTCGCTCGCGTCGATGACCCTGGAGGCCATCCTCACCAACCGCAACCAGCTCTCCGAGGACATCCTGCGGGACGTCGAAGGCGTGTCGGCCGGTTACGGCGTGGAGATCATCCGGGCCGACGTGAAGGACCTGGTGTTCCCGGGCAACCTGCAGGACGTGATGAACCGGGTGCTGACCGCCCAGCGTCTGGCCGAGGCACAGATGGTCGAAGCCCGTACCAAAGCTGATCGGGAACTGCTGGAGGCGACCTCGCGCGCCGACGCCGCACGGCTCGCCGCCGAGGCGGACGCCGAGGCGAAGCGGATCCGGGCCGACGCCGAGGTCGACGCCCTGCGCCGGCTGGCCGAGGCGGCCGAGGCCTATGCGCAGCACCCGGCCCTGCTCCGGCTCCGCGAGCTGGAGACCCTGGGCGCTCTCGGCGCGAACGCGTCGGCCCGCCTGTACATCGGCTTCGACAAGCACGTGAACGAGTAAGGAAGACCAGCACGTGAACGTGTAAGGAAGACCAGCACGTGAACGTGTAAGGAAGACCAGCACGTGAACGTGTAAGGAAGACCAGCACGTGAACGTGTAAGGAAGACCAGCACGTGA
>NZ_JBEZXU010000001.1:263865-302599 GCF_040638175.1 Actinoplanes sp. NPDC026670
CGTGAACGTGTAAGGAAACCTCATCTCGGCGACGGCGCGACCGATCTGGCCGGTCGCGCCATCACTCACGCCCGGACCGCGGAGGTTCCCCCGATGGACCTGATCGAGAAGCCACCGCTGGCCGTCGTCATCGACCTGGACGACACGCTGTTCCCGCAGGGCAGCTTCCTCTATGGCGCGGCCCGCGCGGTCGGCCGGGCCGGAGCCGCCGCCGGGCTCGACCCGATCCGCCTCAGTCGCGCGGTCCGCCGCCAGCTGCTGGCCGGTTCGGATCGGGGTGGCACGATCGATCGCGCGCTGGCCGCCTACGGAATAGCGCCCGACCTGGCCGCCGACCTGATCCCGCTGCTGGTGGACGCGTTCACCGCCTACCGCCCGCGCCGGCTGCCCCGCTATCCGGGCACGCTGGATGCGCTGCTCGCGATCAGCTCCCGCTTTCCGGTGGCCTGCCTGACCGACGGCGACCCGGCGATCCAGCGAGCCAAACTGGCCGCGACCGGCTTGGCCAGCTCCTTCACCACCGTCGTCATCACCGACGAGCTCGGCGGCCGCACGCTGCGCAAGCCCCACCCCGAGGGCCTGCGCCAGGCCGCCGCGACCTTGGGCGTCCACCCGTCCGACCTGGTGGTGATAGGCGACCGGCCCACCAGGGACATGGCGGTGGCCGTGGCGTTGGGCGCCCGTTCCATCCGGGTCCGAACCGGCGAATACTTCGACGCCCCCGACACCCCACCACCCACCGCCGAGGCCCCGGATCTCCCCGCAGCCGCCACGTTGCTCGGCGTCTGATCGAGGGGAAAGAACGCCTGAAACACGGGGGCGGAGTCGATGCGTCAGGGGCGCTTTGTCCGTACCGCATCGGGTTGCAGGTCCAGCAGGGACGCGGCGAGGGAGTGCGCCGGGGACAGTGAGGCGGCTTCCAGGTCGCGGAAGAGCGCCTGCGCCCGCACCGCCGGCCAATCCGCCGGCAGGTGGGAGACCGGCAGCCGCGGATCGCGGCGGATGGCGCCGAGCCATTCGGCGATGAGGCTGAGCCGCGCCGCGAGCGGATCGCCGAACGGCGCCGAACCCTCCCACCGATCCAGGAATGACTGATAACGACCAGCGAGTTCGCCCAGATCGTAGGCGTCCCCGACCATCGCCCCGATGTCGGTCAGCTCGGCCGCCCGGGCGTGGAAGACCCGGGCGTGTGCCGACAGCCCGAGCCCGTCCACGATCGACTGGGCGGGCACCGCGCCGGGCGCGATCCAGAGCCCGCCCTGCAACGACCCGAACCCGGACCAGGCCAGCTGCGACCGTAGATCGTGACGTTGCCGCTGCCACGATTCGGGCAGGGAGAAGCAGAGCAGCGTCCACGTGCCGTCCCAGTCGTCGTTGACGGCGCCGGTGTCCCAGATGCGGGAGCGTCCGTCGTGGAGGATCGCGGCGGTCCGGTCGGTGAGCCCGAAGTACATCTTGCGGCCGTGCCGTTGCCGGCGCAGCAGACCGCGATTGACCATGCGGGCCAGCGTGGACCGGGTGGCGTGGGACGAGACGCCGAGCCGGCCGAGCACGTCGATGGCGCTGCCGGAGAACACGCACACGTCCCGGTCCAGGACGAAGTCCCCGAGAAGCATCAGCAGCAGCGTCGAGGGTTTCGGCATGCGCTAGATGTTAGGCACTTTCTTGACGGCCGTTGAAGACAAAGCCTAACTTCGATGAACCTCACCGAGGAGGTTCCTCATGCGCAGAACCGGGCCACTCCTGGTGGCCCTGACGCTCCTACTGACCGCCTGCGGCAACGAGACAGCCGACGGCGACGACCCGATCCGGGTCGGCCAGATCGTCTCGCTGACCGGCAACTACTCCCCGCTCGGCACCGAGAACCAGAAGTCCGTGGCCCTCGCGGTCGAGAAGATCAACGCCGCCGGAGGCATCGGGGGCCGGCGGATCGAACTGTCCGTCCGCGACGACAAGAGCCTGCCCGACCAGGCGGTTCTGGCGTTCAACGAGCTGAAGGACGGCTCCGACGCGATCATCGGGTCGCCGTTCAGCAACTCGGCGCTCGCCACGATTCCGCTGGTGGACCGGGAGGAGATTCCGTACGTCTCGCTCACCCCGGCCGACGAGCAGGTCAAACCCGTCCATCCGTACGTCTTCGTGGTCCCGGCCCTGTCCAGCACCTACGCCGAGGCCACCCTCCAGTACTTCCAGTCGGCGAAACTGACGAAGGTCGCCGTCGCCTACGACACCAAGAGCAGCTACGCGGTCGCCGGTTTCAAAGGCATGCAGGCCAAGGCGGCGCAGTACGGCGTGACGCTCGGCCCGATCGAGGAGTTCCAGACCACCGCCACCGACTTCAGCGCCATCTTCACGCATGTCCGCGCGTCGGACGCGCAGGCACTGATGCTGTGGGGGACCGGCGCTCCGGCCGTCGCCATCACCAAGGGTTACGCGGCCTCCGGCCTGACCATCCCGCTGGTGCTGACCGGCTCGCAGGCCAGCAAACTGTTCCTGGATCCGGCCGGTCCGGCCGCCGAGGGCGCGCTGATCGCGAGTTCGGTCGGGGTCGTCGGCGAGCACCTGCCGGCCGGTGAGCTGAAGACCGCTGTCGACGAGCTGACCAGCGCGTTCACCACCAAGTACGGCTATCCGCCGCCGCAGTTCGCGCAGGACGGCTACAGCGGCGTGAAACTGCTGGCGGCCGCGATCGGGAAGGCCGGCGGCACCGACCGGGCGAAGGTCCGTGACGCGCTCGAAAGTCTCACCCTGACCACTCCGAACGGCGCCTACACCTACACCGCGGCCGACCACTCCGGCCTGACCACCGACTACATCTCGATCAACACGATCAAGGGCGGGAAGTTCGTGCCGACCGAGTTCTCCGCCGGCCGGTTCAAGTGACCGTGGAACTCACGGTCGACAACGTCTCCCGCGCGTTCGGCGGCGTCTACGCCGTGCGTGAGGTGAGCCTGACCGTCCCGGCCGGCGAGTTGCGGGCCGTGATCGGCCCCAACGGCGCCGGCAAGTCCACCCTGTTCGCCCTGATCGGCGGCCAGCTGGCGGTCGATTCCGGCACGGTGGCGCTCGACGGTGTCCGCGTCGAGCGCCGCCCCGCCCACCGGCGCGGGATCGGTGTCGTCTTCCAGTCGGCGCGGGTCTTCCACGGCATGACCGCGTTCGAGAACGTCATGGTCGGCGCGCACGCCGTCACCAGCGCCGGGTTCCTCTCCGCCGCGCTGCGCCTGCCCCGCCACCACCGCGACGAACGCCGCATCCGCGAGAAGGCGCTGGCCTGCCTCGACCGGGTCGGGATCGCCGGCTGGGCGAACCGGCCGGCCGAGGAGCTCCCGCTCGGCCAGCAACGATCCCTGCAACTGGCCCGCGCCCTCTGCGGCGAGCCCCGCCTGCTCCTGCTCGACGAACCGGCCTCCGGCCTGCGCGCCGCCGAACGCGAACACCTCGCCGAGTTGATCACCCGCCTCCGCGACGAGGGCCTCACCATCCTGCTCGTCGAACACGACGTCGCCTTCGTCATGCGGCTCGCCGACCGGGTCACCGTCCTCGACCTGGGCCGCGTCATCGCCGACGGCTCGCCCGCCGAGGTCAGGGCAAACCCCAAGGTCAAAACCGCTTATCTGGGCGTACGGCCGGACGAGCCCCCAGTCCACGCGAGAGGCGTCGTCGAATGACCGGTGCTGTCGACATCGGCAACCTGACCGTCCGGTATGCCGGCGCCACCGCCCTCGACGACGTCAGCCTGTCCGTCGCCGAGAACGAGATGACCGCCCTGATCGGCGCCAACGGGGCCGGCAAGTCCACCCTGGTCAAAGCCCTGGCCGGTCTGGTCCGCCCGTCCTCCGGCACGATCTCCGTGCACGGCCGGCTCGCGCACGTGCCCGAGGGCCGCGAGATGTTCCCGGACATGACCGTCGACGACAACCTGCGCCTCGGCGGCTGGCGCACCCGCAAGCGGAACACCACCCCCGTCTACGACCTGCTCCCCGACCTGGCCGCCATCCGTTCCCGGAAAGCGGGCAGCCTCTCCGGCGGCCAGCAGCAGATGGTCGCGATCGGCCGCGCGCTGATGGCCGACCCGGACGTCCTGGTCATCGACGAGCTCAGCCTCGGCCTGGCCCCGATGATCGTCACCGCGCTGGTCGACCACCTGCGGACCCTGCACGCCACCCGGGAACTGGCCGTCCTCCTGATCGAACAGAACGCCCGCCTCGCCCTCGACCTGTGCCAGCACGCGTACGTCCTGGAGTCCGGCCGGATCGCCCTGCACGGCCCGGCCGCCACCCTGGCCCGCGACCCCCGGGTGACCGCCGCCTACCTGGGCGGCCACGTGACGGTGACGCCATGAGCGACCTGCTCGGCTACCTGATCACCGGGCTCGGGATCGGGGCCGGGTTCGCGCTCGTCGCCAGTGGGCTCGTCGCGATCCACCGGGTGACCCGGGTCGTCAACTTCGCGCAGGGCGGGTTCGCGGTCCTCGCCGCGCTCCTCACCTCCACGCTGCTCAGCGCCGGGCTCCCGCACGGCGTCGCCGAACTCGGTGGCGTGGCCCTGGGCGCGCTCGCCGGCCTCGTCGTCGGCGTCGTCGCGATCGGCCGCCCCGGCACCAGCCCCGGAACCGCGCTGATCGTCACTCTCGGGCTGGGCGTTCTCGCGTACGCCATCGAGGTCTTGATCTGGGGCGATCAGCCCCGGTCCTTCCCGGGCGTGCCAGGCGTCGCCGAGATCGGCGGCGCCCGCATTCCGGCCCACTACCTGCTGATCATCGCGGTGACCGCCGTGGTGTTCGCGCTGATGGCGTGGTTCTTCGCCCGCACCGACCTGGGCCGCGCGCTGACCGCGTGCGCCTCCAACCGCTACGCCGCCCAGGTCGTCGGCATCGACGTGCGCCGGATGGGGCTGCTCGCGTTCACCATCGGCGGCGCGCTCGGCGGCCTGGCCGGGGTGCTGACCACGCCGGTGCAGCAGGTCACCTTCGACAGTGACGTCACCCTGATCGTCAACGGGTTCGCCGCCGCGGTCCTCGGTGGACTCACCCGCCCGGCGATCGCCCTGGCCGGCGGCCTGCTGCTCGGCGTCACCCAGACGGTCGTCGCGGGTTACGGCGGCGGCGCCTACCAGACGGAGGTCGCCCTGGTGCTGATGCTCACCGTCATGATCGTCCAGGCGGCCCGCACCGGCCCGGTCCCGGAGATGGCGCAATGAGCGAGCTCGCGAGCGAATCATCCGGCCACGTCGAAAGTTCATCGCGATGCCGGAGCGCAGCGGAGGTGGCGCGATGAACCGCTGGTTGGTTGCCGGTGTCGCGGTGGTCACGCTGGCGCTGCCGCCGCTCCTGCCGGAGCGTCATCTCGCGACGTTCGTGCTGCTCCTGCTGGCTGCGACGGTCACCGTCGGCGTCTCTCTGCTGATGGGGTACGCCGGACAGGTCTCGCTGGGACAGGCGTCCTTCTACGCGATCGGGGCGTACGCGGCGGCGCTGCCCGCGGTCCACGGCGTGCCGTCGCTGCTCGGCCTGGCCCTGGCGCCGGTGGCCGCGGCCGTGGCGGCGGTGCTGCTCGGCGCCCCACTGCTGCGGCTGCGCGGTCACCACCTGGCGTTCGCGACCCTGGCCGTCCAGCTGATCCTGCTGTCGTTGCTGGCACAGGCCGACTGGGCGGGCGGTGCGATCGGGCTCCAGGGCATTCCACGGCTCACCGTCCTCGGCATCGAGCTCCGCGATCTCGGTTACGCGTACGCCGCCTGGTTGGTCCTGGCCATCGCCCTGCTGATCGCGCGCAACGTCGTCGACTCCCGCCCCGGCCGCGCCCTCCGCGCCGCCGCGACGAGCGAGACGGCGGCCGCCGCGAGCGGTGTCGCGGTCGGCCGGCACCGCCTGGCCGTCTTCACCCTGTCGGCCGCGCTGGCCGGCCTGGCCGGCGGTGTCTACGCCTTCTACCTGGGCTATCTGTCGCCGGGTTCGTTCCCGGTCCTGCTGTCCATCGAGTTCGTGGTGATGGCGGTGGTCGGCGGCCTCGGCACCCTGGCCGGCCCGGTCGTCGGCGCCACCGTGATCGTCCTGCTGGTCCAGCTCCTGAACACCCTCGGCACCCAGCCGGGCATGCCCGACTATGCCCCGAGCGTCCTGTCCTACGCGGTGTACGCCCTGCTCCTGATCACCTGCGTCCTCTACCTGCCGCGAGGCCTGGTCCCGGCCCTCCGCCGCCTCCGAAAGGCTGACATCGCCCGCTGATCCACGGCGGTCCAGACCGCCGGCCGTCGCTGACGACGGTTATCGCGGCGCTTTTCCCGTGCTGTTGTACGGCCGAGCCCGCCGGCCGTCGCTGACGGCGGTTATCGCGGCGCGATTCCCGTGCTGAGCGACGGCTGGGCTGGGCTGGTCGTCAGGCGGCGAGGACCTGGCGGAGGGTGGTGGCGAAGGGGACCGGGTCGCCGTGCTGGCCGTACTCGCCGCCCAGGAAACCGGCGTGGTTGCTCGGAAAGACGGTGGGGGAGATGCCCAGCCGCTCGGCGACCCCGCGCCCGCTGCGGTTGGCCAGCTCGTCCTCCGACTCCGCGCCCACGCCGACGACGATCCGGGTCGGTGCGGCGCGCAGGGCGTCGAAGTCGGGCTCGTACAGGCAGCAGGTCACCAGGTTCTGGCCGAGCAGCGTGTCGTTGCGGGCGCCGTCGTCCTCCGCCGGCAGGCCGAACGTGGCCGGATCAGGACCGGGCTCGTCGGCGAACCCGGGCGGCACCGGGCCCTTCATCGACACGATCTGGATGAACTTCACCATCGCCGGGCCGATGCCGGACCGCTCGTACAGGGCACGGATGCCCAGCACCGCGGCCTCCGCCTCCTTGTGGTCGGGCGTGAACCGGACCGCCGGCGGCTCGTGCGCGACGAGCGTGCGCACCAGGCCGGGATGGGCGGCGACCAGGGCGAGCGAGTTGACCGCGCCACCGCTGCTGGCGAACAGGTCGACCGGCCCGCCGACCGCCTCGATGACCCGGCGGATGTCGTCGGCGTGCTGCGCGGGCGTGGACTCCGGCGCCGGGTCGGTGCGCACGCTGCGAGCCGTACCCCGGGGGTCGTAGGTGATCAGGGTCCGGTCGCTGAAGTGGCCGGCCAGGGTGACGAAGCCGCTCGCGTCCATCGGCGAGCCGATCAGCATCAGCGGCGGCTCGCCGGACGGCGTCGCGGGCAGGCGCACGTCATAGGTGATGACGGCGCCGGGAACATCCAGGGAGTGGGTCGCGGTCATGCTGCGACCCTAACCCCGATGCGCGGGGCCCGATGGGCCCCGCGCAGGTTTCAGCTTTCCGCCGGGCGGGTTGCGGGCCAGGTCAAGACCTCGTCAGAGATTTCGGTACGCCGGAGCGCGCGCTCATCCCGGCCGGGGATGGCACGGCCGTTCGCGACCACCAGCCGGGCCGTCTCGATCGCCCCGTGCGCCTGGAAGTGCGTGTTGTCCTGCACGCCGTCCGGGTAGTTGGCCGACTCGCCGGCGTCCAGCCACAGGAACTCGTCCTTGGTGGCCTCCGGCCCGAGCGTGCCCCACCGCTCGAACGACAGCGCGGTCAGGTCGATCAGCGGTGTCCGGGTCTCGGCGGCCAGCGCCCGCATCGAGTCGGGGTACTCGCCGTGCGACAGGTACGGCGTGCCGTCCGCGGTGAACCGCCGCCGCTCGACCGGGGTGACCAGGACCGGCCGGGCCCGGGCGGCACGTGCCCCGTCCAGGTAGAGCCGCAGATACTCCTGGAACGTGGTCCACGGCAGGGTGCCGCGGGCCGGGTCGGTGGTCTTCTCGTCGTTGTGCCCGAACGACACGAGCAGCACGTCACCGGGCCGGATCGCGGCGAGGATCCGGTCGAGGCGGCCCAGGTCGGCGAAGCTCTTGGAACTGGCCCCGGACAGCGCCTCGTTGACCACCCGCACGTGATGGCGCAGGAAGACGTGCAAGGCCTGCCCCCAGCCGGCGCGGGGATGGTCGGCGACCGCATAGGTGGCGGCGGTCGAGTCCCCGGCGACGAAGACGGTGGGCCGGTGGCCGCCGGCGAGGGCGGGCGCGGCTTCGGTGACGGCCAGGGCCCCGGCGATCGTCCCGCCGATCCCGGCGCGGAGCAACGTTCTCCGTTGAATCTGCATGACGCCACATTGAATCAATGAACCTCAATGCAGGCAAGCGCTTTCCTGCTGGTGGAATGCGATCAATCGAGTGTTGATCAATTAGGGGCAAGATGGGATCGAAACATGTCGGAGGGACGATGTAGGTTACGTTCGCCGAGACCTAGTCAGAGGAGTGGTTATCGTGACGACATCCGTGGAACGGGCACGGCCCACGGAGGGCGCGGGGGCGTCGTTCACCGCACGCGAGCGCTGGGTGCTGCTGGTCGCGAGCGCCTGGCTGGTCATCGGATTGCAGCTCGACGCATATGCGCATGCCACCACACCCGAGCTGGAGACCTTCTGGACCCCGTGGCACGGCGTCCTCTACTCGGGCATCGCCGCGTCCGGGTTCACCCTGCTCTGGATCATGCGGTCCCGGCTGCCCGGCATCCCCACCTACCGCGACCTGCTGGCTCTGCCCAACGCGTTGCGGCTGCCCCTGGCCGGCATGGCGTTCCTGCTGGTCGGCGGTGGTGTGGACACGTTGTGGCACAACATCTGGGGCATCGAGCGCGACATGGAGATCTTCGTCAGCCCCAGCCACGAGTTCATCATCCTGGGCATGGCCCTGGTCGCCATGGGCCCGACGCTGATGCTCGCGGCCGGCCCCGGCGATCGGCTCGGCGTGAGCGGCGGCTTCCTGGTCGGCATCTCCACCCTGTTCGCCGCCCTGCCGGTGCACATCTACTCGCTGCACGCCTCGTCGATCGGCTTCCGTCACCTGGGCAGCGGCAACGAGCCGGTCCCGGTCTTCTCACCGGACGCCCAGCTGATCCACGGCTACATCTTCAGCACCATCCTGCTGCTCCTGCCGTTCATCGTGATCGGCCGCCGCTGGCCCCTGCCACTGGGCCTGCCGTCCATCCTGGTCGCGATCATCGCCGTGCTGATGCACCTGATGTTCGACTCCCGCGACGAGTGGTGGCCCGCCCTGACCCTGGCCGCGGTCTCGTTCGCCATCGAAGCCGTGTGGCGCCTGGTCACCCCCCTGCTCAAGATCCCGAGCAACGGCCGCTGGGTCCTGTTCGGCCTGGCCACCCCACCTGTCGCGTGGGGCACGGTCCTGCTGGTCGGCCAGATCCAGGAGGGCAGCACCGGCTTCAACATCCACATGACCACCGGTCTGCTGACCCTGACCGCCCTGACCGGCGCGGCCACGGTGCTGGTCGCCCGCAGCGTCCAGCACCTCCCCAGGTGACCGGCCCACTCCCGCGCCGTGCCGCCTCGACCGCCCGCGATGATGCTCCGGTCGCGGGCGGTCGTGGTTCCAGTTCGGGCGCGGTCTCCCGGGCTGCTGCTCTGATTGCGGTTTCCCGGGGCGCCGGTCCGGGTGCGGTGTCCCAGAATGCCGGTCCGGTCGCGTTGTCCCAGAATGCCGGTCCGGTCGCGGTGTCCCAGAAAGCTGGTCCGGTCGCGGTGTCCAAGAATGCCGGTCCGGTCGCGGTTTTCCGGGATTCCGGTCGGGTTGCGGCTTCCCGCGGCGCGGCTCCGCGATGACCGTTCCGGGGCGTCGCCGCGAGCCGGTTGTGCAGCGGAGCGGCCACGTGAGTCGGCTGCATGTCGGAGCGGTCGCGTGAGCTCGGCGGCTGGCGGGCGGGTGGCGCGGACGCTGTCGGTGCTGGTCGCCGTCGCCGGGCTGCTCGTGATCACCGGCGGGCCGGCGGCGGCACACGCCGGCGGCCTCACGGCCACCGACGCGCGAGGGCGGGTGGTCTCGGTGACACCCGCGGTCCCCGGCCTGAAGATCACCGCGATCGAGGCGGGCGCAAGGTTGCGGCTGCGCAACGGCACATCAGTTCCGGTGACGATCAAACCCGGCGGCGGTACGGCCACACCCTCCGTCATCCCACCCGGCGCCGAGCTGACCTGGATCGACGAACGAGCCACCCCCGACGGCCGCACTGTCGCGGCGGGGGAGACCGTCCCATGGACGATCCCGCTGGAGCTCGCCGGGACCGAGGTGATCGTCACCGGCGCCCTGGTCGGCGAGCAGCGCCCGCTCGCCCCGCTCTGGTGGCTCGCCGCCGCCCTCACCGCCGCCGCGATCATCCTGGCCGCCCGCCGAACCCGCCGAGCCGACCTCCTGCTCGCCACCTCCGGAACCGTCGCAGCCGCCGCGTCGATCGCGCACGTGATCGGTTCCACCCTGGCTGTCGAGTCCGCCCCGCCGGTCGGCACGTTCCTGAGCGCCGCCGGCATCAACCTCCTGGCCTGGCCACTGATCATCGGCGGCGCGGTGACGGCCTTCCGTGGCCGGGCGGCGGGCATCCTGGCGGTGTGTGCCGGTGCGGCCCTGACCGCAGTCTTCGTGCTGCCCGACGTGACGTCGTTCCACCGCCCGGTCCTCCCGTTCGAGGGCCCGGCCGCCCTCGAACGCCTGCTGGTCGTCCTGGCCCTCGGCCTCGGCGCGGGTGTGGCGGTCGCCGGCGCCGGAGTCCTACGGGACCTGGCCCAGAAGGCCGCCGTCGTCCCGACCGCCGCTGCTGGTCCGGGCGCGGCTGCCGGTCCGTCCACGGCGGGGGAGGCGTGAGACTCCGGATGCTGCGGGCGTGGTGGGTTGTGGTTGGGGGCGGCGCACGGCGTACCAAATGGGAGAATTGACGGTGACCGGACCGCTGACGCCGCTCGCGCATGGGGTGGGCAGTGCCGAAGGGCTGCCGCTGCCGCTCGATCTGGTGCTCCAGGCCGGCGCCGCGACGGTTGTCGTGTCTTTTTTGATCGCTGCGTTCTGGTGGCGGACGCCGCGGCTGAAGCCGTCCGAACCGCGCCGGTTCGGTGTGGCCCGCCGGCTGCGCTTCCCGGTGCTGGTCCTGGCGTTGTATGTGACCGGGTTCGCGCTGGCCGGCCCGCGCGACGGGAACCCGGCCGCACACGCCCTGTTCGTCTGGCTCTGGGTTGGACTGATTCTGATCAGCGTGGTGTTCGGGCCGGTGTGGCGGGCCGTCAACCCGCTGCGGACGATCTTCACGCTGCTGGGGCTGCCCCGGAACGGGCTGCGCCCCCTCGCGCCGGGCCGCCCGCGGTCGTCCTGGCCGGCGGCGGCGTTCCTGCTGGCGTTCGTCTGGTTCGAGCTGCTGGCGCCCCATCATGGCGATCCGGTCGCGGTCGGTCTTTGGATTCTGGGGTACGGCCTGAGCCAGGTGATCCTCGCGATCCTGCGTGGTGAGGAGTGGTTCGCCCGCGGTGACTGCTTCGAGGTGTACTCCGAACTGGCCGGCCGCCTGAGCCCGATCCGCCACCGGCAGCCGCTCTCCGGCCTGGCCGTCGACACCCCACCGCTCCTCTCCGCGGCCCCTGCCCCGGCGCGGCCGCCGCTCGTCTCCGCCGGGATCGCGGGATTCATTGCGGTCTGGTGGGGATCGACGGTTTTCGACAGTGCGACGCCGTTCTGGACAGGTTTCACCGACCGTTCCGGAGCGCCGCTGCTACTGGGAACAGCCGCCCTCGTCCTGCTCTGCGCGCTGGTCTTCCTGGCCGTCCGCTGGACCTCGGGCCGCCTCGACATGTCCGTGTCGCTGATCCCGATCGCGGTCGGCTACACCCTCGCCCACTACCTGTCCCTGCTGATCGTCGAAGCCCCGCGCGGCGTCCTGCTGCTGGTGGGCGCCCCCGCCGCCGGCTGGGATCCGCAACCGGCCCCGGCGGCCATCGCCACCGCACAGATCACCCTGATCCTGATCGGACATGCGACAGGCGTGATCGTCGCCCACGACCGTTCCCTGGCCACCGCCCCGGAGCGCCCCACCCTGGCCGTCCTGGCCGACGAACTCCCGATGGTCCTTTTCATGATCGCGTGCACCTGGGCCGGCTTGTTCCTGCTGTTCGTCCACTGAGAGTCCCGCGCCCGGCTCTGGCCGCTGAGTCCTGCACCTGGCTCCGGCCGCGGAGTCCCGCGCCCAGCTCCGGCCGCGGGGCTTCGGGATCTTGCACGACTCTGCCCGCCCGCGGCGATCTTGCACGGTTCTTCACGTCCTGGGGTGGATCATCGTGCAAGGTCCACATCTTGGCGTGGACCTTGCACGAGTTTCCCCGTCCGGGCGTGGAGATACCTGCAAGATCGGCCCTGAGGTGAAAACTCGTGCAAGATCAACACGGGTGAGGATTCGTGCAAGATCTGTGAAGAGGCGGATCGGTGTGCGAGCAGTCAGCTCCCCTGATGGTCGATGAAGACAGCGGTGAGAACGCCGCAACTGCCCGGTGTCTTCTCACTGACACCCCCTATGAGAAGAAGTCTTTGCATAGATATATTCTCATGTATGCGCCGCAACCTGACGGACATCGACTCGCTGAAGGCATTGGCCCACCCACTGAGGCAGCAGATGTTCACCCACCTGAACCGTTTCGGTCCCGCCACCTCCGCCGACCTGTCCACCCGATTCGCCGTCGACCGCGGCGCCGCCAGCTACCACCTGCGCCAGCTGGAACGGTTCGGGTTCATCGAGGAGGACACCGACCGTTCCGCCGGCCGCCGCCGCTACTGGAAGCCGATCCCACTGGACCTGCGCCTGCCGTACGACTCGGACGATCCGTCGATCGCTGCCGCCGCCGACGCGATCGGGCAGCAGTGGATGGACCAGGCCCAGCGTGACCTGCACACCTACCTGTCCGACCGGCAGTCGTTCGGCGCGTTCGGCGAGGCGGCCATGCACTCGTTCAGCAACATCAACCTGACCGCCGACGAGCTGGCCCAGTTCGCCGAGGAGTTCGTCGCCTTCGTCAGCCGCTGGCACCGCTACCCGGCCGAGGCCACCGACGGCGCTCGCCCGATCACTGTCCTGTTCAACGCGTTCCCCACGCCGTCATGACCCCGCTCTGGCGCAACCGCGACTTCACCCTGCTCTGGAGCGGCCAGGTGATCTCCAGCCTGGGCGCCGCGATCAGCAGCACGGCCACTCCGCTGCTGGTGCTGTCCACCACGGGCTCGCCGCTCGACGCCGGCCTGGTCGGGGCCGCCGGCACCCTGCCGCACCTGATCGCGAACCTGCCGGCCGGCCCGCTGGTCGACCGCTGGAACCGCCGCCGCATCCTGCTGGTCAGCGAGATCGTCGCCGGTTTGGCCCTGCTGAGCATCCCGCTGGCGATCTGGTCCGGCCTGTTCACGATCGCGCAGTTGTGTGTGGTCGCGTTCCTCCAGGGGGTGTGTTTCGTCTTCTTCGGACTGGCCCAGGACGCGGCCCTGCCGATGGTCGTCCCGCCGGACCAGTTGGCCACCGCGATCGCCGCGGACGAGGCCCGCAGCCGGGGCGCGACTCTGGCCGGCCCACCGATCGGCGGCGCCCTGTTCGGCCTGGACCGCGCGGCCCCGTTCCTGGTCGACGGCATCTCCTACCTGATCGCCGCCGCAGCGTTGCTGTTCCTGCGTCGTGATCTGCAGAAACCCGCCGAGGGCCCGGCCGAGCCACTGTGGCGGGCAGCGGTCACCGGCCTGCGGTACGTCTGGCACAACCCGCTGATCCGGGTGTCCCTGCTGCTGATCGCGGCGAGCAACTTCGTCTTCCAGGCCCTGATCCTGGTGCTGGTGGTGCTGGCCGGCCGGCAGGGCGGCACGGCCTCCGACATCGGCCTGATGCTGGGCCTCTACAGTGCCGGCGGACTGCTGGGCGCGTTCGCGGCGAGCCGCCTGCACCGGATGGTGTCGTTCCGGGGCGCGCTGGTCGGCGTCAACTGGGTCTGGGCCCTGCTGCTGCCCCTGTTCCTGCTGACCACGGCCCCGTGGCAGATCGGCGTAGTGGGCGCGCTGACCGCGTTCGTGGGTCCCCTATGGAACGTAGTGATCTTCACCTACGCCGGCGTAGTGGTTCCCAACGAGCTACTGGGCCGCGTGATGAGCGCCGCCGGCACCCTGACCTGGGGCGTGATGCCGATCGCGTCCCTGACCGGCGGCCTGATGCTGACCGCGATCGGAACCACAGGCTCGTTGTGGTCCCTCTCCGCGATCATGCTCATCGCCGCGGTCGCGGCAACCCTTTCCCCTTCGGTACGGCGTACGCCCACCCAGCCCGAGCCGATCCCTCAGCCCCAGCCCTGATCCGGTCGGTACCGGCTTCGTGCCAGGCGTGGTCGGGAGTTGATTTTGTGGCGGAGCGTGGCGGAAGAGTAGCGGGCATGACACGGAACAGCCCGCGCTCCATCGCCCTCCGGACGTTCATGGCCCTCACTCCGGCCCTGCTCGTCACGGGCGTCGCCGTTGCCCTCGTCGGTGGCGGCCGGGCCACCGAGGCGTCCGCGGGCGCCATGCCCGCCGCTGCTCCCAGCCCCGCCTGCCGCACCGACGACCTGACCGGCACGGTGACCGGGCGCGGTGGCGACAGCGTGCGGCAGGCGGTGCTCAGCCTCACCAACACCGCCGACCACCCGTGTCAGATCCAGGGCTGGGCCGATGTCGCCCTGGTCACCCCGCCCGGCGAGGTCGTCCGGGTGCCGACGGCCGAGGTCGGCACGGCCGGAGCGGCGCTCGTCCTCGAACCGGGCGCCACCGCCGCGTCCACCCTGGAGTGGGACACCTGCGCGGAGGGCGGCAGGGGATGCGGCGCCGGGGTGGCGTTCCAGTTCATCGTCGACGCCGACTCCACCGGCGCCGCCGCTGACGTGGCCGAACTCCCCGAGGCCGACGGCCCGGGCATCACCATGTCGGCTCTGCGGATCGGGCCGCTCCAGGCCCAGGCGTAGGGGGGGCGAGCACCTGGGCCACAACCGCCGGCCGTCGCTCACGGCGGTTTCGGGGGTGCGGTAGGGACGTTCAGCGACGGCTGGCGGTCCGGGGGGCCTTGCGGTACGGGCGAGCCGTCGCTCACGGCGGTTTCGGGGGTGCGGTAGGGACGTTCAGCGACGGCTGGCGGTCCGAGGGGCCTTGCGGTGCGGGCGAGCCGTCGCTCACGGCGGTTTCGGGGGGTCGATGACCGTGCTCAGCGACGGCTGGCGGGGTGGGGTTCACACGATGGCCGGGCCGAAGGTGTCGGACATGGCGGCCACGCCCAGGCACAGCAGCGGGCCGGGGAAGGCGTCGTCGACGTCGGTCAGGTCGTGCCACTGCTGGATCACCGGGTCGGTGGAGTGCCTGTGCAGCGAACGGTGTCCCGGGTCGGGGACCTGGTGGCCGGCGGCCCGGAGCATCGTGGCCACCGTGTCGAGCAGCCGGCGGACCGCGGCCGCGATGTTGCCGGGGGCGGCGTCCGGGCCGGGCAGGGCGTGTTCGGTGACCCAGGCGGCCAGCTCCGGGCCGGAGACGACGTGGTCGCGGGCCCGGATGCCGAACGTGCGGCCGTAGACGACCAGGGATGTGGTCTGCACCAGGACCTGGTGTACCGGGACCCGCCTGGGCAGGGTGATCACCGGATGTGTCGGCGCGAGCAGGATGGCGGCGCGCCGGGTGGCGGCCAGCCAGGAACCGGTGTCACCCGCCGCGACCTGGTTCGCGTACTCCCAGATTGTCGGCACCGAACGATCTTGGCCAGTCGCGGGCCGGGTGGCATCGGTCGTCGGGCCGGGCTCGGTGTCCTCCGAACGTGCGTTTTCCGGTCACGATTAGTACATCTGATCTAATCATGGGGTAAGGTGCGCGCATGAGCATCGACAGCGGTGCAGATTCCCGTCCGCCACTGACCGCCCGCCAGCTGCGCATCCTCGCGGTGATCGAGGATTGGGTGCGCGAGCGTGGCTACCCACCGACGGTTCGGGAGATCGGCGCGGCCGTCGGCCTGGTCTCGCCGTCGTCCGTTTCCTATCAGCTCGGCGTTCTGGAGAGACACGGCCTGATCCGGCGGCAGCCCAACAACTCCCGGGCTGTCGAGCTGTGCCGGCCCGCTCCGGCCGGTCCCGAGCCACGGGTGGTGCGGATTCCGCTGCTCGGGGCGATCGCCGCCGGCGCGCCGATCCTGGCCGAGGAGCACGTCGAGGATCATCTGACGGTGTCCGCCGGGATGGTCGGCGGGGGCACGCTGTTCGCCCTCAACGTCAAGGGCGACTCGATGATCGACGCCGCGATCTGCGACGGCGACGTGGTGGTGATCCGTCAGCAGCCGGTCGCGGAGAATGGCGAGATCGTGGCCGCGATGATCGGCGACGAGGCGACTGTCAAGGTGTTCCGCCGGCGTGACGGCCACACCGAGTTGCTCCCACGAAACCCGGCCTACCAGCCGATCCCCGCCGACGACGCGGTCATCCTGGGCAAGGTGGTCAGTGTCTTCCGGCGCCTGTGAAAGGTGAAATGGGGAGGTGAGCCACCGGATCAGCCCGGCGGTCGCGTTTCGGCCCGGCGCCGGGGCTGCGTCGCGGGGTAGGGGACAGCGCTCTTCGTGGCCGTACCGAATCAGCGGTTGATCTCCACGCCGGAGGCGTCGACGGTGACCGAAGGGATGGCGGTGACCTTGCGGATCTCCTCGAGGCAGGTTTCGAAGACCGGCCGGAAGGCCGCTGGATCGCCGCCGGCTGATCCGGACGAGGCGAAGAACCGCGCGTGTACGGATTCCCAGGCGAACTGCCGGGCCGCGTCGAGGTGCGTGCTGAGGTAGGTGAGCCAGGTGTAGACGTCGAGGGCCGTGCACGAGTGCCGGCTGAGGATCCGGACGACCTCGCTGTCCAGCGGGATCCAGCGCAGCGCCGACTTGGCGAACTCGGCGTCCAGGGTGACCGTCGGCGGGCGGTCCGAGGCGGAGTCGAGCAGCCCGTGGCCGGGCCGGCCGCGGCTGGCGACGAGGGCGCCGGTGCTGCCCGCCTGTTCACCGACCCACCCGTGCCGGAGGGTGCGCTGGAGCTGACCTTCGAGCTCGGCGAACCAGTCGCCGCGCACGGGCTGCCCGGAGAGGGAGCCGCGCACGGGCTGCCCGGCGGGGGAACTGCGCACGGTCTGCTCCGGGAGCGAGCCGCGGACCGACTGTTCGGTGAGGGAGCCGAGCGCGGCCAGGAATCCGTACACCCGATGCGGGTGCAGGGTGATCGTGCGGGTGCGGCAGCGGAACGCCTCGGTGCACAGGAACATCACCAGGTGGCGGCCGAGCAGGCCGTAGGGGATGCCCGCGTGCCGGGCGGTCTCGCCGGGGCCGGATCGCCAGCTGCCGAGCCCGGCCCGGTAGTGGACTTCGACGTCACCGGGATCGTTGACCGGCAGGACCAGATCGGCGTGCGCCGGCGGGTAGAGGATGATCTCGCCGCCGGAGGAGCCACCCGGCGAACGGTGGACGCGATGGCCGTCCGCCGGGTCGACGGTGATGTGCACGGCGACGTCGCCGTGCCGGAACGAGAGACTCACGTCGACAGCAACGACTGATCATGAAGAATGTGTCAGGCGGCCAGCATGCTGTGGTCGTAGCGCATCCAGGTGCCCTTGCCGTCGTGCTTGGCCGCGTACATGGCGGTGTCCGCGGCGTGCAGCAGGGTCCGCAGGTCGTCGCCCTCCTCCGAGCTGGCCACTCCGATGCTGGCGTTGGCGCAGACCGGAGCGCCGTCGATCATGATCGGTTCGGTCAGCGCCTGGAGGATCCGCTGGGCGGTGCGTTCGGCGTCGCGGGCGTCGCATTCACGCAGCAGCACGGCGAACTCGTCGCCGCCGAGCCGGGCCGGCAGGTCCTCGGCGCGGACCGACGCGCGCATCTTCTCGGCGACCCCGGCCAGCAGGGCGTCGCCGGCCGCGTGGCCGAGCGTGTCGTTCACGCCCTTGAACCCGTCCAGGTCGATGAGCAGCACCGACACGCTGCCGGGTTCGGCCTCGGCGAGGGTGGCGTCGACCTCCTCGCGGAAGTGGGTGCGGTTGGCGAGCCCGGTCAGGTCGTCGAAGAGCGCCTGCCGCCGCAGCCGGGTCTCGTGTTCCCGCAGTTCGCTGAGGGTGGTGTCGAGCTGCCCGATGAGGTTCTTGTTGTCGTGGAAGGCGAGCAGCTGCCGGGCCACGACGAGCGCCACGATGACGCCGAGCCCGAAGACCGTGCCCCACAGGCGGGCGTCTCGTTCCTCGTGCTGCGACATCATGATGATCATGGCGGTGAAGACGACCGCGATCGAGCCGTACGGCAGCAGGCTGTACGGTTTGCGCCGGCGCGAGCCGAACGCGAACTCGTCGAACTGCGCGATGATCTCCTGGACCCGCGGGCCGACCGCGATGAACAGCGACGGCAGGAAGCGGATGGCGTAGGCGTAGGCCGGCAGGGACCCGTCGGCCTCCGGGGCGGCGAACAGGCCGGCCGCGTTCACGACGGCCGCGAGGATCAGCGGGATGGCGGCCTGCCGGTGCATCGGCGCGTTGCCGCTGAGGATCATCTTCACCGCGGCGAAGGCCGACGTGAGCACCAGCGCGGCGCCGAACAGCGCGCCGATCAGGTTGGCCTCGCTGTCCTCCGAGTTGATCGCGAAGCACCAGGCGACGACGGCGCCACCGACCAGGACGGTCGCCGAGTCGAGCCAGAACGCGAGCCGGTCCTTGCCGCTGCGCCCGGCGTGCGGGTGGATCAGCATGCCGATGACGATCAGGCTGATGCCGACGCCGAAGAGGCTGGACTGGATGGTTCCGCCGGCTGTCGACCATTGGCCCGGCTCCAGGAACGACTGGACGACCTGGATCGTGTCGCCGACGGTGAACAGGCTGCCGGCGATGGCCATGAGCCGCCAGAACCGCCGGGTGGCGCCGGTCGCCATCCGGAAGACCCGCCACGACGAGTAGGCCAGCAGCACGTCCAGTGGCGGCTGGAACGCCCAGAACACGTTGACCTGGGTGTCCGAGTGGCCGGCGAGCACGAAGAACAGCGCGGTCCCGAGAAGGGTCCACGCCGTTGCCACAGCGAGCACCGGGTCGTGCCGTATCGATCCGCTCCCGATCACTTTGAGACTATCGGCTGTTCCGCCCGATGTCTGAGCAAAGCGGTGAGCCGAGGGTGATCTTCGTCCTCGACTACGCTACGTGGTCTTGACAGTTTCCCGTCGGCGCCGTCAAAGTGCCACCCTGACCTGCTGTTTTCTGTCCCAGGGAAGGGGTTTGCGGACATGGAACTGCATCCGGACGATCACGCAGAGTTGCTCAAGGGTGGCTCGGTGGTGGAGGAGTGGCGGCGTAGCGACCACGCCTTCGAGGTGGCCGAGGAGCTGATGCGGATGCACGGCGGCACGGTCCCGATGAGCGATCTGCTCTGGCTGGGCGCCGAATCCTTCCTGCCCCGGCCCTGGAAGGCCGGCCGGGCCCCGGAGCCGATCGAGGCCGCCGTCGAGGTCTACAACAGGTGGCGCCGGCTGGAGCAGCTGCGCCTGAAACGGCGTCAGCGGGCCGGCGAGGAGGCCGCGTAACCGAGCGCCGCGGCCACCGTCGTCTCGGCGGTCCAGCAGGCGCCCGGCAGGTCACCGACCGGAACCGCCGACGCCAGCGCGTGCCCCTGGGCATAGTCGCAGGCCATCCCGGCCAGGTGCACCAGGGTTGCCAGATCCTCCACGCCCTCGGCGACGACTTCCAGGCCGAGGTTGTGCCCGAGGTCGATCGAGCTGCGGACCATCACCTCGTCCGGGGTGCCCGGCGTCAGGTTCCCCAGGAAGATCTGGTCGATCTTCAGCTCGTTGGCCGGGACGTCCCGCAACTGCACCAGCGAGCTGAAGCCGGTGCCGAAGTCGTCGACCGACACGGTCACCCCGCTCGCGCTGATCCGGCGCAGCGTGTCCAGGGCGGTCCCGGAGTCGGCCATGATGCCGGTCTCGGTCAGCTCCAGGCGCAGCATCTGCGGTGGCAGCCCGGCCGCCTGGATTGTGGCGAGCACGTTGTCGGCGAACCGTTCGTCGTCGAGCGCGCCCGTCGACACGTTGACCGAGACCCGGCCCCGCCAGCCGCCGGCCAGCCAGCCCGCGGCCTGGCGTGCGACCAGCGCCAGCAGGTGATAGGCGAGCGCGGTCTCCAGGCCCCCGCGTTCGGCGACCGGCAGCAGGGTCTCCGGCATGACCTGGCCGTGAGTCGGGTGCTGCCACCGGACCAGGGCCTCGACCCCGGTGACCCGGGCGTCGCGCAGACGAACCTGCGGCTGGTAGTACATCTGGAGCCGGCCCTCCGGGTCGCCGGTCTCCAGCAGCACCCGCAGGTCGGCGAAGAGCTGCATCCGGTCGTCCTGCTGGTCGGCGTCGGCGCCCGGGTCGTACACGGCGACCCCGCCGCCGTGTCGTTTGGCCCGGTACATCGCGGCGTCGGCGTGCCGGAACAGCTCGTCGGCGTCCACCGATCCGGCGTCCGGGCTCACCGCGATACCCAGGCTGCCGCTGATCGCGGCCGGGCCCTCGTCGAGCGCGAAGTCCCGGTTGAGTTCGGCGACCAGCCGGTCGGCCAGCGTGGTCGCCTCGGACAGGCCGGACACCTGGGGCAGCAGCACCGCGAACTCGTCACCGCCGAGCCGGGCCACCACGGCCGGGGAGTGCACATGCGCGGCCAGCCGCCGGCCGGACTCGATCAGCACCTGGTCGCCGGCGTGGTGGCCGATCGTGTCGTTGACCGCCTTGAACCCGTCCAAGTCGATGATCATCAGCGCCGACTGGCCGTCCCGGGCCAGCGCCTTCTGCAGGTCCCGCTGGAACAGCGCCCGGTTGGGCAGGCCGGTCAGCGAGTCGTGCAGCGCCTGGTGGCGGCTGTCGGCGGCCTGGGTGACGAGCCGCCGCTGGTAGCCGAGCACCATCCGCATGATCATCGCGACCAGGGTCAGGCCGACGCCGAAGCCCATCGCGGTGCCGACCAGCAGCCGGCCCTGCCGTTTGCCGAGCGCGATCACCTGCTGCTGGGCGTAGTCGTGGTAGGCCCGGGACACGTCGTCCACGTCGTTCTGCAGCGTGTAGAAGGCCGGGGTGACCTGGAGCCTGTCGAACGCCATGAAGTCCGGGTCGCTGTCGGCCACCTTCGCGATCAGGTCGTCGGCCAGTTCCCGGTACGCGATCTGCCCGGCCAGCAGGCGCTTCGCGTCGTCCCGGGTCTGCTCGTCGGCCGAGCCGGCGATCTCGGCGAGGTTCCGCTCGGCCTCGGCGGCGATCTGGTCGAACCGTCCGCGTACCGCCACCGACGGCTCGACCTGGTAGTGGCGCAGGTTCACCTCCTGCATCGCGACGGCGATCCGGGCCTCGGTGAACTTCATGTCCACGATCAGGGCGTCGCTCTGCTCCTCGGTCGCCTGGGTGGTGCTGAACATGCCCTGGAGCACGAAACCGGCCAGGGCCAGCAGCACGACGGCCAGCGCCGCCGTCATCAGCAGGCTGCGGCCTCGCCCACGTATCCACCCCAACACAACCTGTCTGTCGGCAGCCGGATCACGTGTTCAAGGAAACCCGTTCAGGTTTGGCGCGCCGACGTCGATCGGGTCGTAGAGACCACCGATCGGAGCCGCTCGTGTCACGCCCCGCAAGTGCCGCCGTCCTGACCGCTCTCCTGCTGCTGGCCGGCCTGTCCGGCTGCGGCGGAGAGGACGCCACCACCCCGTCGACGAGTGGGTCCTCGGCGGCCGCCGGCGAACCCATCCGGCTCGGCAGCCTCGCGCCCATCAGCGGCCGCAACAGTTCCTCCGGCGAGGCGATGGTCAACGCCGCGAAACTCGCCGTCAACGAGGTCAACGCGGCCGGCGGGGTGCTCGGCCGGCAGGTCGAGCTGGTGGCCGAGGACGACGCCTGTGACCCCGGAACCGCGGTCACCGCCGCGCAGACCGTGGTCAAGAAGGACGTGGCGGCGTTCGTCGGCGGCTACTGCAGCAGCGCCATGGTGCCCACCCTGAAGATCTTCCACGACGCCGGCATCCCGATGATCATCGCGCTGGCCAACTCCACCGACCTGCTGGAACCCGGCTACAACAGCCTGTTCCTGATCTGCGGCACGGTCATCGCCGAGGCCGAGTTCGCGGTCGACTGGATGAAGAAGCTCGGCGGAACCAGACTGTCGGTGGTTCACGACGGCACCAGCTTCCCGCTCACCCTGGCCGACTCGACCGCCGAGTACGCCCGCAAGACCGGCAAGCTGAAGGTGGCCGGCGAGCTGAAACTGAGCCAGGGCGCCGGCGACTACCGGCGCACCGCGCTGTCGATCATCGGCAGCAAGGCCGACATCGTCTACTACACCGGCTACTACGGCGAGGCCAACCAGCTGATCAAGGACCTGCGGGGACAGGGGTTCACCGGCCGGATCGTCGTCGGCGACGGCGCCACCGACGGGCCGCTGCTGGAGAACCTGACCGCGACCGAGAGCCGCGACGTGTACGGAACGGCGCTGCTCGTGCCCGAGTTCATGCCGGAGCTGAAGGGCTGGTCGGAACGGTACAAGGCGGCGTACGGCGTCGACCCCGGCCCGTCGACCGCCGAGGCCTTCGACGCCGTGATGGTGGCGGTCGAGGCGATCAAACGGGCCGGGAGCACCGACCGCGAGGCGATCCGCACCGCGCTGGGCGACACCGACTACACCGGGCTGTCCGGCCCGATGACCTTCAACGACGACGGCACCCGGGTGGTCCCGAAGTTCCTGCTGCTCAAGGCCGACGGCAAGGACCTCAAGCTGGTGTCGTAGACAGCGGGTACGGCAGCGTGCCGGGCACGATCGTGGCCGGCACGCTGCGCAGCGCCGCCGCAGAGCCGAGCGGATGACGCCGGAACAGCCGGCCGCCGAAGCGGAACCAGCCCACCGAGCCGTCCTGGTCTCGCACGAAGTCGCCCCGGGTGTGGGTGTCCGATCCGTCCGGCTCCCAGGCCAGCACCCGGTCGCGCCGGTAGAACGGCAGCACCAGCGCCTCCTGCCCGCCGACCCGCGCGCTCAGCCGCCCGCCGGCGCCGGCCAGCTCCAGCTCGATGGACGCCGTCGTGCCGTCCACACCGACCTGCTGGGCGACGTAACGTCCCTGGTAGGGCGCCAGCTCCGCCGGGGACACCAGGCGCGGCCGGGCCGGCAGATTGTGCAGACCGGCGAACCGGCTCAGCGCCCAGTCGCCGGCGAACAGCTCGGCCAGCAGCGCCGGGCCACCCTCCGAGTTGGTCAGCACGGTCAGCGCGAAATCCCGCTCCGGCACGAACAGGAACCCGGAATGCTGCCCGCCCAGGTCACCGCCGTGCTGAATGATCCGCGGCCCCTCCGCGCTGGGCCGCAGCATCCAGCTCACCCCGGCCCCGTCGATCTCCACGAACAACATCCCGGCCGGCCCCGGGCGCCACCGCATGGCCCGCAACGACCGCCGGGTCAGCAGCGGCGCACCGTCACCGAGGTGATAGCGGGCCCACCGCAGCTGGTCACGCGCGCTGGAGAACAACCCACCGAAGGAATGCAGGCTCCGCGGAATGGCCAGCGCCTCCGGCACGGCCACGACATTCCCTTCAAGATCAAATCCATGCGGTACGGCTACCCGAGCGCCCGGAACAGCCTGAGGCGTGAACGCGCTCTGCCGCAGGCTCAACGGGTCGAGCACCAGTGATCGCAGGGCATCCTCGTAGACCCGCCCGGTCGCGACCTCCAGGACCCGCCCGGCCACCCCGATCGCCGCGTTGTTGTAGGCGAACACCCGCCCCGGCTCGGTGAGCTGCGGCAACGTGGCCATCGACGCCACATAGCGGGTCAGCGCGTCGTCACCGGCACCGGTGTCCACGAACGAGTCGCCGAGCCAGCCGGCACTGTGGTTCAGCGCCTGCCGCAGGGTGACCCGCCGGGACGCCGCCTCGTCGGCGGTGCGGAACCCGGGCAGGTAGCTGCGCACCGTCCGGTCCAGATCGAGACGGCCCCGATCGACCAGGCGCATGATCGCCGTACCGGTGAAGGTCTTGGTGGTCGAGGCGATCCGGAAGAGGGTGTCGCCGTCGACCGGCTCCGGCGCGGACACGTTCGTGACCCCGAAACCGCCCACGTAGTCGCGGCCCTGGTAGCGCAGACCGTAGGCCACGCCCGGGACCCGGTAGGTGGCCATCCCGGCCCGGATCTTCTCCTCCAGCTCCCGCACCACGCGTGGAACTGCGGCGGCGGCCGGGGACCCGACGGCCGCGGTGGCCGCCCCTCCCGCCGCACCGAGCAACAGGGCCCTTCGCGTCACCGGTTCGCTCATCGCCCCACCCTATCCACCGGTGTCACTGGTTCGAAGATTTCGTTGACGTTGCCGGACGCCTGCCCTAACGTGCAGAGGAAAGCGCTTTCCCCCAGCGCAATCCCCATAGTCAAGTAGGAGAGTGGTATGCGACGGCGTACCTTCCTTGGCATGTCCTCAGGCCTCGGCATCGTGGCCACCGGCCTGGTGCCGGCTCCGGCCTCCGCCGGTGGACGGCGGCCGGAGCTGATCGTGGCGAGCGACGGCACCGGTGACCACACCGGAATCCAGGCGGCCATCGACGCCGCCCCAGCCGGCGCGACCGAGCCCTACGTCATCGGCGTGCGCCCCGGCACGTACCTCGGGCAGGTGATCGTCCCGTCCGCCAAGACCCTGATCGAGCTACGTGGGCTGGGCCGCCGCCCGGAGGACGTGGTGATCGCCGACGACCGGGCCAACGGCACCCCCAAACCCGCCGGCGGCACCTGGGGCACGTCCGGCAGCGCCTCGGTGACAGTGGACGGCGCCGGGTTCCGGGCGTCGAACCTGACGTTCGCCAACCTGTTCGACGAGGCCGCCCACCCGGAGATCACCAACCGGCAGGCGGTCGCCGTGCTGACCCGGGCCGACAAACTGGTCTTCGAGCGGGTGCGGTTCCTCGCCAACCAGGACACCCTCTACGTCAACAGCAGCGCCGCCGGTGTCATCGCCCGCGTCTACCTGCGCGACTGCTACGTGGAGGGCGACGTCGACTTCATCTTCGGCCGGGCCACCGCGGTGTTCGACAGGTGCCGCGTCCACTCGCTGAACCGGGGGAGCACCCCGAACGGTTACGTCACCGCCCCGAGCACCGACATCACCAACCCGCACGGGCTGCTCTTCGACCACTGCCGGTTCACCTCGGACGCCCCGGCCGGGACCGTCCTGCTGGGCCGCCCGTGGCACCCCAGCAACGACCCGAACGCGATCGGCCAGACGGTCATCCGCCAGTCGTGGATCGGCACCCACATCCCCGACCTCGCGTGGAGCGACTTCGGCACGTGGCCGTGGCAGGAGGCCCGCTTCGCCGAGTACCACAACTACGGCCCCGGCGCGCTGATCTCGGAGAACCGTCCACAACTGACCGACGAGCAGGCCGCATCCAGCACGATCGAGGCGTTCCTGCGCGGCTCGGACGGGTGGAAACCGGAGCGCTGTTAGAAGACGGACGTTGACGCCCGTGTGGGTGACGCCGGGAGGACCCGGGCCGGGAGAGCCACATATTCTCGGCCCGTGCCGGTCTCTCGTAAACGCAAGAAGTCTGCCAAGTCCGCCGCTGCAGTCCGGGCCGAGCGCCGCCGGGTGCACACCCGGCAGGTCCGGCTGTCACAGTCGCTGGCGGAGATCGCCGCAGGCCGCGAGCAGGGCCAGGCGATGCGGCTCGAACTGGCCCGCCCGCACGCCGTGGCGCTGGCCGCCGAGCTGATGACGTCCCCGAAGACCGGCACCGCGCTGGCGGACGAGTTGTGCGCCAGACTCGGCCCGCTCCTCGCCGTGCTCAGCGAACTGCCGTCCGACGAGTACGTGGGACCCGACCACCTGACCGACGCGCTGGCCGGGGTGCTGCACGACGCCGGCGACGACGAACCGGCCCGGCGGGTGCGGGCCGCTCTCGCCGCGATCCTGCCGTCCACGGCGCTGGACCGGACCGGGCTGGACGCGCCGGCGCCCGAGGTGGCCGGCGAGGTCCGCTGGACCCGGGACCGCTGGGGCAGCCGGTTCGCCGTGCTCGCCCCGTTCGCCACGCCCGAGGGGCCGGTCCGCTGGTACCTGTGGGACATCGACGCGTGCGCCTTCGTCCCGGTCACGGTGCACGCCGGCTTCTACGCCTCGCCCGAGGAGGCGCTGGCCGCGTGGCAGGTCGGGGTGGGCGCGTTCGCGGCGGGTGGCACGGCGTGGCGCCGGATCGACGACTCCGGCTTGCTCGCCGACCTGCTGCCGAAACCGGAGGAGGTCTCCGCGCTGGGCGGCGAGTCGGCCGAGCAGTTCACCGAGTACCACCGTTGCCGCAGTCTGGCCGAGGCGGTCCTCGACCTGCCGCCGGTACTCACGCTGAATGTGCCGGAGACGGCGCTGGACCTCGGCCCGGGACGGTTCGTGACGTGGTGGCGCACGCGGGCCGACGGGCCTGAGCCGGCCAACCTGGACGCGCTGGCCGCCGAGATGTTCGACTCCTGGCCGATGATCGCCCCGGCCCTGTTCGACACCTGCTCCCCGCACCGGGTCGAGTCGGTGTCGCACCAGATCCGCGACGAGTACCGGGAGGACGCCGACGAGCTGCTGGCCCTGCTGCCGGCCTGGGTGACGTGGCTGTCCGAGCGCGCCGGGCTCCCGCCGGAACTGCGCGAACGCGCGCTGGCCCGGACCGGCGCCACCACCCTCGTCGACGACAACCTGATGCGCAGAGTCCCCGAGTAGACCTGCTTCTCAGCCCGTCGCCGGGCCTCGCCTCTTACCGGGCTTCATCCGTCACCGGGCCTCGCCCATCACCGGGCCGAACAGTCGCTGGGCCTGCTCGGCTCGCAGGGCCACGAACACGCCCGTCGCCTCGACCAGCACGTCGCCGGGAGCCTCGGCGGTGGCGATCGTGCCGGTCGCGGTGACCCGCCGCCCGTCGATCCCGGCCACCCGGGACGTCAGCCGCAACGGCGTGTAGAGCGGCACCGGCCCGCGATAACCCGTGTCCAGCCGGACGGTCATGCCCGGGTGGCCGGCGACCCCGCACGCGTAGCCGAGCATCTGGTCGAGCAGCATGGCACTGACCCCGCCGTGCGCGAAACTGGGCGGCCCCTCGAAGGCCCGGCCGAGCGTGCAGACGCCGACCGCGACGTCACCGTCGGAGTGGATCTCCATTGGCGGCGCGAAGGCGCTGCCCGCACCGGTCACCGGGTTGTAGAGCCGCACCCCGCCCAGCAGGTCGTCGGCGGACGCGGTCTCGAACCGGCCCCGCACCCGCTCGCCGAGCGGCGCCGCCGCCTGCCGGATCAGCTCGGCCGCCCGGAGCAACTCCGCGGTGGGCGCCTCGGTGGCCGTCGCCTGTTCGATCAGCAGCCGCAGCGCGTCGCCGAGCCCGGTGATGGCCTCCCTGCGGCGCTGCAATCCATGGCCGTTCTCGATCTCGCTCACAGCAACAGGCTGCTATACGCGGCGCCATCGGACCTAGTGAATCTCATCACACTGCTATAACCTGTTCTAGTTATTGCGGAGGGGTAAACGACCCAGCGGATGGGGATGCCATGCCGGTCACCGTGGAATACGACGTGGTCGTGGTGGGTGCCGGCGCCGCCGGCATGACGGCCGCGCTGACCACAGCCCGTTCCGGGCTGAACACGGTTCTCATCGAAAAAGCGTCTGTCTACGGTGGATCGTCGGCCCGTTCCGGCTCCGGGATCTGGGTGCCCAACAACGACGTCCTGCTCGCCGCCGGAGTACCCGACACGTTCGCCAAGGCCGACACCTACATGGCCGCCGTGGTAGGCCCCGAGGTGCCCGCCGCCCGGCGGCAGGCCTTCCTCACCTACGGCCCACGCGCCATCGCCTACCTCCAGAAGTGGACCCCGCTGCGGTTCGCCTGGATGGAGGGCTACCCCGACTACTATCCCGAGCTGGCCGGCGGCATGCCGAACGGCCGCTCGATCGAGCCGAAGGCCCTCGACGCCAACGTCCTCGGTGACGAACTGGCCCACCTCAACGGCCCCTACCAGGCCAGCCCGGCCGGAACCGTGGTCTACACGGTCGACTACAAGTGGCTGTCGCTGATCGCCAGGCACCCCCGCGGGCTCGCCGTCGCCTCCGAGATCGTCTGGCGCTACCTCCAGGCCGCCGCCCAGGGCCAGAAACCGGTCACCATGGGCCAGGCGCTCGCCGGTGGGCTGCGGGCCGGGCTGATCGCGGCCGGCGTGCCGGTCTGGCTGAACACCCCGCTGCTCGACCTGCACGTCGAGAACGGCCGGGTCGCCGGGGTGCTGGCCACCCACGACGGCGCCGAGACCCTGATCCGGGCCCGGCGCGGCGTGGTCGTCGCGAGTGGCGGGTTCGAGCACAACGAGCGGATGCGCAAGCAGTTCCAGGCCGCGCCGATCGGCACCGACTGGACCATCGGCGCCGACTCCAACACCGGCGACGGCATCGAGGCGGGCGAACGGGCCGGAGCCGCCCTCGGGCTGATGGACGACGCCTGGTGGGGGCCGATGATCCCGCTGCCCGGCGAGCCCTGGTTCTGTCTGTCCGAGCGGACCCTGCCCGGCACCGTCTTCGTCAACCAGGCCGGCAAACGGTTCGTCAACGAGGCCGCGCCCTACAGCGACGTCGTGCACACCATGTACCAGAAGGGCCACATCCCCTGCTGGATGATCACCGACCAGGACTACCGGAACCGGTACCTGTTCAAGGACCTCGCTCCGATGTTGCCCTACCCGGACGACTGGTACACGTCCGGCGCCCTGGTCAAGGACTGGACGCTGGCCGGCCTCGCCGCCAAGATCGGGGTGCCGGCGGCGGCGCTCAGTGCGACGGTCAGCCGGTTCAACGGGCAGGCGCGGGCCGGCCGCGACCCCGACTTCCACCGGGGCGACAGCGTGTACGACGCCTACTTCGCCGACCCCACCAACCTGCCCAGCCCGTGTCTGGCGCCGCTCTGGCTGCCGCCCTACTACGCCTTCAAGATCGTGCCCGGCGACCTCGGCACCAAGGGCGGCCTGGTCACCGACGCCCGCGCCCGCGTGGTGCGCCCGGACGGCACGGTCATCCCCGGCCTGTACGCGGCAGGCAATGCCAGCGCCGCAGTCATGGGCCACAGCTATGCCGGCGCCGGATCGACCCTTGGCCCGGCGATGACCTTCGGCCACGTGGCCGGCCTCGACATCGCGGCCGGCACCTGAGACCCGCCTTCCAGCCGCCCGCCCTCGACAACCCGTCTTCAGGATCCGCCCGCGACATCCGCGCTCAACAGGAGGAGTCAGAATGCCCAAGGTGAGCGTCTCGGCGAACTCAGCGGCCGAGCCCGACAAGGTATGGCAGGTCATCACCGACCTGCCCCGGACCCCCGAGTGGAACAGCATGCACCAGGGCTTCACTGGTGACCTGCCGGCCGCGGTGACGGAGGGCGCCACGTACAAACAGAAGGTGAAGTTGATGGGCATGCCCGCCGAGATGGCCTGGAAGGTCGTCGCCGCGGACGCCCCGAGCCATTTCGAGACCGCCGGCGACGGCCCGATGGGCGTCAAGGCCAAGAACCGCTTCCTGATCGAACCCGACGGCGCCGGCTCGAAGATCACCTACGAGATGGAGTTCGCCGGCCCGGCGCTGAACGGCCCGATGGCCGCCATGCTGGAGAAGCAAGCCGGCCCCGCCGCCAAGCAGGCCCTGGAGAAACTGACCGCCCTGATCGCCTGACCCAGCGTGCCGGCCTGCGGCGCAATCCGAACCGCAGGCCGGCACGCTGTCCGCGTGCGGCCGTCGTGTGCCGTGCTGCGGTGCGTCTCGAACCGCAGGTCGGCACGTTTCAGTGGAGCAGCAGGCGGGTGGCCAGCTCCAAGTGGTTGACCACGTCGTTGGCCGAGGCCCGGCGGGTCACCCACGCCACCAGGTTGGACAGCCAGACGTCGCCGATCACCCGGGCCTTCGCCCGGTCGTCGGCCGACGGCTCGACGTCGTCGCCCTCGTGCATCGCACGGGTGAACATCTCCTCCATCAGCCGCGCCACCGCGTTGACCTCGGCCGACGCCGACGGGTCGGCGAACATGAAGGCCCGCGTCATGGCTTCGGCGAGCAACGGTTCCCGCTGCATGGCCCGGGTCATCCGGCCCAGGACGAAGATCATCCGATCGTACGGAGTATCGCCTGGAATGGGTTTGCGCCCGAGCTTCTCCTGGATCGTCTCGAACTCGGAGGCCAGCGCCGAGACGAGCAGGTGGATCTTCGAGGGGAAGTAGCGGTAGAGCGTGCCCAGGGCGACCCCCGCACGCTCCGCGACGGTGCGCATCTGGACCGCGTCGTAACCACCCTTGGACGCCAGCGCGAGTGTCGCCTCCAGGATCCGCCGCCGCCGATCGCGCTGCGCGGCCGAACCCTGCTCGACCTCAGCGCCCGCGAGAGCGCTGCGCGTTGTGGTACTCGTTCTCGCTGCTGCCATGGTCGCCCCTTTCCGGTGAATCAAGCCTAGCAACGTCGCGTTGCGTCCCCGTGTCGGCGGGCGCTGGCGAGCACAAACTGAAACATGTTCTAATCAGTCTCATGGATTTTCGGCTGGACGAGACGCAGGAGGCGATCACCCGTCTGGCGGCCGAGGTGCTCGACGGATCCGACAAGCCGTGGGCCGATCTGGGGCAGGCCGGGCTCCTCACGCTCGCCGTTCCGGAACGTCTCGGCGGGGCCGGGCTCGGTGTGCTGGAGACCGCGCTCGTGCTCACCGAGATCGGCCGTCGTGCCGTCGACGTCCCGGCCCTTCAGCATCTGGCGCTCGGGGTCCTGACCGTCGCCCGCTGGGGCACCCCGGCGCAACAGGACGAACTGCTCACCGGCCACACGCTCGGCGCCGCCGTCGCCGAGCCCGGTGATCCGCTGCCGGCCGCGCCCCGCACCACGTTCGGTCCGGACGGGACGGTCACCGGCGTGAAGACCGGCGTCCCCACCGCCGACCGGCTCCTGGTCACCGTGGCCGGCCCAGCCGTGGTGATCATCGATCCGGCGGGCCCGGGCGCCACCTTGACCGGCGGCATCCTGTACCTGAACAGCGCCCCGGCACAACAGCTGGGCGGCGGCGCAGCGGAGAAACGCGGCGGCGCGGTGGGGGAGCAGGCCGGGGCGGACTGTCACGCTGACCTGCATCGGTTCGCGATCGCCGGGGCGTGTGCGCTCGGGGACGGGGCCCTCGCCGGAGCGCTGGCACTGACCGCGGAGCATGTGCGGACGCGGGAGCAGTTCGGGAAGCCGCTCGCCACCTTCCAGGCCGTCGCGCAGCAGATCGCCGACGTCTACGTGGCCGGCCGCACCCTGCACCTGGCGGTGACCAGCGCGGTCTGGCGGCTGAGCACCGGCCGGGACGCCGGTGACGACCTCGACATCGCCGCCCAGTGGCTCACCGCCGAGGCCCCGCCCGCGGCTCGCACCTGTCACCACCTGCACGGCGGCCTCGGGCTGTCGGTCGACTACCCGCTGCACCGGCACACCGCGCTGATCCGGGATCTGGTCCGGTTCCTCGGCGGCGGCGAGTACCGGCTGACCGTGCTGGGAGAGCGCCTGTGTTCATCGAACTGACCGGCGAGCAGACGAGACTGCGGGACGAGCTCCGGTCGTACCTCAGCAAGGTCCTGACTCCCGCGGAGCGGGTCGTGCTGTTGCGGGAACGGCATGGCGCCGCGTTTCGCGACCTGGTGTCCCGCCTCGGTCGCGACGGGTGGCTGGGGCTCGGATTCCCGGAGGAGTACGGCGGACGCGGACGTGGCCCCGCCGAGCAGCAGATTTTCGTCAACGAGGCGGCCCGCGCCGACGTGCCGCTGCCCGCGGTGACGTTGCAGACGGTCGCGCCGACGCTGCTCGCGCACGGTTCCGAGGAGCAGCGGCGCGAGTTCCTGCCGCGGATCCTGGCCGGGGACCTGCACTTCGCGATCGGCTACACCGAGCCGGAGGCGGGCACCGATCTCGCGGCGCTGCGGACCCGGGCGGTGCGGGCCGGCGACGAGTACGTGGTGGACGGGCAGAAGACGTTCACGACCGGGGCGCACGAGGCGGACTTCCTGTGGCTGGCCTGCCGGACCGATCCGTCGGCACAACGGCACCGCGGGCTGTCGATCCTGATCGTGGACACCCGGGATCCGGGGTACTCGTGGACGCCGATCATCACCTGCGACGGCACGCATCACGTCAACTCGACCTACCTGAGCGGGGTTCGGGTGCCCGTCGCGCGGCGGGTCGGCGGTGAGGGCGACGGCTGGCGGCTGATCACCACCCAGCTCAACCACGAGCGGGTCATGCTGGGGCCGGCCGGGCGGATGGGGGCGCTGTTCGATCGGGTGCGCGATTGGGCGTACGCCGGAGGGTTGGAAAAGCATGCGGACGTCCGCCGCGCCCTGGCCCGGACCCACGCCGCGCGCCGCGTGAACGAGCTGCTCAACTGGCAGGTCGCCGGGGACGCGCCGAGTCCGGCCGACGCCTCGGCGACGAAGGTCTTCTCGTCCGAGCGGCTGCTGCGGCTCGGGAAGGAGCTGTCCGAGGTGGTCGCGCGGCACGGCGATCCGGGCGATCCGGCGACCGCTGAGCTGCTCGACTGGCTCGACGTGCACGAGCGGCGGGATCTGGTGCTGACGTTCGGCGGCGGGGTCAACGAGATCCAGCGGGAGATCATCGCGAGCGCGGGCCTGGGCCTGCCGAGAGTCCCGAGGTAGGTGCGGATGATCACAGAAGCGGCGCAGCGGCTGATCGAGGCGGGGGAGACCCCGGCCAAGCCCGGGCGGGATCCGGTCAACCAGCCGATGATCAGGTCCTGGCTGGAGGCGATGGGGGACGCGAATCCGCGCTACGAGAGCGACGGGACCGCGCCGCCCGCGATGATCCAGGTCTGGACGATGCGCGGTCTGGCGCCTCCGTCACTCGACGACCCATTGCAAGCGGTGTCCGATCTGTGCGAGAAATCGGGATATACGGCCGTGGTTGCCACCGACTCCGAACAGGCTTATCACCGATATCTGCGGGTCGGCGAAGAGGTGACCGTCCGCAGCCGGCTGGAATCGGTGGTCGGGCCGAAGCGGACCTCGCTGGGTGAGGGTTGGTTCATCACCACTCTGACGAGGTGGCTGGTGGGGGATGAAGTAGTCGCCGAGATGAAATTTCGGATATTGCGCTATAAGCCGCAACAAAAGGTGAATGCCGCAGAAGCCGAGCCGATCCAGCCGGTGATCACCGCCGACAACGCGTTCTTCTGGGCGGGCGTGAACGACGGCGAACTCCGGATCCAGCGCTGCGGCGAGTGTGGGACCCTCCGCCACCCGCCCGGCCCGGCCTGCCCCGCCTGCGGCGCCGTCAAGCAGGAGCACACCGTGGCCACCGGCGCCGGCACCATCCACAGCTACGTCGTCCACCATCATCCGCCGGTTCCGGGGCGGCGTTCGCCGTACACCATCGGGCTTGTCGATCTTGAGGAAGGCGTCCGGATGGTCGCCGAATACCGCGGCCCGCGACCGGAGATCGGCGACCCGGTGCGCGTCACGTTCGACGGCGGGCTGCCGGTCTGGCGCCCCGACGTGCCCACCCTCGATCCGTGGGAGCTGCACGTCACCCCCACCCTGATCGTCAGCACGGCGCTGGCGACCCGCGACTTCCAGAACGTCCACCACGACCGGGACGCCGCCGTCCGCCTCGGCGGCACCGACATCTTCGTCAACATCCTCACCACCACCGGCCTGGTCCAGCGCTTCGTCACCGACCGGCTCGGCGCCGGGACGACGATCAAGGGCATCAGGATCCGATTGGGTACGCCGTGCCTCGCCTACGACACCCTGACCTTCACCGGCCAGGTGTTCGGCGACCGGGTCGACGTGATCGGCCGCACCGCGACCGGCGTGCACGTGACCGGAACCGTGCAGGTGGAGTCGTGACCGCCGCGATCGCCGGGATCGGCGCCACCGAGTTCTCCAAGGACTCCGGCCGCAGCGAGCTGCGCCTGGCCGTGGAGGCGATCCGGGCGGCCCTGGACGACGCCGGCCTGCGCCCCGCCGACGTGTCCGGCCTGGTCACGTTCACCATGGACAACAACAGCGAGATCGCCGTCGCCCGCGAGCTCGGCATCGGTGAGCTGACCTTCCTGACCCGGATCGGGTACGGCGGAGGCGCCGCGTGCGCGGTCGTGCAGCAGGCGGTCCTCGCCGTCGACGCGGGACTGGCCGACGTGGTGGTCTGCTACCGGGCCCTGAACGAGCGGTCCGGCCGCCGTTTCGGGCAGGCCTTCGCGTCGCCCGACCCGGACACCGGCTGGCACGCGCCGATGGGCCTGGCCACCCCGGCCGCGCAGGTCGCCATGGTGGCCCGCCGCTACCTGCACGACTCGGGCGCGACCGCCGACGACTTCGGCCGGGTCACCGTGGCGGCCCGCAAGCATGCGTCGACCAACCCGCACGCGTGGTTCCACGGGCGGCCGATCACCCTCGACGACCATCGCGCGTCCCGGTGGATCGCCGAGCCGTTGCGGCTGCTCGACTGCTGCCAGGAGAGCGACGGGGCGGTCGCCGTGGTGGTGACCTCGCTGGAACGGGCGCGTGACCTGGCCCGGCCGCCGGCGGTGGTCGCGGCGTCGGCACAGGGCAGTGGGCCCGGCCAGTTCGTGATGACCAGCTACTACCGGCCGGAGATGGGCGCGCTGCCGGAGATGGGGGTGGTGGCCCGGCAGTTGTGGCAGCGGTCGGGATTCCGGCCGGACGACATCCGCACGGCTGTGTTGTATGACCACTTCACCCCGTACGTCCTCATGCAGTTGGAGGAACTCGGTTTCTGTGGCCGGGGTGAGGCCCGGCATCTGATCGCCGGCGGCGGGATCGAGATGGGCGGCCGGCTGCCGGTGAATCCGCACGGCGGGCAGTTGGGGGAGGCCTACATCCACGGCATGAACGGGATCGCCGAGGCGGTCCGCCAGATCCGCGGCACCGCGGTCAATCAGGTGCCGGGGGACGGCCCGGTGCTGGTCACCGCGGGAACCGGCGTTCCGACGAGCGGACTGGTCCTCACCCCTAGTCTATGATTCATGAGGTTTGTCCCATTTGTGGCGCTGATCCTGCTCGCCGGTTGCACGTCCCATGAGGCGGAGCCGTCGCCGTCGCCCTCGCCGTCGGTGTCGGAGCCGCCCGAGGCGGAAGGACCGGTCGGCAACCTCGCGGGTGCCGGCAAGGACGCCGACTGGGACACCTTCGTCCTCCCGTGCGCGGACAAGTCGAAAGAGCCGGTCATCCAGCAGGTGGTGACCGCCGACGTGACAGGCGACAGCATCGCCGACGCGCTCGTCGCCCGTGCCTGCGAAAGCTCGACGGTCGAGGTCTTCGACGGCTCGTCGCCGGCCCAGCGGCCCTGGCGGATCGATCAGCCGCTGCTCAGCAGCCCCACCGCCGAACTGCGCCGGCCCTGGGTCACCGGCGTCGAGGTCCAGGCCGGGGAGATCATCATCAAGGCGAACGGCCACGCCATCGACGACGACAGCAAGACCTGCCGCCGGGACCGGCTGGTGTTCGCCTTCAAACTCGCCGGAACCGACTTCACCCAGCTCCGGCTGGAGAACAACCCGGCCGGCAAGTGCCTGCCGGCCGGGTGAGCCCACTCAGTTCTGGATCTTGCCCTCGACGGCCGGCTGGTCGCCGTTCACCTTCGAACCGCCGAGCCGGGCCAGCAGCCCGGTCAGGTCGATGCCGGTCAGGTCGGTGCCGATCTGGAGACCCTGCGCCACGTTGCCGGCCACCGACTTGGTCAGCGACGTCGCCCCGTCGGTCGAGATGACGGTCAGCTTGTCGACGTTGCCGAGCGGCGCGCTGGCCGCCTCGACGACCTGCGGCAGCACCTTCACCAGCAGGTCGATGACGGCCGCGTCGCCGTACGCCGCGAACGCCTCGGCCTTCTTGGCCATCGCCTCCGCCTCGGCCTGGCCCTTGGCGAGGATCGCCGCGGCCTCGGCCGAGCCCTCCCGCTCGATCGCCTCGGCGATCGCGGTACGCCGCCGCTGCTCCGCCTCACCCTCCTTGGCGCCCTCGATCGCGTGCGCCTCGGCCAGCGCGGCACGCCGGGCCCGCTCACCCTCACCGGTCAGGCGGGCCTGCTCGGCCTGCGCCTGCGCGCCGGCGATGGTGGCCTGCCGCTGCGCGTCGGCGTGCAGAACCGCGGCGCTACGGGCCGCCTCGGCCTCCTGCTCCACCCGGTACCGGGCGGCGTCCGCCGGCTTGCGCACCTCGGTGTCCAGCTGACGCTGCTTGAGCTCGGCGTTCTGCTCGGCCACCTTCTGCTGCTCGGCGAGGATCTTCTGGTCCCGCTCGGCCTGCGCCAGCGGGCCGGCCGCCGCCGACTGGGCCTTCGCCGCGTCGATCTCGGCCTGGATGCCGGCTTGCTTCAGCGCCAGGTTCCGGTTCGCCTCGGCGATCGCCTCCTCGGCCAGCAGCCGTTCCTGCTCGGCGGCCTGCCGGGCCCGGGCCTCGGCGATGGCCGCGTCCTTGAGCACGCGTGCCGCCTCCGGGCGGCCCAGGTCCTGCAGGTACGAGCCCTCGGCCAGGATGTCCTGCAACTGGAACGTGTCGAGCACCAGACCCTGGTTGGTCATCGAGTGCTCGGCCTCCTCGGCGACCGCGCTGGCGAACGCCGCCCGGTCCCGGATGATCTCCTCGATGGTGAGCCGGCCGACGATCGACCGCAGCGCGCCGGCCAGCACCTCACGGGTGAAGTCCTCGATCTCCGACTGCTGGTGCAGGAACCGCTGGGCGGCCGCGCGGATCGCGTCCTCGGTGCCGCCCACCTTCACGATCGCCACACCGTGCAGCTCGGCGCGGATGCCCTGCTTCGACACCGCGCCCTTGATGCCGACGTCGATGCGGCGGCTGGACAGGTCCAGCGACTGCAACTTCTGCACGACCGGCAGCACGAACACCGACGCGCCCATGACGACCTTCTGGCCGGACATGTCGGTGCTGCTGCTGCCGTCCAGGCCCTGCGTCGTCTTGCCCTTGCGGCCGGTGATGATGAACGCCTCGTTGGGCCCGGCCACCTTGATCCGGGACAGGATGAACACCACGAGCAGCACGACCAGCAGCACACCGCCGCCGATCGCGATCAACAATCCAGACATTTATGCTCCGGTCTCTTCCACTACGACACTTGTGTCGCTGGGCGCCTCGATCACGAAGACCTGGGCCCCAGCGGGGATGGCACGGTCGGCGCGCGCGTTGAGTTTCACCGGCTGCCCGCCCAGCCGGACCCGCACCTCGCCGTAACCCGTGCCGGCCGGGACCGGCGTGACGACCACGCCGATCGAGCCGACCAGATGCTGCCGCTGCGGGGTGGCGTCGGTGCGCATGTTGCGCGCCGCCCGGGACAGGCGCCACGCGAGCCATGCGGCGGGCACCGCGGCCAGCGCGCCGACGACCGCCGCGATGGCGATCAACGCGGGGGTACGGGCGTCGAACAGTTCCGCCGCAGCGGCTCCGGCGAACCCGAACGCCCCGAGAAAACCGGCCGCCACCTCGGTCGACACCGGCCCGCCCGCCTCCGGATGGCCGAGGTGCAGCAACTCGCCGCCGAGCAGTGCCAGCGCCAGGACCGCGACGGCCAGGCCGCCGATCACCAGGAACACCACAGTCGCGGTCAGCACGGCCGTCCTTCTTGAGTTCAGGCCGGTCACCGACCGGCTGCGTCAGGGTAGTCCAAGCCGTCTACCAGCGGAGTCGTCAATTCCGGTAGACCGGCGCCGGTGGAGTGGCCGGTCCCAGCCGGGCCTTGAGCCACTTGTCGTAGATGCGGGTCCAGGTGCCGTCGGCCCGCATCTTCTCCAGCACCCCGTTCACGAACCGGGTCATGTCGTCCTGGCCCTTCGGGATGCCGATCCCGGCCGGCTCGTCGGACACCGGCTGCCCGGTCACCTCGGTCGTCGGGTCCTGCGCGGCCAGCCCGGCCAGCAGGATGTCGATCGTCGAGACCGCGTCCACCTGCCCCTGCTGGAGCAGCACCAGACAGTCCAGGGTGCTGTCGGTGCTCACCGGGATCAGGTTGTGCGGCTGCGCGGCGATCGTCACGATGCTGGTGCTGCCCCGGGTGGCGCAGACCTTCTTCCCGCGCAGGTCCGCGAAGTCCTTGACCTTGTCGGCCTTACGGACCAGCAGCCGCTGCCGGGACGGGATGTACTCGGACGAGAACCACACCTGCTGCCAGCGCTCGCAGGTCATCGACATGGTCCGGATGACCAGGTCGACCTCCTTGCTCTGCAGCTTCGGGATCCGCTCGGCCGTGGTGATCGCCTGGAACTGCACCTTCGCCGGATCGCCGAAGATCGCCCGCGCGATCTCCCGGGCGAAGTCGATCTCGAAGCCGACCAGCTCACCGGTGCCCGGATCACGGAACCCGAACAGGTACGCGTTCTGGTCGATACCGACGACCAGCCGGCCGCGCTGCTCGATGTCCGCCATCGTGGTGTTCGCCGGCATGCTGCCCGGCTGCGGCATCGTCGCCGGCGGCCGCAGACTGGCCCGCGGATCGCAGGTCGGTGCGGCCGGCGCGCTCGGGATCTCGGCCGGGTCCTGCACGTTCAGCGGCCTGGGCACCACGGCGGTCGCCTCGGCCGACACCGGTCGTGGCGCCTCGTCGGGGGTGCCGCACCCGGTGACGGCCAGCCCGGCCGTCACCATCACCGCAGCGATCTTCACCTTCGTCTTCACCGGCACTCCCCGATCCGCAGTCTTCAGCGGGACTCCTCGATGCGCAGTCTTCACCGGTACTCCCCGATCTGCGGCCTTCATCGGTACTCCCCGATCTGCGGCCTTCATCGGTACTCCCCGATCTGCGGCCTTCATCGGTACTCCCCGATCTGCGGCCTTCATCGGTACTCCCCGAT